>JBJKSH010000062.1:0-12851 GCA_046704255.1 Ignavibacteriaceae bacterium | reverse complement strand
ATTGCCTTGATTGAATTAGGGAGAATTGCTTCCTTTGAATGGTACCGATTTAAAAACAAAAAAGGTTTTAGCTGCATTTTTTATTAAAACGCAACCAAAGCCTAAATGTGAGTATAAAATATCCGATAAATCGAACGGCTATTAATTAAAAAAATTTACCTCCTCACTAAATAGTTCCGTGCGGCTTACCGTGACCGCACGGAACAGGAGAGTGAGATATGAGGAGGATAAAAATTTTAGAATCCTAATTCAACTGAAAATACATTATTACCGGTAAAATATTTTGCAGCTCTGTAAGCATAATCAACTTTTAAATTGATACCGCCTAAATTATATTCTATACCTGCACCGGCTGTAAATCCGTAAATGTAATTAGGATCCTGGCTCTTCGGCGAAATTGAATATCCGCCGCGTAAAAAGAACATTTTATTGTAACCGTATTCCAGACCGAGATTGTACAAGTCGCCCTGGTAGTTATTGTTTTCAAATACTCCGGATACTTTTAAAGTATTCATATCATTAATTACAGGTTCATAACCCAATCCGATATCGAATTGGGAAGGTAATGAGAATGACGCAGCGTTAATTGAGTAAAAACTCGGCGCCCTGTCAAATCCTAACGCAGGATTGGAATTGGAACCTGTCGGAGAAGCCTGAATCGTTAAACCGGTACCGGTGTACGTCATTTGAGGCCCAATATTTTTTACTACAATTCCGAAGCTTAACCCGTTTACATCACCTAAATTTTTATACTGGATACCGGCATTAAAAGCAATACCGGAAGCGCTTACCTGCGCTATATCTTCGGAGATATAATTAAAGGTTATTCCTATTGCAATACGGTCAGTTAACAACTTTGAATAAGTTGCACCCGCAACAAGAAACTGCGGAGAAAAAGTCTGCCCAGTACCGTCAGGCTGCTGGTCGGTTGTAACATTTATAGAGCCTATATTTAAAGATTTAATATCCAGTGATAAAACACCGAAATCGTGAAAGTTAACTGCAACAGCTCCGTATTCAACTCCGATATTGGCAATATAATTCATGTGAGAGAATTCCGCCGAAACCGAGTTGTTCATCATTGCAACACCTGCCGGGTTCCAGTACAAAGCGTCCAGGCCCATTTCCGTAGCAACACTGGAACCGCCCAAACCGATTCCTCTGGTACCCACAGGTATTAATAATTCCGTTGCGCCGCCGGTTCCGGTTCTAGAACCTCCGCCGGCAAATGCACTATCCATCCCCATTAGGAAGATAGCCACTATAAATAAAATTCTTAATGTAATTTTCATTTCTACTCCTTGAGTTTTAAACTTCATTAAAAATGATCGGGATATTGTTGTTCCTGAATAATTGCCAGCTTAAGTATTTTTGTCTGTCCGATATCAGGCATATCTATATATGCAATATATAAGCCGCTGCCTACAGGCAGGCCGGAATCATTCTTTAAATCCCATTCTTCAAATTGTGTACCGTCAGTATGCTGTATTGTTCTTACCATTACACCGGCAAGGTTGAATATGTGTATGGTTGCCTTTGCAGGTAAATGAGTAAAAGTAACAAAACGATTATACTTGGATGTCTCTAGGGAGTTTACTCCATAATAGGGATTAGGAAATACATTAATTTTAGTTACATCTTCTCTTGCTTTAGTAGCTGAATATGAAGTCTTTGGCACTGTAAAGGAATATGTATCTTTACCAATTTGTAAAGGATTATTATAAGTTATTTTTAAATCATCACCGGTTTTAAACTGTGAAGCAAAAAATACCCAGTTCCATGTTGCACTATCGGCAACCGTAGTACCGGCAGGATCTAAAGGTGTGGTAGCATTATATTTGGTATTTACAGCCCACACATACATTCTGTTAATAGTATTCCAAACCTGGAAATCATTAGAAGGCCATGAACCTTCTCGATCATAAACCAATAGATTAACCTGTTCATTCTTGGTTGTATTCCAAACCTCAAATGGAATTCTAATCATAAATGGCTTATCACTGCCGGGATTAGGATTCAACGGGTGATCTTTAATTGAATAACCGGAAGCACCAAACAAAGTAGCCATCTGTCCGCCGGATGCGACATATATTACAGTATCACCGTTTACTACTTTTTTAGCTAATACTCCGTTCCACTTTAGTTCATAATCCTGCTGTAAGCTGTTTATATCGGTAGCACCAACTGTTACACCGCCGTTGTAAAGGGTTAATGTAGCATTGGCTGTTCCGTTAAATCCAAAGTCAGAAAAATCATAAACCTGCCAGGGACCTGTTGACAAATTTATACCTAAAGGCTGACCGTTCAATGTAAGGCTTCCTATCGTAGTAGGTGCCGTAAAATTTCCTGCAACATTAAGTTGTATTCCATCGAATATTACATTGGCACCAATACCAATGTTTGATACCTTACTTCCGCTTGAACCGCCGGGGCCGTAAAGACCGGTATTTGCAAAGTAATAGTCGGGAGCATAAATATCTACTCCGTCATATATTGTTTGATTTTTCAGAACTACCTTACCGGTTGTAAGATCGGTAACATTCCATTGATGCTGAGTGATAACTTGATTGTTTATTTTTGTCAGAGTATCCACCCCATTAACATCAATAAAGCCGCCGTAATAACCGTTATTATCACCCCAGTTATCATCATACATTGTATACTTAGCTATTATAGGTAATGTGGCAGGTGCGTGAACAGATATTTGAATATCTTCACCGCCGGCAAAAACACCGTTTTGAGTTCTGTATGTTGAATCGCCTGATGCTAATGAATCCGGATTAACCGTACTAAATATCACCGTATTTGTAGATTTATCATATACATACGGTATAGGATTACCGTTATTATTGCTAACCGGCTCGTATATACTATCTACATTAACGCTTGCAGGTAATTGAATTTTAACACCGTCACAGTAATCATAGTTAGGAGAAACTACACTTACCATATAATGAATTGTAAACAAGCCTTTAGTTTCATCCCAGGCAGCTGCGGAAGATAAACTTGAACCAGTTAAATCTTGAACTCCGCTTCGCTTGCTTGGAGGAGTTATATCTTTCCAAACAGCATCAGAACCAAGCGAGTAAAGTTCATTGTGGAAAGATACCTGGTATTTATCACCGGTTACGTCATTTGGATTTACTACTTTTACACTAACATTTGCATTAGCCGTGCCGCTATGTATAACATTTGAAAAATTGCCGATCGGTTGGGATGTAACTCCGGGGTTAGCCGATTGCGGAACAACAGTAACTTCCGTAGAGGCCATTGGATTTTCTAATGCATGAGGAACACCGTTTGCATTGTAACCGTATGCTGTTACCGCAAATTGATATGGAACGCCGTCTACAAGCGGCTGATTGCCGCTAAACGGATCCGTAGAATCAGCAAATGATCTTTGAATTCCCGTATCATTTCCAAACTCGGATATATAAGGTAAAACAGCGCCGCTGCTTACATCAAAATGTTGATCCTCTACTTTAAGAACTCCGTCAACTACATCATAAGTAGCAAGACGTTTAGCAGTAAGGCCTGAATTTGGAGGAGGCAGCATGTAAACATTGTAGCCTTCAAATTTATATCCAAGGCTGCTGTAGTTTTCCGTTGCGGCAACTGCCGAAGCATCTTCGCCCCAGTCTAAAACAATTTTACCGTTGGATTGTACCACGCTTACTTTAGGCGGAGGCGGCGGACTGGGGATCTGGAAGAAGTTGTTATAAGACTGCTGTGCGGTAACATCGTAAAATCTTAACAAACTTATTGCCGATAAACGGTCTACACCGGGAATTGCACCTGCAAAAATTTCAGCTACAACAACCTGCTGTGTATCGCCGGGGGCTAAGTCAAACGGCCCGGAAGCCATTCCTTCTCTTCTGTCTCCGGGAGGATACTGAATACCGTCAAGCCATCCGGTTCCGGTTACAGGATCTCCTGAGTATATAAATGGGGTCGGCTTACCCGTTATAGGATTCTGAAATTTCACACCGGTTAATCCGACTTCACCGTTAAAGAAATGATAAAATTGAGTTGAACCTGAAGGGTCGCCCTGAGGCGGATCACCTAAAGTTGCACTTCCGTTTATAAAGGCGTATGCTGCAGTCATTGGAAGAGTTTTCTTTCCGTGAATATAGCCGAAGTTAAACGGCGGTTCAATGAAAATTGCAGAATCTGTCGGGTTACCGGGAACTGTTGGTCCTTGGAAAAAGTCGAAGCCGTCTGCCGGAGGCGGTAACGGAGAATAAACTGCATCCGTCGCATTACCGTTATAGACTATTTGCATGCTTAATGTGGTGTCATTGGCAACCAGGTCATCACCGGCAAATCCTAGGTCTACATCTGTCCAGAAGGATACGAACATACTGTCGATGTTGTATTTCTGGTAGCCATTATTAATAATATTCCATTTTTTAAAGTACATATTTCCAAGAGCTCCCTGCTGGTTATATGCCCAGTAGGTAACCTGCAATTCAACTCCTAAAGGTTTTGCACCATACAGCCCTGCAGTAAGCGTTGGGTCTTCATCGTTAGCAACAAAGTAAACTGTTTGGTCTGCACCGGGAACACCGGGTATATCGATGTTGGGTTCATATTTGCCGTCATGGTTAACATCTTGGAACGGTGCGCCTAAATCGTTTGCAGTACCTGCAGCAGGCCAGTTTGTCCAGTCGTATTCGTATTGTGCTCTTAATGAAGCTTGAGTAACAGATTGACCGCCTTCTGCATAAGCAGCAACTTCACCGCTAAGGTCTACGGCAGGGCCGCCCGGGTAAACATCCGGCCTTGATGTATAAATAGACCATTTAGGGTCGGTCGGGTCTGCCGGCTGGCCGTTAGCCAGAATAGGACCGGGTTCCAAACCGGAAATATATGCCGATCCTCCAACTCTTACCTGGGGATCTCCCGGAACGTAGCCGCCCCATAAAAACCCGGCTTCGAATACGGCATTGTCTCCGGTACCTCTCGGAAATTCCAGTCCTTCAAGGTTGCTGTTTAAATTGTAATCGCTAAAGCCGATGTTAGATTCCAGAGCATTAAGATTATTTATATCAATCCTGGCATTTGCTACCTGAGAAGCGTTTATCTTAGCCGGCTTAGGTTTTTCTTTATTATTCTGTCGCTTAGCACTTATAATTTTAGGCATAAAAAGAACCATGCCTAAAATTATAATAAGCAAGTATTTAATTTTATTATAACTCATTTTTAAACTCCTATTTAATTAATTTCTGCTTCCTGGTTTAACATTAATAATCTAACCGGATACCAAGCCGTATTTCACGCGGGGTTTCGTATAAACCCGCATAGTTAATATCAAGCTGCTGGTAAACACTTCCGAATTCAGGACCGTATTGCTGAATTTGCTTATGGCCTGTTAAACTGGGATTGGTTAAGTAACCGTTGGTTGTTGCAGAACCGGTACTTGAGAATACATTTTGAACATTTTTTGTATTGAGCAAGTTTGTAACCTGGATAAAAATATCCCCGGATAATCTATCGGTAATCGGAAACGCTTTATCTATGCTAAGGTCTACCTGGAATGTAGACGGTGTAACAGAGGAATTAAGCGCTTCTATTGCATACCTGTTTCTTGTATCAACTTGCTGGCTTGCAGCAGTATTACTTGTTCCCGGAGTTTGAGGAGTTCCAAGAGTATAAGGATGACCACTTGAAAATGTTAACAAGATAGAACCACCGAACTGATGTAGTATAGGAGGTCCGTCGTTTACACCGTAATGGTAGTCTATGTCAAGATTACCGCTAATAGCATGATTAAAGCCAAGCGGTTCAATATATTGCGGAATGAACAAATAATTGCCAACGGGAGCGCCGAATTCTCCGGCGTTGGAATATGGATTATCACCGGTACCTTCAGCATTCTGGAAAGTAACCGAACCGTTAACCATAAATCTATCCGTTCTTCTCATATTAAAAGAAAGCTCCACTCCCTCAGTTGTAGCATAATCACCGTTGGTAAGGATTTCATAAGGCCTCCAGCCGGTTCCGGAAGTTACATTCTGTGTAGCAAAAACTACCTGGTTTGTAATGTCTTTATAATAGGCAGTAATATCAAACTCTGCAATAGAACCAACCTGCTGTGTAAATCCGATTTCGTAATTGGTTGTTCTTGTAGGCCTTAAATTCAAACCTATCGGGTCGGAAATAAAAAATCCGTTATTTGGATTTATTATCCAGCCTGTTCTAAATAATCCCTGGTATAAATAAGCAAGACTTGGCTGCTGAACAAATTTTCCGTACTGTGCATGGAAGACTGTTCTGTCGGTAATAGGAAATGAAAAGCCGAGTCTTGGGCTAACTGAACTAAATGAAGGCACCTTAACTATTTGTGAAGGATCCTTTATTGCAAATGTACTTTGGTTATAAACATTTTGAGGATTTGTAGGATCCTTAAATGCGTAATTATCTGTGTTAATATAATCGAACCTTAGTCCGGCATTTACAATTAAATTCTTATACTGAAGCTGGTCTTGAACGTATACGCCACCGTAAACCGGCCTGTGCGGTGCAATTTCGCCGGTAGAATAATCAGAAGTTCCGTTGTAAGTGTTGCCGAGAACATCATAACCGTAATTGTTAACACCTTCTTTAATTAGAAGTTGAGTTTTGGTAAGTGTTCCGCCTGCAAGAAGACCTGCTAAATTTACAAGGTTAGATGTAGGAGTATAGTTTCTTACCGTCATTAAATTAAACTCAGCACCAATCTTTAAAGAATTTTCCTTATTTAAATTGTATGATAATGCAGCATTAAGATCCAGATTATCATTTTCATATTTATTATAATTTGTAACCGCATATTGAGTGCCTAACAGAGGTTCATTAGGCGGAGCGAATGTCCAGAAGTCGTAAACATAATAAGGTCTGGGAACGGAGTATTGGCCTGCACCGGCAGTTGTCCATGGTACCCCGGCAGCCGTATTAGCAGCGCTGTCTCCATAAGCCCAAAAATTGCTGCCAAGTTGAGGGTCGTATGTTTCACCTCTGTTAAAAATATAACTTGCATTTAAATCAAAATAAGCGTTTTGGCTTAGTATATGGGTCCACTTTATTCCAAAATCACCATTTGTATTATCTTGAATTGGTAAACGGTTATTATCCATTATAGTATATGTACCGCCTCCTACCCTGGATCTGTTAAACGTATAAGTACCGATAAGTCTTATGATGTTCGGGTTATAATCCAAGGTAATTGTACCAACACCACTGTATTGATTAGAACCATTCCCGGGCTGCGGGCCGCCGGGATATTTTAAATCAACTTTATCACCGGTATTAGGATCTACAAGGGTACCGAAATTAAATCCGTTTTCTCCTGCCGATGGGTTTGCTTCCAGTTGAGATAAATTATCAAATAAACCATACAGCTTAACATGCTGGCCGAAAATTGGCCCGCTTATTGAGGCCGTTAAATCGTTATATCCGTAAGAATAAGTTCCTAAAGTCTGGGTTCCGTTATATCTTTCATTTCTGGATTTGAAAGTCCAGTTATCTGTTATATATTGTAAACTAGCTTTAAGCTCCGGTCCGCCGGATTTTAAATCCTCCCTAATAATACCGGCATTTGCATCACCGTATTCAGCAGTATAGCCGCCGGCCTGTACCTGAATTTCTTCAAGTGCTTCCTGCGGAACCGTTACCTGGGAACCGGAATGATGAGCTGTTTGACCCATCGTACTGCCCATAATGCTAACCATAGGATTGGTAATGTTTGTACCTTCCAGGTAATAGCCTACCTCATCCTGCCTTCCGCCTCTAACATAAAGATTATTATCCTGGCTTATAACGCCGGGAGAAAGTGCAATAATGCTTGCAACACCTCTAATAGGCAATGCCTGGATTTCGGTGTTTGTGGTTGTGCGGATAGCGTTGGTATTGCTGGCATTAATTAATGGCCGTGTAGCAACAATTGTAACCTGGCCGACGGATACACCCGTGGCGGGTAGTTTAAAATCAAGAGATGTTGTAAGGTCCGTATTTACACGGACGTTGGTAATAGTTACTGTTTTGTAGCCAATGTAGGAAGTTCTAACAGTATATACACCTGGGTTAATATGACTGATTGAATAATCCCCGTTAACATCGGTAGCGGCACCTAAAGAAGTACCAACTATAAGAACATTAGCGCCGATTAATGGCTGACCAGTTTGTAGGTCAGTAACTTTACCACTAATTTTTCCCGTCGTACCTGCTAGTAAGAAAGAGGGTAAAAACAACAGGAATGAAACGACGGTAACTATTCGCTTCATATCGCTTCTCCTTAATTAAATATTTAAATGAATTAGTGATTGTTTAATTAGTTATAACTAATGTTAAAAAAATAGAGATCACCTTCGTAATCAGTGTCATATAATTGTAACAAAATGTAAAATTATGTAACATTTGGGTAGGTTTTGACCTAGATATCATTTTATAAATAAAATTGAATAAAATTGAGGTAAAAGTTTCCTTCATAATTAGGTAATTTTTACATGAGTAAAGAAATAAGATTTCAGGAATTTATTCTAGAAAAATTGAATTGTCTGATCACTCTCCCGAGGTTCGCTGCTTCGAATAATTCAATTTCAATATTGCGTTGATCCGGATTATTCATATTGAACCACATCCGTGATGTTAAAGGTTGTTTTGTTTTTTATGTTATCTCGTAATATATACGAGGCTGTTTATCCGCTTAGGGCGGACACTACGTCATGGTGTATATATTTTCTTTTTTTGAATGCTTGTAATTTTTTAACTATAAATTTTTTTATTTAAAAGCATTTTCGTAATTTATACCGAGTCTAAATAAGAATTATGTAAAGTATTTGTGTGAATATGTTCCGTTTATCTAATTATTTAAAACCGAAATCCGTTTTAATAGGCATTGGAATTTTAATTGTTGCCTCAATTTTATTATGGCAGGCATTTACAGCTTACGGGGTACCAAATCCGGAAAATAAAAACCTTAGTAATTGGGCTGCAATTTTAAGCTGCGGAATACTGGTCTTCCGCGAAGGACTTGAGGCTATATTAGTTCTTTCTGCTATTACTGCTACGGTTACAAGAGGGAAACAAAATAATTTCGGTAAAGGAATTACGTTAGGCGCCGGTTTAGGGTTTTTGTCCACTATTGCAACATGGTTTATTGTAGTTGCAATTATATCCGATATAAACCTGCCTGAGCTTGATATACAAGCCGCTACCGGCCTCTTGGCAATTGCAGTTCTGCTGGTTGTAATGAACTGGTTTTTCCATAAAGTTTATTGGACCGGCTGGATATCTAATCATACTAAAAGAGGAAGGCGCTTAACCGATGCTAAGGATGCAAGTCCATATATTTTATTCCGCGGGTTCATACTTCTAGGCTTTACGGCAATATACCGCGAAGGTTTTGAAGTTGTATTATTCTTGCAGCAATTAAGATTAAAAGACGGAGGAAACATTGTATTAATTGGTGCATTGGTAGGAATATTTCTAACTGCAATTGTAGCTGTGCTTACTTTTGTTGCACATGAACATTTACCATATAAAAAAATGCTTGTACTTACCGGTGTTTTACTCGGGGTTGTTCTTATGGTTATGGTAGGAGAAAGTGTGCAGGAAATGCAGCAGGCCGGCTGGATTCCGGTTACTCCTGTTAACATAACTTTACCGGATTGGCTGGGTGTTTGGTTTGCAGTCTTTCCCAACTGGCAGGGACTTTTAGCCCAAACAACAGCGGCATTAATTGTTCTGGGTTCTTATATTTGGGCTGAGTATATGCGTGCTTTAAAACCATTCAAGAAAAGGAGTGCTGGTTAAAAAATCAACTATGAATTTTATCCGCAATATTTTTGTAATTATTACTTTTGTGTTTGTTACAAATCTTCTCTCTCAGCCCAGTATAAATTATTTTAAAAAGGAAAGTGAAATAAAGAGCTCTAATGTTTCCGAACTTCATACCGTATGGGAAAAATTACAAAACGATATTGAATTTAATTACGATGGCGAATTCTTTTCTAACGCTGCCGGGGGAATCGAACGTAAGAACACATATATAAATTATTTTAGACTTATAATAAATTTATCTTCCGGCCAAATAACAGGATGGAAAGGCGCCAGACTAAAAGCATTTTTTCTGGGAGTTGACGGACATGATATAAATAATTATATAGGAACTACACAGGGAATAAGCAACATTGCTGCGCCAAATACTTTAAAACTTTATGAACTTTGGGTAGAACAAAACCTGCTGAATAATAAGCTGTCAATCCTTTTCGGTTTATTTGATCTAAACTCTGAATTTGACAGCAGAGTGACCTCCGGAATTTTTATTAATCCTTCTCATGGTATAGGCGCAGATTTTTCACATACCGGTGTTGACGGCCCTTCAATTTATCCGAATACTTCTTACGCATTTAGGATAAAATACAAACCTGCTTTTCCGTTTGAAGTTAAAGCTGCAGTTTTTAATGCGGTACCCGGCCGTTTCTTTAATAAAAAAGACGGCCTACTTTGTACTGCCGAAATTGATTATAAAAATTTCCCAGATGAAAATGTTTATAATTTTTTCAATTACGATCTGGGAGCCTGGTACTATACAGGCAAATTTAAAAAACTTGAATCAACTTGTATATCGGGTCCTTCAATTTATGAACAAGGTAATTACGGAATTTATTTTTCGGCGGAAAAATCATTGTTCAGCATTCCGGGAAATCCGGAAGAAGGTATGGGAGCTTTTATAAGATTTGGAATTACCGATAATCTGGTAGACCAGGTTAGCAACTATTTTGGTGCAGGAATCGTTTACAACGGACTAATACCCGGCAGAGCTAAGGATGAAATTGGTCTTGCCCTTGCAATGGTAAGAAATAATAAAAATTACATTGCGAAGGAAGAATGTAAAAATAATTTTGTCAGGAAGTATGAGCAAATTATAGAACTAACTTATCTTTATAAATTGTCCGACTATTTTAAATTGCAGCCGGATATTCAATATGTTATTAATCCTACTTATTGCAGGAAGAATAATTATGCACTTGCAGCAGGAGTTAGATTTGAATTATCGTTTTAAGAATTAATTGACGGGCTTACCGGCCATTCCCATTCTTGCAAGCTTATCTGCGCGCTCATTAAGTTCCTCTCCCGCATGTCCTTTTACTTTGTAGAAAGAAATATTAAAGTTGTCAACAAGTCCAAGCAGTTCTTCCCACAGGTCTTTATTTTCAACCAATTCTTTCTTGGAGTTTTTCCACCCGTTTACCATCCATTTCTCATACCATTTTTGCTGCATGCAGTTTACAAGGTAAGCACTGTCCGAATAAACTTTAACAGGATATGTATTTTTCTTTACGGCTTTAAGAGCACTTATGCATGCGGTTAATTCCATTCTTTGATTGGAAGTATTAACCTCACCTCCGTTAATTTCTTTTTTCTTACCTTTAAATAAAAGAACCGCACCCCAGCCCCCGGTATTATTAGTAAACTGGTTGCCGGAGCAGGCGCCGTCGCAGTAAATTATAACAGATTCTTTGCTTTCCATAGTTATGCTTTTTTAAAATATATTTTACAGCTTTTCCAACTATCTTATAGAGTATCATGCTCTTATAGAGTATCATGCTGTTCAATTTTCTTAATCTTAATCTTGCTCCTAATCTTAATCCCAAATAAATAGATCAAGAGCAAAATTAAGATTAAGATAAAGAGTAAGATTAAGAATTAAATACAAAACTTGGTTCAAAATTTAAAATAAAAAAATGCGAATTTGAAATATATTCGCATAATCTGGTACACCCTGGGGGACTCGAACCCCCGACCAATAGATTAAGAGTCTACTGCTACACTATATAAAACAATGAGTTATACCAGAGTGATTACTTAATTGATTACTTAAAACTAAAAATAAGAGCTTAGAAAGGTGTAAATATAATGTTTCTTTCTAAGCGTTCAAACGGTACATGGTATATTTTTTATGATACCAAAGAGGGGAAGAGAACCTGTATTTCAACTAAATGCAAATTGAAGGGTGATGCTCTAAAGTTTCTTTCCGATTTTAGGAATGAATATGAGAAGCGTAAGGAATCAAAACTCACATCTATTAAACTAAATGATTTCTTGAATGAATATTTAAAGTATTCGGAAGTCATACACACTCCTAAAACTACACATACGGTTAAAGCATGTTGTAAATCCGTTTTAAATTATTTCAATAATATTCTTATAACGGATTTAACTTATAATCATATTGATGAATATATACAATACCGTATTAAGAACCCTTCTCCATATACAGCAAAAAGGGAATTAGCATATTTAAATGCTATGTTTAAGTGGGGTATTTCGAAAGGATTTTTATTAAAGAATCCTGCAGCAGGAATAAAAAAACCTAAGCTCCCCGAAAAACAACCTTTGTATTTTACCAAGGAATCATTTCAAGTGTTTTTAAGATATGTTAACAATAATGACTTTAAAGACCTTTTTATTTTTGCAGTGAATACCGGTTTAAGACAAATGGAATTATTAACCCTTGAATGGAATCAAATAAACTTTAAAGACAATTATTTAATCTTGAATAACCGGAATCATTTAACCAAGTCTAAAAAAATTAGAAGTGTACCTCTAAATATTACCGCACTTCAAATTTTAACACAAAGGGAAATGAATAAAACAGGAAATTTAGTATTTACATATAACGATAAAGAAATTAATCCCGAATACATTTCAAAATACTTTAAAAAATGTGTAAGAAAATCGGGATTAAATCCTGCACTAAAATTCCATTGTCTTAGACATACATTCGCTTCATGGTTAGTACAAAAGGGAGTATCAATTTATTTTGTTTCCAAGTTGTTAGGGCATGCTGATGTTTCTACAACTCAGAT
>JBJKSH010000061.1:0-51208 GCA_046704255.1 Ignavibacteriaceae bacterium | reverse complement strand
ATCGAGTTCGTTTTCTATTTTTTTATAAAGATTATCCATAGACTTTGAAAAAATAAGGAAATTAAATGAGTAGAAAAAGGTTATGAAAAATGTTCACGTGATAAACCCGGGAACGGACTGTAATTTAATTCCGACGAGTAACCGGATTCAAAAAGTTTTGCTCCTCTAAAAGCAATCATTGCAGCGTTGTCTCCGCAAAATTCCAAACGGGGTATTACAATTTTTTTCTTATATCTATCCGCTAAACTGATCATCGAGTTTCTTAAAGCTTTATTTGCCGCTACTCCGCCAACCAACGATACTGAATTTACGGAATAATTATTTAAAGCTTTCTCCGTATTTTGAATCAAAGCTTTAACTACAGCATTTTGAAAAGAGGCGGCAATATCATTTAAATCAGTTTGCGGAATTTCTATTACACCGGCATAATTTTTTTGAATATACCTGAGCACGGATGTTTTTAATCCGCTGAAAGAAAAATTGTAAGGATCTTTAAGTTCTGCAACAGGGAAATTAATTTTTTCCGCATCCCCGTTTTCTGCTGCTTTTTGAATTTTAGGTCCGCCGGGATATCCAAGCCCGAGCATTTTGGCAACTTTGTCAAAAGCTTCACCGGCAGCATCATCAACGGTGGTACCTAGTTTTTTAATTTTCATAAAATTTTCAACAAGCAAAAGTAAAGTATGACCGCCGGAAACAACTAAAGCAAGATATGGAAACTCCGGTTTATCTTCCATTAAAAACCCCGAAAAGATATGGCCCTCAATATGATTAACTGCTACAAAAGGTTTATTTAATGAGTAGGCAAGTCCTTTTGCAAATGTTAATCCTACAAGCAAAGCTCCAATTAAACCGGGGCCGGCAGTAGAGCATATAACATCAACATCATTTAACTGCAAACCGGATTTTTCAAGTGCATCTTTTACAAGGGGAATAACAATCTGTAAATGCGCCCGGCTGGAAAGTTCCGGAACTACACCGCCGTACTTCGAATGGAAATCCTGGGATGAAATTAAATTTGCGGTTAATTTGTTGTTAGACATTATTGCAACAGAAGTCTCGTCGCACGAACTTTCAATACCAAGTATATTCATTATCTAAATGTAAATAAGCTTTTAAAAATATAGCCCGCAATCTGCGGGTTTTCTTTTAACCTTCTTAAAGAGTACGGATACCAGTCCTTACCAAAGGGAACATAAATTCTTATCTTATGCCCGTCTTTGTTTATCCTATCTCTTAAATCTTCTCTTACTCCGAGGAGCATTTGAAATTCAAACCTGTCTTCCGGAATATTCAAATCTTTAATTAATTTATAGGCATTATTAATAAGATATTCATCGTGAGTTGCAATGCCAACATAATTACCGGATTTAAAAACGGTCTCCAGAATTTTTAGGTAGTTTTCCCTTATAACCTGTTTATCCTTGTATGCAATGTTGGGCGACTCAATGTAAATTCCTTTGCACAGCCTATAATTAGTTCCAAGTTTATTTAAAACTACAACATCATCGTAAGTCCTTTTAAGATATGCCTGCACTACAACGCCGGTGTTGTCGTAATTCTCCCTTAGTCTTTTGTACAATTTAAATGTTGCATCGGTATACGGAGAATCTTCCATATCAATCCGGACAAAATTGTTTGTTTCTTTTGCTTTCTCTATTATTTCCGATATTTGTTTAAAAGCAAAATCTTCATCTATGCTTAAACCCATTTGAGTAGGTTTTATAGATAAATTTGCCATAAGATTGTTTTGCCGAATCGAATCGATAACCTGCAGCGCTTTCTTTTTTGCGGATTCGGCTTCATCTTTATTTTTAATAGACTCACCAAGAACATCGATTGTAGCGTAAATGCCTTTTGCGTTTAAGCTTTTAACCAATCCAATTGCATCGTCCGGCGTTTCACCTGCGATGTATTTTCTGGAAAATATTCCAACTGCTGCTTTTGGCATTAGTTGAACTGTCGATACAATTATCTTATTAAAGAACGACACATTTTACTCCTTTTAATAATTGCCTTGTATTGTTGTACAATAATTTTTAACGAAGCATTAACTTTTGTAAGTTTTTCCGGCTTCATAAGTTCCAAATTTTTTAATGCTTATAGATATTTCAGCCAAATGGTTCATAGCTTTCTTTATCTTTGTATCCTCAAGGCCTCCCAGCAAATCCGTATAAAACATGTATTGAAACGGTTTATGAGGAATAGGACGCGATTCTATCTTGAGCAGGTCTACATCTCTTAATGCAAACACGCTTAAAGCTTTAAACAGTGCACCAGGCATGCTTTTTAATTCGAAACATATTGATGTTTTCGGATTATTAAATTCATTACTAATCTTATTTTTACTAATTACAAGGAAGCGCGTAAAGTTTTCCTTGTTATTTTGAATATTGCTTTTAAGAACTTTGAAATTATAAATTTCCGATGCTTCCCTGCTTGCAATTACGGCAGCAGGTACACCGTTTTCCTTTAGTGCAAGTAATGCTGAACCGGCTGTATCATAAGCCGGAATTATCTGGGCATTTTTTAATTTCTTCAAAAATATTGAGCACTGCCCCAGAGCCTGCGGATGTGAAAATACTTTTTTTATTCCGCTTAGTTTTAAATTTTTACTTGCAAGAAGATGATGATTAATTTGAAGGTTAAGCTCTCCCGTAATTGTAAGTGAATACTTCAAAAGTAAATCGTAAGTTTCATAGATGCTGCCGTATAAAGAGTTTTCAATAGGAAGTACCCCGAAGTCGACTTTGCGTTCTTTTACTTTTATAAAAACTTCTTCAAAAGAAAAGGAAGGTGAAATGGTAATATTATCGCCGAACATTTTTTTTGCCGCAATTTCGCTGAAAGCGCCGCGCTCTCCCTGGAAGGCAACTTTATACATTTTGCTTTAATAATCCTTTCAGAATATTTACAAGTAAAAAAGCTTTATTTTTTAATTCTTCAACAGTATCGTTATTTTCAAAGATAAAATCAGCCTGTTTTTTCTTTTCTTCATCCGGAATTTGATTTTCGTTCCGCTTGTTAAATTGTTCTTCCGTATAATTATCATTTTCCATTTTACGTTTCATTCTTACTTTTATATCGGAAGTAACAAGAGCAATGTAATCAAAATGCTTTTCCATATCCGCTTCATAAATTAATGCCGCTTCGGCAGCTGCTATGCTTCCGCTTTTTAATTCGGCATCCAATAAAACATTTACTTTTTTAATAACTGCCGGATGGATAATCGAATTTATCTTAACAACATTTTGAGGATCGGAAAATACTTTTTCGGCAAGATATTTTCTATTTGCTGTGTTCCCCTTATATGATTCCGTACCAAAAGCGGCAATTATACTTTTACGAATGTTTTCATCGGTATCCAAAATTTCTTTTGATACTTCATCAACATTTATTACCGGGATACCGAGCTTATTTAAATAAGAACAGAACAGTGACTTTCCCGACCCTATCCCGCCTGTAACCGCAATTTTTATTTTTTTCTGTTTTTCCATTTAAGGAATTACCTGGCATAACTAATTTTTCTAACTTCCCTTATCACCGTAACTTTTATCTGTCCCGGGTATTCCATTTCACCTTCTATTTTTATAGCAATATCATGAGCTAATTTTTCCGCAACTACATCATCAATCTTATCGTGTTCAACCACAACCCGTACTTCCCTGCCGGCTTGTATTGCATAAGTTTTAGCAACACCTTCGAAAGATTTTGCAAGGGCTTCCAGGTTTTCCAGTCTTTTTACATATCCTTCAAGCGGTTCTCTTCTTGCACCCGGTCGTGCGCCGCTAATTGCATCTGCCGCCTGGACCAGTGGTGCAATCGGATGCTCCATTTCTATATCTTCATGATGGGAACCAACTGCATTTACAACAATAGGATGTTCCTTATATTTTTTTGTAAGTTCATATCCCAGTAGCGCATGGGGCCCTTCAACACTTTTATCAACTGTTTTACCTACATCATGCAAAAGGCCGGCACGCTTGGCAAGGTTTGTATCCAGCCCTACTTCTGCTGCCATTATACCGGTTAGATACGCAACTTCAATACTATGCTGAAGTAAATTTTGCCCGTAGCTGGAACGATATTTCATACGCCCGATATGCTTTACCAGTTCCTGGTGCATGTTGTGCAGCCCTAGCTGTAAAATTGTATTCTCTCCTTCACGAAACATTTCTTCTTCAAGTTCCTGGCGTACTTTTTCAACCATTTCTTCAATACGGGCAGGATGGATTCTTCCGTCCGTAATCAATCTCTCCAGGGAAACTCTTGCAACTTCTCTTCTAAATTGATCAAAGGAAGAAAGTATTACAGCTTCCGGCGTATCATCTACAATAACATCAACACCCGTTGCGGCTTCAAATGCACGAATATTACGCCCCTCCTTGCCTATTATTCTCCCCTTCATTTCATCGTTTTGAATTTGAACTACCGAAACGGTCGTTTCAATTGAATGGTCTGCAGCAGTTCTTTGAATTGCCTGAACAATTATCTTCTGCGCTTCCTTTTTAGCATCCGATTTTGCCTGATCGTGAATTTCTTTAACTACCTGAGAAACCTCCGCTTTAGCCTGGTTTGTCATATTTTCAATAAGCATCTTTTTGGCTTCTTCGGCAGTTAAGCCGGAAATTTTTTCCAGCTTTATATTTTGTTCTTTTTCTAACTTTTCTATTTCAGAAAGTTTTAATTCAATATTTTTTTTAGATTCCAGTAGATCTTTTTCAATCTGCTTATTTTCCTTTTCTTTTTTAATTACAATGTCAAATTTTTTCTCAATATTTTCTTCACGAGTATTTAATTGTTTCTCAAGATTCCCCATCTTCTGTCTTTTCTGATTTACCTCATTATCGAACTCAACTTTCTTTTTGTACCATTCGTCCTTAACCTCCAGTAATTTTTCCCTCTTAATATTATTCGCTTCCTTCTGGGCTTCCGCAATAATTTGTTTGGTTCTTTCTTCCGCAGATGCCAAACTCTTCTTGCCTATCCTTGAATTAAATACCCAGCCAAGGTAAAAGAATAATACCACGAGGACAATAACCATGGGTATTAAAACAATTACGTCCATTTTTCCTCCAATGTGGGATAGTAAAATATGACCGCTTCTGCCAGCCACTGATTAATAAGGAGAAAAACCCTATTATATCAGTGTGGGAATTTGCCCGAACGCTTTTTACTTCCTCTGTTCCGATTACTCGTCTTTCCCGGTTGATTCCGGGATGAGGCCTGCAATAGACGCCGTAAGTCAAACTCCCTAGTTTTTGAAGGTTAGTTTTTCATTTTATTACGGACTGACAGAGCGGTACAAATTTTTTAAGATGGGTTAGACATAACAGATTCGCCTAAAAGAAGCTTTATTTTTTTTACCTTATCCGTTGTTTGAATAAGAAATTCTCTGTTTTTATTTTTTTCCAAAAATAAATCATAAGCGATATTTAAACATGCAATAATAGCAATTGTTTGTGCCGGTTGATCCGGAAGCTCGTCTTTTGTTTCTTCCATAACTTTATTTACGTAAACAGCAAGTTCCTTTGCTATTTCTTCGTTTTCAACCAGCAAAGAATATTCTTTATCAAATATTTTAATTTTAAGCTTCTTTTTATTGTTCATATATCTTTTCCATCATACATACAATAATTTAAAGAACTTATGCCTGCCTGTCGGCAGCCAAATAATGATCAATTTTAGAAATTAAATTTTGTAATCTAATTTTTAAATTTTCCCTTTCCTTTGTGTTTAATGTATTGAATAAACTCACTTCGTTGTTTTGGCTTAACTCTTTCAATTTGTTTTCAAGCTCTTCCAATTTACTCAATAAATCGGAGTTTTCATTTTTAAATGCACTAATAAGGCCTTCAAGCTCACCGTTTTTCTTTTGCAATTCCGTATTTTGACGAACAAGTACAGAAATTTGAGTTTCAATCGTACTCAATTCGTTCATTAATAATTCTTGCTTTGTAAGTTCTGCCAATTACTAACCTCTTAATTTAGCATTGAATTTTTTGGTTACAGCTTTAATTAAAGATGAAAATTCTTTTTCTACCTCTTCTTCGGTTAAAGTTCTTTCATCTGAATAATACTCTAATGTAAATGCCAAGCTTTTCTTATTCTCTCCAAGCGATTCATTTTCAAAAAGATCAAATAAAGTTACCGAACCTAATAATCCGGAGCTTGATTTCTTTATAAATTTTTCTATATCTTCATATTTTATTTCTTTATCAAAAATAAAAGCACAATCTCTTACGGACTTCGGAAATTTCAACGGTTCGGAATACTTCTTCTTTTTAATTTTTATTTTCTTTAACTCTTCCAGGTTAAATTCAAAACAGTAAACATCCTGTTTTATATCAAATTGTTTAAGAACTTCACTTTTTATTTTTCCACCGTTACCAATTTGCAAATTTTCAAGTTCTTTTGCAAAACTTAAATTGAAAATTGTATCTTCATTGTGATAATATGAATCATTTAAAACATTGTCAAGCGAAATTTTCGAAAGTAAACTATTTATTACTCCTTTTAAATCGTAAATATCTGCAGCTTTTGCTTCCTCGCACCACGTCGTTTCCTGAATTTTACCGGTTAAAAGAAACAACATATTTTCGCTTTCAGTAAAATCAGCAAAGCTTTTAATTTCAGAATCTTCCGATTTTTTATTGAAAACATTTCCTATTTCAAACAAAGCCAAATCCTTTTCGCCTACATTAATATTTCTTGCAACTGTTAGCAAAGCGCCCGGTATTAACGACGTTCTCAGGTAAGCCATATCCATGCTTTGCGGATTAAGAAGAGAAATTTTTTCGCCAATTAAACCCGCAACTTTTTCACTTTGCAGCGGGTTATTAATCATTTCATAAAATCCCAATCCGGAAGCCACCATCTTCATTCTATCCGTAAATTCAGAATGATCAACTCTGGCGCCAAGTGAAATAGATATTTTAGAAATGGTAGGAATATTATCGTATCCGTTTATTCTTGCTATCTCCTCTATTAAGTCCACTTCTCTTTCAAGATCCGGCCTGTAAGTAGGAATAGCAAATCTTACTTCTTTTTCCGATTCTAAAATTACCTGCAGACCAAGCTTTTTAAGAATGTTAACAGCTTTTTCTTTGGGAATCTCATAGCCCAGTAATTTTCTAATTGAAGCAAATCTTAAAGGAACTTCCCTTTGTTTTATACTTTCGGGATAAACGTCAATTGAACCGGAAGCAATTGAACCTCCGCTTAATCCGGCAATTAATTGTGCCGCTCTTTCTGCCGAGTAAAGCGTTCCGTTAGGATCCACCCATCTTTCAAAGCGGTAAGATGCTTCCGTACTTAACCCCAAATGCTTTGCAGTTCTTCTAATATCGGAAGGATAAAAATGCGCACTTTCAATTAAAATATTTTTAGTTGAATTTGTTATCTCGGAATTTTCACCGCCCATTACACCGGCAACCGCAACAGGTTTTTCTCCGTCGCATATCATTAAAGTACCAGCCGGCAGTTTTCTCTTTTTGGAATCCAGCGTTGTAAATTCGGATTCTTCTTCCGTACTTTTTACCACAATTTTATGTCCGGCAAGATTATCAAGATCAAATGCATGAAGCGGCTGGCCTGTTTCGTACATTATGAAATTCGTTACATCAACTATATTATTTATAGGCCGCAAACCTATTTTAATTAATTTCTGCTTCAACCATTCCGGGGATTCTTTTATTTTTACATCTGTTAAAACTATAGCAGTATACCTGGGGCAATTTTCCGCATCAATAATTTCTACCGATGCAAGATCTCTAATATTTTTAGAGGATTCTTCTAATTCTATTTGCGGTATTTTTAATTTTAAATTGAATAATGCCGCCAAATCTCTTGCTACTCCAAAGTGAGAAAGTGCATCAGATCTGTTCGGAGTTATGGCAATTTCCATAATTACATCGTTAAGCAAAAGTGCTTCTGCAATAGGCTGCCCGGAGGGCAAATCTTTATTGAGAACCATTATACCGGAATGATCCTCGCTCAATTCCAACTCAGCTTCGGAACAAATCATTCCGAATGATTCCACTCCGCGGATTTTTGCTTTGCCTATTTTAAAATTTCCTTTTGGAATTACAGTGCCGACCGGAGCGAAAACAACTTTTTGTCCCTCCTCAACATTAGGTGCGCCACAAATAACCTGCAAATCTTCATTTCCCGTTGAAACAGTGCAAAGTGAAAGTTTATCGGCGTTGGGATGTTTATTCTTTTCTTTTACATAACCGACAATAAAATCTTTGTAAATTTCATTTTGATTTACGTAATCTTCAACTTCCAAACCGAACATGGTTAGCTGCTCTACAATTTCCTTCGCAGGAATATTTTCCAAATCGACATAATCTTTTAACCAGTTAAGCGAAACTTTCAATTCAATATCTCCGGATTAAAACTGTTTTAAGAATCTTAAATCGTTATCAAAAAATACGCGTATATCGTCTATACCGTATTTAAGCATTGCGGTTCTTTCTATCCCCATACCAAAAGCATATCCCGTATAAATTTCAGGATCATAATGAACATTAACAAACACATTAGGATCAACCATTCCGCAGCCGAGAATTTCCAGCCAGCCGCTTTGCTTGCAAACTTTGCAGCCTTTACCGTGGCACAAAAAGCAGGTAATATCCATTTCTGCGCTTGGTTCGGTAAAAGGAAAAAAGCTCGGGCGAAAACGATACTTAATATCTTCTCCGTAAAATAGTCTTGCAAATGACACAAGCGTTCCCTTTAATTCGGCAAAAGTAACGCCGGTATCAACATACAAGCCTTCAACCTGGTGAAACATGCAGTAGCTTCTGGAACTGACCGCTTCGTTTCTGTAACACTTGCCCGGCATAATAACTCTTACAGGCGGTTTAAGGTCCGTCATAACTCTTATTTGAACGGGAGAAGTGTGTGTTCTTAATACAAAATCCTTATTTATAAAATAAGTATCCTGCATATCTCTTGCCGGATGATCCGGGGGAAAGTTCAATGCTTCAAAATTATTGTAATCGGATTCCAGCTCCGGGCCGCCGTAAACCGAAAAGCCTAATCCTTTAAATATTGTTTTTATTTCGTCAAGGGTTTGTGTAAGAATATGTTTGCCGCCGACTGCTTTTAGCTTTCCCGGCAGGGTAAGATCTATATCTTCTTCCGGTTTCTTTGCGGAAGATTCAAACTGCAGTTTTACGGAATTAAATCTTTCCGTTATTTCGCTGCGCAGGATATTTAAAGATTTACCAAGCAAAGGTTTTTCTTCCTTAGGGACGTTTTTAAGCTCCTCAAATAATGAAGCAATTAAACCGTTGCGGCTTAAATATTTTACCCGGATATCTTCTACCTGCTTAAGATCCTTTACAGCCGAGATATCGTTTTCGAAATTATTCTTTACACTTAAAATATTAACTTGAGACATTCCAGTAAAGAGAAAAAATTTTAAAATAATACCCCCCGGATATATAAATACTTTATTCCGGGGGGTAAAAACTAGTTAGCAGAAAAATTAACTATTTCCGAAAATGCTTTAGGGTTTTCCAGTGCAAGATTGGCAAGAATTTTTCTGTTAATATCTACTCCTTTTTCACTAAGAGCATTTATCAACCGGGAATATGTTGTACCGTTTAACCTTGCGGCAGCATTTATTCTTACAATCCATAACTGCCTGAAAGTTCTCTTTTTAAGTTTTCTATCCCTGTAAGCATGTACCAAACCTTTTTCTACATGGTTTTTGGCAACCGTGTAAACCTTACTTCTGGCGCCCCAATATCCTTTAGCTTGATTTAAAATATTTTTTCTTCTTCTATGCGAAGCAACTTTATTTTTAGATCGCGGCATTTTCTTTATTCCTCTTTCATTTACTTATTGTATCATACTTCTTACACGCTTTGCATCGGCATCGGAAGCCAGTGTAGCGTGTCTCAGTTTTCTTTTTCTTTTTGTTGTTTTAGACGACAGGATGTGGCTTTTGTAAGCTTTTTTCCTTTTGAATTTTCCGGATGCGGTTTTTCTAAAAGTTTTTCCCGCTCCGCTGTTGCTCTTCATTTTTGGCATAATTTTATCCCGATTAATTATTTCTTTTTACTTTTAACTTTTGTCGGTACAAGAATAACACTCATATTTTTACCTTCCAGTTTTAAAGGAGATTCTACTTTTGCAATTTCTTGTACCCGCTCTACAAATCTATTTAATAATTCTTCACCTTGTTCGGTATAAGCCATTTCCCTTCCTTTAAACATTACAACCGCTTTAACCTTATTGCCTTCTTCCAAAAAATTTTCGGCATGTTTGGCTTTAAACTCAAAGTCATGAATATCCGTATTAGGATGAAGCCTTATCTCCTTAAGCAAAGAAACTTGCTGATTCTTCCTCTGAATTTTTTCCCGTTTCTGCTGTTCATATTTAAATTTACCGAAATTTATAATTTTACATACGGGCGGATTAGCCTGCGGCGCTATTTCAATCAAATCCAGTTCTCTTTCAGCAGCAATTTTTAATGCATCCCGAACAGTATAAATGCCAAGCTGCGCTCCATCGACATCAATAACTCTAATCTTCGGTGCTTTTATTTCTTCGTTTATCCTTACGTTTTCTTTTTGAGCGATTGATAACCTCTCTAATTTGTTGTCGCTAATTTTTTATTAATTTCTTCTTTAATATTATCAATAAATTTTGATAAAGACAAAGAACCCATATCACCTTTTTTATGTTTCCTTAAAGAAATATTACCGGTATTTTGTTCTTTCTCGCCTACAATTACCATATATGGTACTTTTTTTGTTTCCCAATCGCGAATTTTATAACCTACTTTTTCATTCCTGTCGTCTAGTTCTATACGGATTCCGTTTTCCATAAATTGTTTAAAAACCTTTTTACCATATTCCAAATAGTTTTGGGATACCGGTATAACTGCTGCCTGCACAGGCGCAAGCCAAAGAGGAAATTCCCCGGCATAATGTTCAATCAATACACCTATAAATCTTTCCAGCGAACCAAACGGGGCCCGGTGAATTACTACCGGTCTGTGTTTCTGCCCGTCGCTGCCGGTATATTCAAGATTAAATCTTTCCGGCATAATATAATCTATTTGAACCGTACCAAGCTGCCACTGCCTGCCCAGTGCATCTTTAACCATAAAATCGATCTTAGGGCCGTAGAATGCGGCTTCCCCTTCGGCAACCTTATAAACAAGTCCCATCTGGTCGGCTGCTTCTTTAATTTCTTTTTGAGCGCGCTCCCAGAGTTTTATATCGCCGCCGTATTTGTCTGCATTATCATCTCTAAAAGAAAGCTGCGTTGTAAAATCTTTAAAACCCATTTGTTTAAAAACCACCTGGATCAATTCTATAACATTGCAAACTTCATCTTTTAATTGATCTTCCCGAACAAACATGTGTGAATCATCCACTGCAAACGATCTTACTCTTGTTAAGCCGTTAAGTTCGCCGGATTGTTCGTACCTGTAAACCGTACCGAATTCAGCATACCTAATCGGCAAATCCCTGTAGCTTCTGGGTTTGGAAAGATATATTTGGAAATGATGCGGGCAGTTCATCGGTTTTAACAAATATTCTTCTTTCTCGTCCTCAAGTTTAAGCGGAGGGAACTGGCTTTCTTTATAATAAGGATAATGTCCGCTTGTTTTATAAAGATTTATATTTCCAATATGAGGAGTTATAACAGGTTCGTAGCCGCGTTTTCTCTGTTCTTCACGAAGATAGTTTTCCAGGGTTTCCCGTAATATAGTTCCTTTGGGAAGCCATATAGGTAAACCGCTGCCGACGCTTTGAGTAATTAAAAACAACTCCAGTTCCTTACCGAGTTTTCTATGATCTCTTTTTTTGGCTTCTTCAAGCATTTGGAGATATTCATCCAGCATTTTTTTCTTCGGAAAAGTAATTCCGTAAATTCTTGTAAGCTGTTTGTTATGCTCATCGCCTCTCCAATATGCACCGGCAATGCTTAATAATTTAATTGCTTTTATCTGACCTGTATCAGGTAAATGAGGGCCGCGGCATAAATCCGTAAAATTTCCTTGAGTATAAAAGGTAATACTGCCGTCTTCCAAATCCTGAATAAGGTCTAATTTATACTCATCGCCTTTTTCGGTAAAATACTTAAATGCATCTTCTTTAGAAACTTCTTTTCTGGTATAATGTTCTTTATTACCGGCCAGTTCCTGCATTTTATTTTCAATAACCGCAAGATCATTTTCCGTAATAACAACACTGTCCGCAGGTTCAATATCATAATAAAAACCGTTTTCAATACTCGGTCCAATTCCGAATTTTGTGCCGGGATAAATTGCTTCCAATGCCTCTGCCATAAGATGAGCGGATGAATGCCAGAATGTATGTTTGGCTTCAGGATCATCCCATTTATGCAAAACGACAGAAGCATCAGATTTAATCGGGCGGGTTAAATCCCAAACTTCTCCGTTAACACTGGCTGCAAGAACTTCATCAGCTAGCCTGGAACTTATACTCTTTGCAATTTCCAGACTTGTAATTCCTTCATCAAATTCTTTAACCGAACCATCCGGAAACGTAATTTTTATTTTGCTCATAAATTTTTTGCTCTAATAAAAAAAATCGGAACTTTGTCCGATATCTAATCTTCGTGGGCTCTAGAGGAGTCGAACCTCTGACCTTCTGCACGTCAAGCAGACGCTCTAACCAACTGAGCTAAGAGCCCAGTAAAACAATTCAAAATGAAAAATTATCAATTAAAAATTATTTATTTTACTGCAATTTTAAATTATATTTAAGAATTAAGATTAAGAACAAGATTAAGAATTTTAATTCTTAAGTAAGAATTTTTAATTATAAATTTATGATTGATTCTAGTACCGAGGGCCGGACTCGAACCGGCACGGGTGAAAACACCCACAGGATTTTAAGTCCTGTGCGTCTACCAATTCCGCCACCCCGGCAGAACTCATTCAATCTTAATTATTTATAATTTCTTCATTTTGAGCTTGTAAATATAGACATTTGAATATATTATTGCAAGAATTTCCTTAATCAGGAAATAAGATTATTTAGTAGTTTAATTACTTTACTTCCTAAAAATCTTTAAAAATTTAACCTTAAAACTTCTACGGATATATCAACCGGGCATTTCAGTCTTGAATTATTTTTTATTTCGGTTAAAGAAAAATTATTATTAAAACATTCGGCAGAGATTTTATTGTTTTGTTTAACAAAAGGTTTGGTAATATAATAGCCGGCAATTTCAGTTGTCAAAGATACAAGTACGGCAGATAATACCAAGCCCATCGCAGAGAAAGCATCGCCTGCCTGATCAAGCGGAATAATAAAAAATAACAAAGGAGCAGCTCCGGAAGATGCCGTTAACCAAAAACTGCCCTTTCCGCCGCTTATATTGCCAATTAAATAAACGGCTGCCGATGAACCTAAAACCCAGCCCATACCTGAAGTAAAGGGATTAAAATGTATTAAGGCAGCGCCGGTAAAACCTCCTAATAAACCGCCTGTTACCTGTCCTGTAATCTTTAGCGCCGATAATCCGATTTCACAAATAACATTATTTTCCTCCACCGTTCCAACGGTATCTGCCGGCATAGCATAATTAAAATAAGGTAAAAAGATAAAGACAAAAAGCAGAATTGATTTCATAAAGAATCTGACCGGTTGAACCTTTTTAGATTAAATTTTGATATAATATTTTATAATAAGCATTCACCCTCTTAAATAATATCCCGGCAATTAAATATATCGACAAATATTCTTTCTTAAAATAATCATTTGCTATATTATATGCACAATTTTTTAACTAGTTTTAAACCGCTATTATGGAAAATAAGTCTAACTAAAAAAATTGAACATCAATAATTTTAAATGAAGCAAAAAAGAATTCTTATTGTTCGCCAGGATAGGATAGGAGATTCCGTTTTAAGTACGCCAATTCCAGGAGAAATAAAAAAGAAATGGCCGGAAAGTTTTGTAGCAGTTCTGGTAAGAAATTATACTAAGGATATATTTCTTAATAATCCTGATATAGATGAAATAATTTTGTATGAAAATTTAAAGTGGAACGGACTTAAAGAATTTGTCAAAAGCGTAAAAGTAATACGTCATTTCAGGTTTACACACGCTTTAATGCTTCTTCCTTCCGAAAAAATAAATTACCTTCTTTTCTTTGCCGGCATTAAAATCCGTATTGGTGTTGGACAAAAGTTTTACCAATTTATAACTTTTGTTAAAAACGTAAACAGACATAAATATATTCCTTTGCGCCATGAAGCGGATTATTGTATGGACCAGGCTAGAAAAATCGGGATTGAAACAAATGATTTCTCTCCCAAAATATATTTATCGTATGATGAGAGAAATAAGGTAAAAAAAATAAGAGACGATTTGTCTGCGGAAAATAAAAACATTATAGGAATAAATGTAACAAGCGGCAACTCGGCACCTAATTTAACTGAAAATGATTATCTTCATTTAATTAAAAAATTGCAAGCCAATATTAATAATTTAATATTAATTACGGATAATAAAGTTCCACCCGCGCTGCAAAACCTGGCTGGAGTAAAATATCCGAATATTTCTTCGAGTCTTAGGAATTCAATTATTCATATAGCCTCCTTGGATTGCCTAATATCCTCAAGCACCGGGCCAATGCATATAGCCGCTGCACTTGGAATCAAAACAGTTTCAATATTCTGTCCCCTTACGGCGTGCTCACCCGAACTTTGGGGCCCTTTAGGCAATCCTCATAATATAATTTTACCCGAAGAAAATTACTGCCAAACTAAATGCCCTGGAGATCCCAAAATTTGCAAGTATAACGGACATGCGGAAATTCTAATTGAAAAAGTTTTACAATATCTTTAGTTAAATGTTTGTAAGTATAAAACTGTTCCACCTGTAATATGTGTTGAGACTAAAGCGGGTATTTTACATCAACTATACAAATTCTTAAGCATGCTATTTTTCAACATCTAAATAATAAGGAAATTTTATAATTTTAATTTGCAGAACAAAATATAGAAGGGGTAAATGTCGAAGGTAATTATTGGCATACACGGCTTAGGTAATAAACCATCACACACATTATTAACGGAATGGTGGCAGAGCGCTGTTCGGGAAGGCCTAAAGGGTACCGGGCAGTATATATTCAACCCGGAGATAGAGATGATATACTGGGCGGATATAATACATGATAAACCACTTGATGAAAATATTACGAATAAGGATGATCCTTATTATCTGGAAGAACGTTACATACCGGCTCAGGCAATCCAATCCGGGCGAACCGGGCATGCCAAGAAAAAGCTTTGGAACTATATCGAAAAAAAATTTGACGATATAATTTTGGACAACTATTTTTCTAATAATATTTCCGCAATCTCGGATTTAATTATTCACAAATATTTTACCGAGCTTGAAATTTATTACTCCGGAGATATAAATACGAACGACGGAAAGAAACGGCCTGCAAAAGAGGTTATTAGAGAAAGAATTGTTTCGGTTTTAAAAAAACACAGAGATGATGAAATTTTCTTAATTGCACATTCGATGGGCTCGATTATTATTTATGATGTTTTAACTTTGCTGATGCCTGAATTAAACATCGATACTTTTATAACAATAGGTTCGCCGCTCGGTTTCCCTGCAGTTAGAAATAAAATTGCTTCGGAACAAAATTTAGCGGATAACAAAGATGAATTGCCTAAAACACCGGACGGTATAGTTCACAACTGGTATAACCTTTCTGATAAGGATGACGAAATAACAATCCATAAAGAGCTTGCCTCTGTCTTTAAACCGAATTCAAAAGGAGTAAAGCCTGTTGATATTATTGTTAATAATAATTTTGAAATTAACGGTAACATAAATCCGCATAAGTCATACGGATATTTAAGGACAAATGAACTATCGCAATTTCTCTATGAGTTTTTAATAAGAGATAAACATAAATTTACCTTAAATATTATTAAGACTTTGAATTTTATTTACTCTAAACTGCAATTATAATTTAGCCCTAAAATATTGCTTTGGCCATTCAACATCTTCATGTAATATTCTTGCAGCATAGAGGGGCCAATAAGGATTTCTCAGCATTTCGCGGGCAATAATAACAATATCTGCTTGTCCGGTTTTTAAAATTTGTTCAGCCTGTTCCGGCGATGTTATCAGACCTACTGCTCCTGTGTTTATTTCTGCTTCATTTCTAATTCTTTCCGCAAAGTGAACCTGGTATCCAGGTCCGGCAGGTATTGAAGCTTTTACTGCATTTCCGCCGCTTGAACAGTCTATTAAATCCACACCATTTTCTTTTAGTTTTTTAGCAAGATAAATTGATTGTTCAATATCCCATCCGCCTTCAACCCAATCAGTAGAGGATATTCTTGCAAATAACGGTATACTTTCCGGAATAACATTTCTTACCGCATCAGCTATTTGAAGTGCAATCCGGCATCTGTTTAAAAGGCTGCCGCCGTATTTATCTTTTCTTTTATTGGATAATGGTGATAAAAATTCATGTACCAAATAACCGTGCGCCAAATGAAGTTCAATTACTTCAAACCCGGCTTTAACAGCTCTTTCGGCTCCACTCTTAAATTTTTCTATTACACTTGCTATTTCTTTCAAATCCATTTCTTTTGGAATAGGATAATTGTTATTAAACGGAATTGAACTTGGTGCAATAGTTTTCCAGCCGTTATTCAGCTTAGGAACCTCTCCTTCACCTTTCCATGGCGAATAAGTAGAAGCTTTTCTTCCTGCATGAGCAATTTGAATTCCGGGAATACTATTTTGAGTTTTAATAAATGAAGTAATTTTTTTGTATGCTTCGCTATGCTCGTCACTCCAGATACCTGCGTCGTCGGGGGATATTCGTCCTTCCGGAGAAACCGCAGTTGCTTCTTGAATTACAAGCGCCGCACCTCCAACTGCCCTGCTGCCCAAATGAACGAAATGCCAATCCGTTGGCATTCCGTTTATACTTGAATATTGGCACATTGGAGATACCGCAATCCTATTTTTAAATTCAGTTCCCCTAATTTTAAAATGCGAAAATAAAACACTCATAAATGCTTACCTGTCCTGAACTGTTCTTTTTAACATCCAGTAAGGATAGACATCTGCAGGCTTACTTAATTCATCAAGCCGGCTTACTTCATCAGGAACCATTTCCCAATCCGATGTTTTAAGATTATCAAGAAGTTGTTCTTTGGATTTTGCCCCTATAATAACGGATGAAACTCCCGGTTTTCTTAATAGATAATTAAGTGCGGCTTGTGCAATTGTAGCATTATGATTTCTTGATATCTTTTCCAGTTCTTCTACAATCATAAAACCTTTTTCTTCATCGAACTGTAAAAATTGATTTACGGGATCAGTTCTTCTGGCATTTTTAGGACGCTCTTTACCTCTTCTATATTTACCGGTTAAAAACCCGCCGCCCAAGGGGCTCCACGGAAGTATTCCTAATTTTTGATCCAGGCATAGTGGAACCAGCTCATTTTCAAGATCACGCGAAACCAGTGAATAATATGCCTGAAGCGTAATGAATTTTTCCAGATTTTGTTTTTCGGATATTGACAACGCTTTCATTAATTGCCAGCCGGTATGGTTGGAAACTCCTATGTATCTTACTTTTCCTGCTCTTACAAGATCATCAAGTGCTCTTAAAGTTTCTTCCTGAGGTGTGTAAGGATCAAAACTGTGAATTTGGTATAGGTCTATATAATCTGTACCCAGTCTTGCAAGACTTTTGTTACAACTGTCTATAATATGTTTGCGTGAAAGTCCGGCATCGTTAGGGCCTTTACCGGTTCTGCCTCTAACTTTTGTTGCAAGAATAATATTTTTCCTTCTGTTGCCGAGTGCTTTACCAAGTATTTCCTCGGACAGTCCTTCCGAATACACATCGGCAGTATCAAAAAAATTAATTCCGCCTTCAAGAGCAGTATTCACAAGTTCATTTGCACCATTTTGTTCAACTTCGCCAATTACTTTCCAGTAGCCTCTTCCGCCAAAAGTCATTGCACCGAAACAAATTTCGGAAACTTTTATTCCGCTGTTCCCAAGAAATCTCATCTTCATCATTCATCTCCATTATTATTTAATTTATAAAATCTGGAATGAAAAAATATAAAAATATAATTTTAGATTCTAAATTACTTGATGAAATTGCCGTTCGAATCACATAAATTTGTTAAAAGATGATGATTTGTTTCCGGTGCTTGATGGCTATTGGCCAAAAGTTTATTGTTTATTTACCATAAAGAATCCGATTTTTCCCGATTATCTCTTTTTATTTTTGAAAAGTAAATAATTATATTTGCATTTGTTATATATTTTGCTGTATTTAGTTATTATTATTCGGCAATTAAGGGTTAATCAATGCAAAGTTCCAAACTTGACTTTCTAACCAAATATAATGCCTTGGTTGAGCTAGCGATAAGCGCTTCACATGAACTGCCGGACAGCCTATGCAGTTTTTTAGTTGAAGAATACGAACTTCAGGCAGCCGCATTATTTAAGGTTAGATCAGATAATTTATTATTGCTTTTAGGCAAATCGGGGGAAGCTAAAAAAAATCTCATTCCAAGTAATTCGTATGAATGCTCTTCCTGTAAAATGTTGAAAAATCCACCGGCAGGTAGTGATTTTTTAACAAATACTGATTGCCAATTGCAGGTATCCGAATATGTTGTATACGAAGGTTGCTTGTATATAAAACTTTCCGGCAAGGAAAATGTTTTGCTTAAAACAGCAAAGAAAACTCCTTTTGCTAAAAACGAACTTGACAATATAAAATTAATTGGGCAGGCTTTAGGTAACATTCTAAATCTCTGGATGGGAAATAAAGGAACAGTTTCCGTAACAACCGGAGAAATTATTGAAGAAATTGCTCATGAACTAAGAACTCCTGCCAACAGCATAATGGGTTTTGCTTCTTTATTAAACGAAGATAACCTTACTTCCTCTCAAGCTGAATACGTTGCTACTCTTAAAGAAAGTGCATTTAATCTTTTGTCTTTAATTAACGATTTAATTGACCTTGCAAAACTGGACACGGGCTCAACCAAAGAATCTTTATCCAATACAAACCTTAACAATTTTTTAAATGAAATAATTAAACTATTTGCCGACAGGGTTAACAAAAATAGTATAGAATTTATTATTAACATCGATAAAGAAATTCCTGCCTCAGTTAAACTTGATCCGCAAAGATTAAGATATATTTTATTAAATATTCTTACCACATCACTTAGACTAACACCCAGAGGGAAAATTTCAATTTCCGTTACTATGCCGGGTGCAGGAAAGTTGAATTTTAAAATTGTTGATTCCAGCAGCGGGATTTCAAGCAGTAAATTAAATGATATTTTTAAACCTTTTGCGCTAACTGAACTTGGAGATAATAAAATAGGCAACATAACCGGGCTGGGGTTGGTTCTTACAAAAAAATATATTGAATCTTTAAACGGCGACATTTCCGTGTCAAGCCTGGTTGGTAAAGGTACAACTTATAATTTTTCCATAGGAGCGGATATTCTTTCCGCAATAGAAACACAGATAAGCTCGCTTCCCAAGCCGGGTAAAAAGAACAAAGTACTTGTTGTTGAAGACGATTACGCTACGTCCAAACTTCTTAGCAATTATTTAAATAAATGGGGTTACGAACCTACAATTGTTAACTCTGGCGAACAGGCACTTAAAGCAATTGACAAAGAAATTTTTCTTGCCGTTTTAATGGACATAGTTTTACCGGACGCAAACGGTTTTGAACTTCTTAAAAGAATACGTGAACATAAAAATGCCAGATATACTCCGGTAATTGTTTGTTCCGTGGAAGCAGAACAGCAGAAGGCGTTTTTAATGGGAGCAGTAGAATATTTTGTAAAACCCATTCAGTATAAATATCTTGTTGAAGTTTTACAAAGCTACCGGCTTAAAAAAGATTCGAATATTTTAATTGTAGATGACGATGTTCCGACACTAAATTTAATTAAAGAAGCCGTAGAACAGGCTGGCTATAATACCATTGCAGAATCGCATTCATCCAGGGTTATGGGAATAATTGGTTCAATGAATCTTGACCTTGCAATAATTGACCTTGACATGCCGGAACTAAACGGGTTTGATTTAATCAAATTAATAAAATCCGAACCCAACTTTAAAAAACTTCCTATAGTTATTTACACGGGCAAAGAAAATTATAAAGAAGATCTAAAAAAAATAGACGGACTATTTGCCGACCTTCTTGAAAAAAGCAGTACAAATATAGAAGAACTTTCCGATACAATAACCCAAATGATAAACCGCTACGATGAGCCTCCGCCTGTTGAAGAAGTTGCAAAGCAAAAGGATGTTGTTAAAATTCTTTTAGTTGAAGATTACAAACATTCCCAAATAATTGTAACCAGGCTTTTAAAGAAAAATAATTTCGAATCCATAGTTGTGGTAGAAAACGGGCAGGAAGCATACGATGCCGTACAAGAGCAGCACTTCGATTTGATTTTAATGGATATGCAAATGCCGGTTATGAACGGGTTTGAAGCAACCGAAAAAATAAGGCTGCTGCCGGAATATAAAGATACACCTATTATTGCCCTTACCGCATTTGCTATGAAAGGCGACCGCGAAAAATGCCTTGAAGCCGGCGCAACGGATTATATTCCTAAGCCCATAGATAGCCAGGAATTTATAGAAAAAGTTAAATATTATACCGAAAGTAAAGTAAAAGCAGTTTAATAAAATTGATTAGTGAACATCCAAGAGTAAGATTTGCACCAAGCCCCACAGGTTATTTGCATGTAGGCGGGCTGCGCACCGCATTATTCAACTACCTTTTTGCTAAAAATAAAAACGGTAAATTTATTCTAAGAATTGAGGATACAGACCGAAGCAGGTTTGTGGAAGGTGCAGTTGACAATTTAATTGATTCCCTTAAATGGTGCGGACTGGAATACGACGAAGGCCCTGATGCCGGCGGTGCTTATGGACCGTATTTACAATCCGAAAGGTTAAAAGTTTACCATAGGCATGTAAGCGAATTAATTAATAATGGAAGAGCATATTATTGCTTTTGCACGCCGGAAAGGCTAACACAACTTCGGGAAGAACAGCAAAGGCAAAAACTGCCGCAGGCAAAATACGATAAACACTGCCTAAGCTTAAGTAAAGACGAAATAGATGATAAACTAAAAAGCGGCATAAGTCATGTAGTTCGTTTAAATGTGCTAACAGGGCAAAAAATTTCTTTCGACGATGCTGTTCACGGGCATATTGAATTCGACAGCAGCAACGTTGACGACCAGGTATTGCTTAAAAGCGACGGATACCCGACTTACCATCTTGCTAATGTTGTAGATGATCATCTGATGAAGATAACACACGTAATCCGCGGTGAAGAATGGCTGTCTTCAACGCCAAAGCATGTTCTTTTATATGATTTTTTCGGATGGGAAAAACCTGTTTTTGCACACCTCCCTCTTTTACTAAATCCGGATCATTCCAAACTAAGTAAACGCCAGGGCGATGTTGCGGTGGAAGATTACAGGGTAAAAGGTTATTTAAAAGAAGCATTAATTAATTTTGTTGCTCTGCTTGGCTGGAATGCCGGGGACGACAAAGAATTTTATTATATAAATGAATTAATTGAAAAGTTCTCGCTTAATCGCGTAAATAATTCCGGTGCTGTCTTCGATGTTGAAAAGCTAAACTGGCTGAACGCAGAACATTTGCGAAATAAATCCGGTGAGGAAATTCTTCCTTTATTGAAAGAAGAAATTAAAAATTCAAAATTAAATATTATAAATTTTGATGACGGATATCTGCTGAAAATTATATCGGCAATGAAAGAAAGAGTTTCTTTTGTAAATGAATTCCTGACCAAAAGCCCGTATTTTTTTGAAGCCCCGGTAGATTATGAAGAAAAAGCAATTGCAAAAAATTGGAAACCCGAATCTCCGCAGGTACTGCAAAAATTAATAGACAAATTTAATAAACCGGCTAACCCTGTTAAAGAAGATTATGAAAATGCCTTAAATAGTTTAGCGGAAGAATTAAATATAGGTAAAGGAAAAATAATTCATCCTTTAAGGCTGTCTGTTTCCGGGATGAGCACCGGACCGGGAGTATACGATATTCTTGTAATCCTTGGTAAGGATGAAGTTATTAAAAGAATAAATACGGCTATTGCCAATATAAAATCTTAATTGTACCTCTGTTTGTAAACATATCTATAGCACTATTTTTTTAAGTACTAACTTATATTAAGCACAAAACCTTCAAGATATCTGATTAAGCTGAGTTGTTGACTTTCAAGACCGTCATACTTACTATCTTTATAAAAAAAAGAAATAAAAATGAGAATGTTTAAAGTCCTTGTAAAAGTTGCCAACCCTGTAAAACCAGAACTTTTTTTTTGAAGTAGATTTTTGGGTTGACACGGGAGCGTCCCATAGCTTTATACCAGAAGCAAGACTGCAAGAAATCGGTATTAAACCATTGCACTCCATAGATTTTATTCTTGCTAACTGCAGCCGCGAACGGCGGCTTGAAGGAGAAACATTGTTTACTATACCTGACCTGAAAAAAAACCACACATGTTCGGTTATATTTAGCCCGAACTATTCACTTTATTTAATAGGGCTACGATTATAGAAAATTTTGTCGTGGAAGCTGATCCGCTAAACAGAAAAATGAAATCAATTACTGCTATTATAGGTGGATTTCTATTATCGAAAAACGGAATGAATAAAAAGGATTAATAACCCGGCAATTTTTGAAAAGTAGAATTCAGCTAAAGGTTTTTTAATGGATAATGTTATTCATTAATCTACACAAGCAAACCTTTTCTTTTCGTCCACTCTTTAAAACCTTCTTTCAATTCTTCAAAAGAATTTATTGCAAACAATACCGGCTGCAAATGCCAAACATCATATTCTTGTTTTACAATTCTTTCCGGGTCAAAATCAAATACCTTAACTTCGGAAGATAAAGCGTGCTGCACTTCTCCAAGTGAAGAAACAATACCGGCGCCGTAAATTCTAATACCTTCCGGCTTTTTTATTAAACCGAATTCCACGGTAAACCAGTGAAAAGTTTCAAGTTGTTTGCGCTTTGTACCTTCTGCATGAAGAGCAGCTTCTCCGAATTTTTGATAGAAAGAAGCAAAATCAGGATCTGTTAACAATGGCATGTGGCCGAACATATCGTGAAATAAGTCCGGCGCCGGTGTATAATCCAGTTCATCTTTCCCTCTTATATAATCGGTAGAAGGAAATACTTTTCTTTTAAGCAGTGCAAAAAAATCATTCACGTCTATTAATCCGGGCACGCGTGCAATCGTCCATCCCGTAGTTTTCTTAAACACTGCGCTCAAATCTTTTAGGGCGGGAATTTTTTCCGGCGTGAAATTTAATTTTTTAGTCCCGTTTAAATATTCAGTGCAAACTCTGCCCGGCAAAAATTTCATTTGTCTTTCGTAAAGGAACTTCCATATTTCATGATCAGATTCCGAGTAATTAGGATAGATTATTTGATCATCTTCCGGTACGGGACCGGTTAATTTCTGAGGAATGCAGCGTGGATCAATTCCTTCGGCTGCAGCTTTTTCATAAGCAGAAAGAGATTGATTTTCATCTTTTGGATTTTCCATCTTACTCTCCGTAATTTACTAAATTGCTTTTGGCCGGAAACAAAAATTAATTGTTTTATTTTTTATAAAAATTACTTATCAAAACAAATAATTGCAAGCACGGATTTGTGTTTTATAAAACTATATGCGGGTTATTTATCGCAGGTCACGTTTTAATAAATGTTTACTTCCTCTGTAAGTAAGATACCAAATTTTTTATATACGGAATTTTTAATGTCTTCTGCTAAATTAAGAATTTCTTTACCGGATGCACCACCGTAATTTACAAGCACAAGTGCCTGCTTAGGATAAGCACCGGTATTGCCTGCCCGTTTCCCCCTCCAACCGCAAACTTCAATTAATTTTCCGGCAGACAATTTAATTAAATTTCCTTCATTGTAACCCGGAATATCCGGGAACTTTTTTTTGAGTTCTGAAAATTCTTGTTGAGAAATCAAGGGGTTCTTAAAAAAGCTTCCGGCATTTCCCATTAAAGCAGGATCCGGCAACTTACTTTTTCTAATTGAACTAATTATATTACTTATATCTTTAACCGTAGGTTTTTTTAATTTTAATTTTTCAACTTCAGCTTTAACAGTTCCGTAATCCAAATTTAATTTAGGATTTTTATCAAGTCTAATCACAACTTTTGTAATAATAAATTTTCCTTTTAAATCTCTTTTAAAAATACTTTCCCTGTACCCGAACATGCATTCGTTTTTATAGTATTTATGCATAGAATCGTCTTCCAAACTGAAACCGTTTAAATATTCAAAAACATTTTTCAATTCCTGTCCGTATGCACCTATGTTTTGAATTGGAGCTGCTCCGACAGTACCCGGGATTAAGGAAAGATTTTCAATGCCTGCCATATTTCTATCTATACAAAATTTAACCAGGCTGTGCCATATTACTCCGGCGCCGGCTTCAACTAAAACGGAGTTACTATCTTCATCAATAATCTTTATACCGGGAATCGATAATCTTATTACAATACCGTGATAATCACCTGTAAATAAAATATTACTTCCACCGCCTAAAATTAATTTGTTAAGATTTTTTTTACGGATAAAATCAGTTACTTCGTGTAATTCGTTTTCACTTTTTATCTCAACAAAATAATCTGCGTCTGCATCAACACCAAAGGTATTATATTTTTTTAGCGAAATATTTTCCAGGATATTCATTTAATTAAATATAACTATATGACTGATATGTAATTTTAAAGAATTATTAAAATTTTAATACCATAAATTACGTATTACTTTTCAATTTTTATTAGTTTTGCGTTTATGTTTTAAATCTAATTTAAATAAAAGATATAAAAATTTATATAGTAATTATGAGCAGATATAAATTTTCGGAAAGTGTATTCGGTATTTATAAGACTATTATCCTTTCGGATGAACAGGAAGGAAATAATTTGGAAGTTACTTTGCACGGAGGTACCCCTTTAAGGTTCAAAATAAATTTAACAGGAAAGCCTATTGATATACTGGATGGTTTTGCTACTGCGGAAGAATTATCTGCTGCTAAGGGTGCACGCTGCTGGATTATGATGCCTTTTGCTAACAGAATTCCCGGCGGAACCTATATTGTAAACGGAACAAAATATTTTTTAGACCCGGTACCGCCTAGAAACGAAGTTATACATGGGTTTACTTCCTATGAAACATTTGCTGTTAAAGAAATAAACATAACCGGTAATTTTATTGAAGCTGTTTTAATCTTTAACAAAATTAGACCCGGAGTTTTTAAGGGCTACCCATTTTCATTGGATATAGAATTAAAATATAAACTTGAACCGGATAAACTAACTATAACCGTAACGGCAAATAATTCCGGTAAAGAAACCGCACCGTTTGCGCCCGGCTGGCATCCTTACTTTAAAACCTCCGAACAAGGTATTGAAGATTTGGTATTTACGCTGAATGCAGATAAAATTATTCTTTTAAATGATAAAAATATTCCGCTAGACGGCAATAAGGCATTTGCAAATCTTAACGATTTTCCGATGCTGGATTTTAGGGAAAGCATTCTTAAAACAAAAAGGAAAATAAACGGAAGAGTACTGGATAACTGTTTTTCAAATTTAAAAATTGAAGAAGACGGGTATTCCAGAGCATCTATTTTTAATCCGGATAACGAACTGAAAATTACTATGTTTCAAAAAGACGGTGTTACACTTGCATTCACCGGCGACACACTTGCACAAAGGAAAAGAAATTCTATTGCAATAGAACCGATGAAGTTTATTACGAATGCTTTTAACAGAAATGAGTTAACGGAAGAAGTATTAATAAAACCCGGTGAGAAATCGGAATTTGAATTCGGAGTGGAAATTTCCAATTAATTAGGGTACTACTATGAAGTTTTTTAAATACATTGGCTTTTTAAGTTTATTATTTGCATTGATTAACCTGTCATGTATTGTTCATAATTCTCCTGTCAAAGTAAGCAATAAACTTATCGATCCGAGAACTACTAAAGAAGCCAGGGTTGCATATAAAGAAAATTTATATAATAATGTAATTCCAAATAATATGAAGCTTTCCTTATCCGATTCGACCGAAGAAGGCTGGATTAAAGCATTTAATGCAATGGAATTAATGCTTGATACAAATAAGGCCTATGTTCCGGAAATTAGAAAGGCGCTTGACTTGTTTGATAAAAGAAGTACCCGCTTTCAAAGATATTTACTGGAAGCAGCTTATATTTTATACCCGGATAGTTATACATCCGAAGTTTTAAAAATTACCCGCGAAACTACTAACCCTAAATTTTTTGCAATGGGTGTTAATTATTTACTAAGAGATAAAAATAATAAAAACAATGAGGCATATTTTTCAAATTTGTTACAGAAAAAATTTAACGACTGGAAAGGCAATGCCATTCTCTTTTCTTTGAATACGGATTTAACAAACTCTACAAAAAAATATCTAAGTGAGGAACCGCCGTTAGTTGATTTGCTTTCCCATAATTTCGGTACAGGCAACACGGTAATCTTCAGTATTCAAAGATACGACAGGAACTACCCCGGCATTGCAATAGTTAGAAAACCGGACGGGAATTTTGTCCGTAACGACAACGGAACAATTTTTTATATTCAGCAGCTTGCACTTTCAATTACAGATTATCCTTCGTATATTACAAATGGCAACACACCTTCGGGCATCTTTTCAATTCAGGGAATTGATACTTCAAAACTTGCCGACATAGGCAGAACTCCGAACATACAATTAGTTATGCCTTTTGAAGCAACTCCGGAAATATTTTTCCATGAAAACAACTCTGCTGATACTGTTTGGACACAGGCTCGTTATGCAAATCTTTTACCGGATTCCTGGCAAAATTTTTTCCCTATATGGGGAACTTTTTATGCAGGTAAAGCAGGACGCTCGGCAATTATCTCTCACGGTACTACTGTTGATCCTTCATTTTACCTGGGCAAAACTTATTACCCGAATACACCAACCATCGGATGTTTGTGCGCAAAAGAAATTTGGTCCGGTGTGAACGGTTCCCGATTGGAAAGCGATCAGGCGGCTCTTGTGGATGCTTTCCTTTCTACCGGCAGCATGAAAGGTTTCCTGGTTGTTGTAAATTTAGACAACAAAAAAATGCCGGTAACTATGGACAACGTGACAATGGACATTTTAACAGCCGAAAGTATTTTACATACTAAAGAAAAAAATATTAACTAGAGTTACGCAGAAATTTACCTCACCCCCTAACCCCCTCTCCTTAGTAAGGAGAGGGGGAACACGAAGTGAGTTTATTATTTTAAACTTTGCTAACTTCAAATTTTAATTTAAAATCGGGTATAATTTTGAAGCTTGAATTTAATTTTAATCAATCAGGAGTCATTCCGTATCGAAAAACGCAAGATGGATTGGAAGTACTTTTAATTACTTCCATGAAAAAGAAAAAATGGGTTATTCCCAAAGGTTATGTTGAATTCAACCTTACTCCGTTTGAATCTGCAAAAAAGGAGGCAATTGAAGAGGCGGGAATTCTTGGGACTAACGAAACGATTGAACTCGGAGGCTTTGAAAATCATAAATCTATTGGTGTATGCCATGTTAAAGTTTTTACCATGGAAGTTATAAAGGAACTTGATGATTACCCTGAGAAAGACAAACGGAAACGAAAATGGTTTAACTTAAAAGACGCAGCTGCGGCAGTTCAGGCACCGGAAATTTCAAATATGATTTTGTCTCTGGAAACGAAAATGAATAAAGGTAACCTTAAAAAGGCTTAAAGGTATTTCTTTTTACATTGTACTACTGTATTCAAAATCGAATCTTTACACTGAAAATTATTTAAAATATTTAATTAGGGATATAAAAACAAACGGGAATACTTTTGAAAGAATTTTACATCTGAATATATTTATAAAATAATTAGCGGGAACTTCATGAAGTATAATTCCATTTCAATCGTTATTCTCATAACGCTTTACACTTCTATTGCCACAGCACAATTTTTACCTCAAAGTTTTTCCCTCATTTATCAGAAAAGTAAAGCTGAAAAATCCATAACTTGTAGTTCAATTGCAGACAACAGCATTGGCGATATCATAACTGCCGGCGATACAATATGGATTGCAACAAACGATGGCGTAAGCCTCTCTACGGATAACGGAGATTCTTGGACTAACTTTACTAAAGAATTAAACAACAAAGGCGTATCCGCTATAGGTTATTACCATGGAACCTTTTGGGCTGCTCTTGCACATTTTTACCTGTCAGAGGGCCAGCAAATATTCCAGGGAGACGGATTAAAATATACTACGGATCTTGGTAAAAGCTGGAATTCAATTTCACAGCCCAAAGACAGCAGCAGTGATTCTTCCATAGTTTATGGAATTGATACACTTTATGCAGTTCCAAGTATAGTTGATCAACAGGATGTTGTTTTTGATTTTGCTTTTACTCCCCATGCCGTTTGGATTGCTGATTACGGTGCAGGACTGAGAAGAAGTCTTGATATGGGTAAAACATGGCAGCGTATTGTTCTGCCCCCGGATAATATGAATTCTATCAGCCCGGATGATACCTTAAGTTTTTGTCTTTCGCCGTATGATTCTTCTCCTTGTAAAGTAGGAAATTTTAACCATGAAGTGTTTTCATTAGCTGCTATAAACGATTCTACTTTATATGTAGGAACTGTAAACGGTATTAATAAAACTACCGATGCCGAAAGCCAGTATCCTTCGTGGATAAAATTTAATCATCAAAACCAAAATAATTCTATTATAGGTAATTGGATTATTGCTCTTGCATATAATAAATTTAATAAAACTTTATGGGCGGGCTGCAGGCAAGGTCCAGATCAAACCGAGAGGTATGGAGTAAGCTTTTCCACAGACGGCGGAGCTTCATGGCAATCTACACTAATTGGACAACATGTAAATAACTTCGCATTTAATAGTATCGAAGTCATAGCCCCTTCGGATAACGGAGCGTTTGGATCGGAAAATAACGGAATAACATGGATGACTCCGGGTAATATTCAAGACCAAAGTTCAAAGCTTACACTCAAGACAACTGCATTTTATTCGGCAGGCTTTACAATAAATCATACATTCCTTGGTTCGGGCGAAGGTTTAGCAAGACTTCAGTATGACGGAAACGGAATGTGGTCCGGCAATTGGAGAATTTATTCGGCATCAGCTGCGCTTCAATCATCCGAAGATACTTATGCATATCCCAATCCGTTTAATCCGCTACTAGATATCTTAAAAATTAAATATAGTACAAATGGAAAAAGAGTGCCGGTAACAATACGAATTTTAGATTTCGGGATGCATGCAGTAAGAACCGTAATTCAAAATGCGCAAAGAGGCAGTATGCTGCATACCGTCGATAACAGCGGCGGCGTAATAGATAATTGGGACGGGAGAGATCAGAACGGCAGCATTGTTCCAAACGGTGTGTATTTTTACAGGGTTGATGCAGCTGGGATGAAACCGGTATACGGAAAAATTATTGTGCTGCATTGAGCCGTTGCTTAGAAACCGCTTTCATCTGCATTTTTTTCAATTATTATTTCAGCGGTTTTGCGGCTTGTTTCATAATCGTAACCTCTTGATATCAAAAAAAGCACTAGTTTGGAGATTATTTTTTCATTATCATAACCTCTATTAATCAATGTCCTTAGTTTCTTCCTTCCTAATTCCATAGCGTTAGCGGTTTCATTTTCAACTGAAAATTTTTCATCCAGAACAACTATTATAATTTCTCTATCAACTCCCCTCTTAAACAATTCCGATTCGATTTTTTTTCTTCCCCAAAATTTATTTTTTATATTTTCTTCGGTAAAAGCTTTGGCAAAATCATAATCGTTTATAAAACCGGATTCTTTCAATTCGCCTAAGATAGAATCAACCAATTCCATATTATAATTTTTCTGCTTCAGTTTTAATTTCAACTCATTAGCCGAATGATGCCTTCTTCCGAGGTACCGCAAAGCTCTTTGTTTTAAAAAATATTTTTTGTTTTCACTAATTAATAAAGAATAGCCGTCTTCGGTTATAACATCATTTTTCCTTAAACCGCCTTTCATAAAAACTTCGTAAGATAAAATTAATTTCTCATCGTTATCAAAATAAATCATTACATTCTTTTCATCTTTCCTAACTATCCTGTCTATCTTCATAAATTTATAATCGTTAAATATTAGTCAATGATTGATGCGGCTATAAAGGTAAAATGAATCCTACAAAATTCCAATAACCTATTCCATTTATCAAACTCCATTTTACATCTTACATACTCCATACTCCATATTACATACTCCATATTCTATATACCCTTTATCCTTTAGCCTGCTTCTTTTCTTTTGCAGATTTATTATTTTCTTCTGCAGGGAGTTGTTCCTTTACCATACCCAATTTTTGTTTTACTTCTTTATCAAGTTTATTAAAAAATGCCGGTTCTTCAATTAATTTTTGACGAACAGAATCTCTTCCCTGGAAGCGGTCTTCATCATAAGTAAACCATGCGCCGCTTTTTTTAATTATTCCCATATTAACAGCAAGATCAAGAAGATCGCCGGTTTTGCTTATGCCTTCATTATAAAGAATATCAAACTCAACCTCCTTAAACGGAGGAGCAACTTTACTTTTTACAATCTTAACCCTTGTTCTGTTACCGACTACATCCGTACCGTTTTTTATAGCTGCAATTCTTCTAATATCCAATCTTAATGATGCATAAAATTTAAGTGCATTACCGCCGGTTGTTGTTTCAGGGTTACCGAACATTACTCCTATTTTACTCCTCAACTGGTTGATAAAAATTACGGAAGTTTTTGATTTGGAAATAGCACCCGTAAGTTTTCTTAAAGCCTGCGACATTAACCGTGCCTGCACAGCCATAGTTGCATCGCCCATCTCACCTTCAATTTCAGACCTCGGAACTAATGCAGCTACAGAGTCAATTACAATAATATCGAGTGCATTGCTTCTTACAAGGGTGTCCGTAATTTCCAAAGCCTGCTCGCCGTAATCCGGCTGCGAAAGTAAAAGATTAGCAGTATCAACACCCAGTCTTTTTGCATAATTTACATCCAATGCATGTTCGGCATCTATAAAAGCAGCAAGCCCGCCGGCTTTTTGTGCTTCGGCAATTATATGTAGACACAAAGTGGTTTTACCGCTGGATTCGGGTCCGTATATTTCTGTTACCCTACCTCTTGGAACTCCTCCAATACCCAGGGCATAATCCAGCGAAAGCGCACCGGTAGGAATGGACTCAATATCGTTTATTACTCCGTCCCCCAATTTCATTATCGAACCTTTACCGTATGCCTTTTCGATGCTGGCTATGGCATCTTCTATTATTTTTAATTTTTGTTCTTTATCGGAACTCATGCTGCCTCCAAATCATTTTAATTTATAATTTTTAATTTCGGTATACCTTGAGCCGGAAGAAAACAATTCGCTTTTTACTAACATAACTTCGTTTGAAATAAACTCTACCCCCGGTATATTAAAATCTTTGAACCTTTTTTCAAATTCACTTCCTTCGTCCCCTTTTAACCTCTTAATAGTTAAATGCGCATAATACTTTCTTTTTTCAATTGGGATAGAATATTTTGTCATCTCCTCATTTATTTTGAAAACAAGTTTATTTATTTCATTGTTAATGTCAAGTCCAAGCCAAAGAATTTTGGGCTTTTTATCTCTATAAAAGAAGTCGAATTTTGTTAACCTGCAATTAAAGCTTTTATAATTTTCAACAAAACTTAAAGCACTGGAAATAGGCGTTTTTAATTCATCTTTAACTTCACCTATAAACTTAAGAGTTAAATGAATTTTTTCTTCCGGCTCCCATTTATAATTAACATAATTGATAATAGCATCGTTTCTTAATTTAATAATTTTGCTCCGAACTTCATCCGGAATTTTTAATGCAACAAATAGTCTAGTCATCTAAAGAAATACCTAACAAATATTTTCTAAGCATATCCATTGCAGCCTGAGCGGTTCTTTGTTTATTTAAAATCCTATCATCTCCAAAATTAAATTTTTTAGCGGTACAAACTTTTTCGTCGCATAATCCTATGTAAACCAGTCCAATAGGCTTATCTGTACTTGCACCCGTAGGCCCCATTATACCGGTAACTGCAAGCCCTAGGTCAGTGCCGCTTGTAGATTTTACACCTTCTGCCATTTGCCTGGCAACCTCCAGGCTAACGGCACCGTACTGGCTAATAATATCTTCGTTCACTTTAAGAATTTCAACTTTAGCGGCATTGCTATAGGATATAATTCCTCGTTCAAAATATTTACTGCTTCCGCTTATATTTGTTAAAAGGTTGGCAATTAATCCGCCTGTGCAGGATTCCGCAACGGATAAAGTTAAACCTCTATCTATTAATAATCTCGCTACCACATGCTCTAAATTCTCATCGCGGTGGGAATAAATAAACCTTCCTATTTTACCTCTGATTTTTTGTTCAATTTCCGTTAACTTGCTGCCGGCAGATTCTTCATTACTCTCCTTAACAGTAATTCTTATTTTAACACCGAACTGGCTAGGAAGAAAAGCCATTTTTGCACCTTTTAAAAGCTCATCCAAATCTCCAAGTTTTTCAAACAGTACGGACTCCGGAATACCTGTTGTTAAGAATGTATCTCTTTTCTCTATAAACTCCGGGGTACCAATCTTTTCTTTAAGGTTTGGAATAACAAAAGATTCCATCATAGATTTCATTTCGTACGGTACTCCCGGCATAACAACAAATATTTTTCCTTCTTTTTCAATCCAAATGCCCGGTGCTGTTCCATGTTCATTTCTAATTACTTTTGCAATTTCCGGTACAAGTGACTGCCCTTCCGTTATTTTAGTTAATTCTCTTCCCCTCTTCTTTAATAAAGCCTTTATATCCTGCAGTACTTCATTATTAACTACAAGCGATGTATGAAAAAATTTTACCACACATTTACGGGTGATATCATCGTGTGTAGGGCCTAGTCCACCCGTAACAATCACAATGTCGTTTTCATCAAGACATAGCTTAAATTCTTTTATTATTTCGGCCTCATCATCATGAACAACTGAAGTTTTGGTAACATTCACTTGAATATTTACAAGCTGTTCTCCAATATAAGCCGCATTTGTGTTTAGGGTTTGGCCGATTAAAATTTCATCGCCGATTGTAATAATATGTGCATTCATTTTTGGTCCGTTAATTGAAAATAAATTTTGAAGGAATAAAAATTAATACTGCTAAATTCATAATGATCATAGTATAAAAACCGGCGGCAATGTCGTCCATCATAATTCCTAAGCCACCGTTTAAACTTTCCATTTGCCTTGCGGGAAACGGTTTTATAATATCTAGAGCCCGCCATATAAAAAATGCTGCGGCGGATAAAACAAATAATTTCGGCAGGAATAAAAGAGATATCCACATGCCAACAACTTCATCCACTGTGCATTCTTTAGGATCTTTGCCATAAAGCTTTTCAAACTTACTTCCGATATATATGCCGTAAAAAGTAAAGATAATTATTAACGGAATCAATATAACAGGGTTTTCAAAACCGGGGATAAAATATAATAACAATGCGGCAAGGCTGCCGAATGTTCCCGATGCACCCGGCAAGTATCCTGTAAAAAATCCGGAGCCGATAAACTTTTCAAAAAAATTAATCTTCATTGCGGAATAGCTCCGAAATTATTTTACGGTTTTTATACAAATATGCTGCCCCGGAATGAAAAGTGATGATTGTAATGAATAACATTGTAAAATAAATAAATGCCTGATCGGTTAAAATAGAAAAAATTTTTTCGTTACCCGAGTATATTTGCGGAGTATTTTGGCCGACATATACTATCATAAGATAATATAAAAATGCCATCTGTAAAAATGTTTTCCATTTTGCATAATAACTTGTCGGAAATGAACGCCCCTTAAAGTCCGCATAAGCTCTAAAACCGGTTATAAAAAAATCCCTGGCTATAATAATTACCACCATCCATAGAGGAATTATTTTTAATAAAACAAATCCTATAAAAGCAGCCGAGGTTAAAATTTTATCCGCAAGGGGATCCCAAAATTTTCCCCAGGATGTGATGTAATTAAATTTTCTTGCAAGCCAGCCGTCGTACCAATCTGTTAAGGCTGCAATTATATATACTAAGAGCGATATTTGTTTAAGCAGCGGGTTGGGAGATAAAAACAAAATAAGAAAAACCGGAGTTAAAATAATTCTAAGTATAGTAAGTTGATTTGGAAGTATCATAAAGTGTTAGCGGTAAAATTATTATTGCATCAAACTTCTCAGATACGGAAACTCGTAAATTCCGGTGTTATGGCCGTCCTTCCATACAATTCCTATTGCATAGCTTCCAACCTCGGTTATTCCGGAAACTGTTATTTGATCGGAAGTATACAAAGGAATAAACTTTGGACTCTGACTTTCCAAAAAGGAAACACAAGTAGCGCAAGGGCATAATCTTCTTAACTTAGCCAGGTCAATTTTAGATTTATGCCCGTCATCCCATCTTATAAATAATTCTTTTTGATTTATTACCTTAATTTTAGAAGGTATCATTTACAATATTTTTTCACCGGTAAGTTTGAATAATACTTCAAGATATTTTTCACTGGTTTTCTGAATTATTTCATCCGGCAGATGCGGAGGAGGCGGCTGCTTGTTAAAATTAATAGACAGCAGATAGTCTCTAACAAATTGTTTATCGTAGCTTTCCTGTGCACCGCCCTTTTTATAATTTGCCATTGGCCAAAACCTTGACGAATCCGGAGTAAGAAGCTCATCAACTAAAATAATATCGTTATTATAAATTCCGAATTCCATCTTAGTATCGGCAATAATAATTTCCTTGCTCAATGCAAAATCGGAGGCGTTTTTATAAACACTAAGTGTAGCATTTTTTATTTTTTCAATAGAATCTTTGTCGGCTATTTTTTCGGCATCTTTTTCGGAGATATTTTCATCGTGCAGACCAATTTCCGCTTTGGTAGAAGGCGTAAAAATCGGTTCCGGTAGCTTTTCTGATTCCATTAAACCCGCCGGAAGTTTAATACCGGATATTTCTCCTGTCTTTTTATAATCGTTCCAGCCGGAACCCGAAATATAACCTCTAACAATACATTCAATAGGAATAACTTCCGCTTTTTTAACCAGCATAGATCTTCCTCTTAATTCATCGGCATATTGTTTACACTCTGAAGGAAATTCATCTACGTTTGTACTGATTATATGATTTTTTATAATGCCTTCCGAAAATTTAAACCAGAAAGCAGAAATTTTTGTAAGTACCTCTCCTTTATATGGGATTCCCTGAGACATAATTACATCAAATGCCGATAACCTGTCGGTTGATACAATTAAATAATTTTCGCCAAGATCATAAATATCTCTAACCTTACCCCTCTTTGCCAATTTCAAATTAGAAAAATTTGTTTTTAGAATAACTTGTGTTTTCATAGGGTGTAACTTCTGTTTGTTAATTATTGCAGTAAAATTTGTTTGCAAATATAAACACCTTAATAGGATAATTCAATTTAGTGTTAATTATTTAAAATTAAAAACGATAATTAAACTAAAGCATTTTACAAAATATAAAGGAATAATTTCCGGCTAATCGGTAATTTTTACATGAAGAATGATTGGAAAATCATTAAAAAAAATGGAAATCCAAATAAAAGTTCTAGAATTTTATGAGCAATTTCTTTGAAATCTTCAATTATTCGAAGTTTATTTTGAATAATGATAAAAATTCTCCTATTAAAGATTCTTTTGAAAATAATTGGTCTAATATTTGATTATTAGGATCTAAACAAATGAATTAATTCGGGTGAAGCAATGTTGAATTTTCTTTTTATCTATTCTGCAATTTCGGTTATTTCAGGTTTTGTGTTGTTTTATTTTATTAAAACAGCAAAATACGGCTGGCAAGATAAAAAAGGTTTTCACTTTGGAAATCCAAAGTAAAAATATGTTTACCTCCTGAAAAAGAGAGTTATAAACCACCCCGCTAGGAATTTTCCGTCTGACTATTTTAGTTCAAATTATAAATTTAAATATTAAAGCTTAATGATGCGTTAAAGGAAGGTAATACTGCTGCCTTTTCTTGTAGCTCCGTCCTGCTGTCGGATAACAGATAAAAACTTTCCAATGCATTCTTTTTTGTTTTAAATGTTTCAAATAACCTTAAGGAATACATTGTAGATTTTTCCAGATTAAAGCCTATTTCCGGTACAATAATTTTTATACTGCCTTTCAAAGAGGCTAATTTTTTTAATGTTACAATAAGAACTCCTAAAAATACAGGGTCAACGGAATTGCATGACCTTAAATCTACAACAAATTTTCTGCAGCCGTTTCCTATTTCACTTACAAATATGCTGTTAAAAGTATCCGATTCCCAAAAGGTAGCTTGTTTAAGATTTACAGTCAAAATCAAAACATCATCTTCATATTCTCTCAAAAAGTCCATAAATTTTTTAACCTAACCATTTCTAATAAAACTAATAAATAACTGAAGCGTCAATTTTTGTACCATTTTTTATTGAGGATAATTTATTGATTACTTGTAATTTTTAAAAAGAATATGCAAAATTTACCTAGCTAAGTATGCATAATTTACCTTTTGCAATATGCATCACGGAATTTATTTTAATGAATTGTAATTTTACAAAGACAATTTTTAATAATATTTATCAAATATTCTAATATGCCATGAGACAAATAAAACTAAATTCCTTAAACAGATTTACAGGAAGAACTGCCAATTACGTAAAATACCGCCCGGGCTACCCTATTAATATTATCGAATTTTTTAAAGAAGAATTAAGCTTAACCCGGGAAAATATTTTTGCAGACATTGGTTCCGGAACAGGAATTTTTACAGAGCTGCTTATTAACAACGGCAACACAGTCTATGCCGTTGAACCGAATGATGAAATGAGATTAGCTGCAGAAAATATTCTGGGTAAAAATAAAAATTTTATAAGCATAAACGGTAAAGCAGAAAATACTACGCTAAAAAATTCTTGTGTGGATTTTATTACCAGTGCTCAGGCTTTTCATTGGTTTGATTGGAACAAAGCCAGATTGGAATTTAAAAGAATCCTAAAAGAAAACGGAAGAGTTATTCTTATTTGGAATTCAAGAATAAATGGTGCTTCAGGGTTTATGATATCCTTCGAAAAATTTGTATCAAACTATTCTGTAGATTATAATCAGGTAAACCACAATAATATCAACGAGGATGTTTTTAAAAAATTTTTTAGCAGTTACGAAGTTAAAAATTTCTCTAACTTTCAGGAACTTGATTTTGAAGGATTAAAAGGAAGAGTTCTATCCGCATCTTATATGCCGATGGAAGGGCATCCGCAATATGAACCTATGATAATTGAACTTGAAAGAATTTTTAACGAACATAAAAAAGGCCGGATTGTTAAAATGATTTATAAAACAGATGTTTACTATGGAAAATTATCCTAACAATTAAATGATTTTTTCCAGCGGCAATTGGAACATTCTAATTTTATCATCCCCTCTTATTGTAATTTTATTTAGTTCTTCTATACCTATTTCCAGCTGAACAAGTATGTCCTCATTTTGAAGTGCAACCATTCTAACGTTGTTAAACCCCGGAAAAGTTCTAGTCCCCAAATGTGCATCGGACAAATGTCCCTTTCCTTTTACATTTTCCCATTCGGTATAATAGTCGATGTTTAACTTGTTTAAAAGGTTATCCACTCTGTCTTCCAGAATATCATGATAAACAATCAAAATAATCTTCATAAAAATAAACCTAAATATTTTTAGCATTCGATGAATTTTTAAAATCCAATCCGGCAGCAAGATTATTTCTCCTCTTACCCGGAAAAAGTTTCTTAACTAACACAAATAATTTTAACGAGGCAAAATCATCCAGGATTGTGTAAACAACCGGTACAATAAACAATGTTAAAAAAGTGGAAGTAATAAGACCTCCGATTACGGCTTGTCCCATAGGAGCTCTAAACTCTGCTCCTTCCCCAAGGCCGAGTGCTACCGGCATCATTCCGAAAATCATGGCAAAGGTTGTCATAAGTATTGGACGAAGCCTGGTAGGACCTGCTTGAAGCAAAGCATTAAATCTTGTTAATCCCCTCCCTCTTAAAACATTTGTATAGTCTACTAGAAGTATTCCATTCTTCGTAACAAGTCCCATTAACATAATGATACCGATAAGCGATATGACTGAAACCGAGCTTCCAAATATTAAAAGCAAAAATACAGCACCGATCATGGCCATTGGCAATGCAAGCATAATAGAAAAAGGATGAACGAAACTATCAAATTGTGCTGCTAAGACTATGTAAACAAATACAATTGCAAGCATAAGCGAAAGGAAGATATTGCCGAAAGATTCTTCCTGCATCTGGCCTTCCCCTACGATACTTTCGGAATACCCGGGTTCAAAATTTATACCTGCTGCTTTTGTTCGAATCTCTTTTAAAACATCACCCAGCATTCTGCCGGAAAGGTTTGCTTCAACTCTAACTTCTTTTTGCCTGGCATACCTATTAATCTGAGAAGGACCTACGCCTTCATATATTCTTGCTACATCGGTAACAGGTATCATTATTGCGCTCCCGTCTAAAGCTGTTTTGGTACTTTTTAACATCAAGCCGGATATATCAGTTAGGTTTTTTCTGCTTTTCTCATTCAACCGTACTCTTACATCATATTGTTCATCGCCTTCCTGGTATTTTGTAGCTACATATCCATCAACCATAGATCTAACGGAAGAAGCAATTAGCATAGGATTTACACCAAGGTCGGATGCTTTTTCTCTGTCAATCAACAATTGTATTTCCGGCTTAGAAGTTTCAAGACTATTTTCAACATCAACAGTACCAGGTGTTGCTCTAACAATGGCTTCTACCTGTTCGGCATATTGTTTAACTTTATTTAAATCATCACCTCTTATACTTAAAGAAACAGGTTTACCGCCGCCGCCGGGCCCGCCTTCCACACCGTAGCTTATGTTTGCACCCGGCAAATATTTTAACCGGCTTCTTAATTCACTCATTATAATTTTGTCGCTTTTCTTCCGTTTATTTTTCTTTACCAGTTTAACCATAATATTGGCTGCCGTTACGGGATCATTGCCTGCACCAATGGTAGTTAACATTGTAGTTACTTCGGGATAAGTCTTCAAAACATTTTCTACCTGCGAACAAATACTGCTTGTTTGTTCAAGTGAACTTCCTGGCGCTGCATTAATTGTAATATTAAATTCATTTTCATCCGTTTCCGGAAAGAACTGCGTGCCCATAACACCCATTAACATTAAGCTGAAAATAAATACAACTACCGAAATAAAGATAACTGTTTTTCTATGCCTTAAAGCCCATCCTAAAGCAGATTTGTATTTTACACTTAATATTTCAAAGAAATGATTAAAGTAATATAAAATCTTTTGCAGGATATTTCCTTTTACCGATAAAGCTTCATCTTCTCTTTTTAACCACTTGGAAGAAAGCATGGGAGTTAAAGTAAATGCAACAAATAACGAAACCAACACAGCAACAGACACTGTAATACCAAACTGGTAAAAGAATCTACCCACAATTCCCGGCATAAATGCTACAGGTACAAATACAGCTACTACCGTAAAAGTTGTTGCCATTACTGCAAGCCCGATTTCTTCCGAAGCCGATTTTGCCGCTTCTAAAGGAGTTTCGCCTTGATCCATGTGCCGGTATATATTTTCGATTACTACTATAGCATCATCTATTAACAATCCGACTGCAAGAGATAATGCAAGCAAAGACATCATATTCAAAGTAAAGTTTAAAGCGTACATAACTATAAAACTGGCTATAATTGAAGAAGGCAATGCCAGTGCACTTATTAATGTAGCCCTAAAGTTTGCAAGGAAAAGGTAAATAACTATTACAGCCAGCAATCCGCCGTAAAGAATATCAAATAATACATCGTTAATTGAGTCCTGAATATAAATACTGTTATCTTTGGCAATGTTTATTTTTATGTCCGGCGGTAGTTCCTTTGCTAGCCTTGTTAATTGTTTTTTTACTTCACCAGCTACTTTAACTGTATTACTTCCAGATTGTTTTATAATGTTCAGTCCGACTGCATAATTGCCGTTAACTCGTGCCAGACTTGTTTGTTCTTTTACTCCGTCATTAACTTTTGCAACCTGGTTTAAGTATACAATTTTACCCCTATGATTTGCTACAATTACTTTATTAAAATCCGCTACGTTTTTGTATTTGCCCATCGTTCTTAGCAAAACCTGATGTTTGCCGTCAATTAAGTTTCCACCGGGTATTTCCACATTAGATGCACCAACATTCTGAATAATATCCTGGATGGAAAGGTTAAATGCTTTTAACCTGGAGGGGTCGACTTCAATTTGAATTTCTCTTTCGGCTCCGCCCACAAGATCTACAGAACCAACACCAGGGATATTTTCCAATCTTTTTTTAACTACATTCTTGGTAAAAGTAGTTACTTCTTTAGCAGATTGTTTACCTGAGACCGTAAGCGACATTATCGGAAGACTGGCAGGGTCGTATCTTTGAATAACAGGTTCTTCTATATCTTCAGGTAAATCACTTTTTATTGCGGCCAGTTTTTCCCGAACATCCTGTGCGGCTACTTTTCCGTCTATTTCCAGTTTGAATGCAATAACTACTACAGAAACTCCTTCTTGTGAATAAGATTGAATCCAATCAACTCCTTCAATAGGATTAACCGCATCTTCAATTTTTTTTGTAACGTCGGTTTCAATTTGCTCCGGACCGGCGCCGGGTAGTACTGTTGTTATAATTACGTACGGAATATCTATGTTGGGAAAAAGATCCACATTTAATTTTAGGTAAGAAAATAATCCAAGCACAATTAAGGCCAAAATCATCATGGTGGCAAATACCGGCCGTCTAATGGATACATCAGCTAATTTCATATTCTTCCCGCTTTATCGTTCTAAAAAATTAATCGATTCGATTTACATAAATAATTTGTAATCTTACTCTTATCCTTAATCTTACTCTAGGACTTACTCTTAAACTTATTTTTTCATATTAATAAGAAATATGAACAACGCTTCCTTCTTTTAATTTATTAGTACCGAGTGTAACTACTGTTTCACCTTCCTTTAGTCCGCTGGAAACTTCGATCATTTTGCCGTTATTAATACCTTCAACAACATTTCTTAAATATGCTTTTCCGTTATTAATTACGTAAACGGCGGAAGAGTTCTGACTTACAATAACCGCTTCGCTCGGAACAACAATTACATTTTTCTTATTTTTTAATTCTACATTAACCCGGCAGAACATTCCCGGTTTAAACCAGTTGCCGGGTGTATTTGGAAAGGCAGCTCTTATTTCAAAACTTCTAGATTGAATATCTGCCGATTTTGATATTTGAGTGATTGTGCCTCTTTGAATTAATTCCGGTTTTAGTTCTGAATAAATTTCTACGCTCTGCCCAATTGCAAAATTGGGAACATCGGCTTCGCCAATATCAAAAAGAACTTTCATTTTATTAATACGTGCAATTGTCATTAATACTATACCGGGGTTTGCCAGATCTCCTATGTTGGGATTTATTGCCGTAACAATTCCGGGAATAGGAGAAGTTAGCTCAACAGTACTTCTAGCCGCATCAAAATTAGCTTTAGCTACTTCATACGCCGTATTTGTTCCATCAAACATCTGCTGAGATATTGCACCTTCTTTAAATAGTGACTGCATTCTATCTCTTTCTTTTTCCGCATTTAAATATGCAGCCTTTGCCTGGTAGAACTGAGATGAGGCTCCAACCTTATCAAGTGTAATTAGCAATTGCCCTGCTTCTACTCTGTCCCCTACACGTACTTTTATACCGGTAATTCTCTCCGGAATTTTAGATACGACATTCGCCTGATCTTCACCCTCCAGTGTTCCCGTGAAAGTTTTGACAAGTTTAATATTGGTAATAATACTTTGTACGGTTTTAACAGCAACCGTATCCAGATCTGTTAATTTTAAATTTTGCGTCTGCCCGGCATTTTTTTGCCCGCAATTAATATTGAGAAAAATTATCGGAAGTAACGAAAATAGAAAAACTGAATATTTATTAATATATCTTAAAATCATAATTTCTCCTTTAATGCTTATTAGCACTTACGGCAAATTCCCATTCGGATTTTGCAATAAGGTAATCGTAAACTGCCTGCGAATAATTTGTTTGTGCAAAAGTTAAAGCCGCCTGTGTATCAATAATTTCCAGCTGCGTACCAACACCGCTTTTATATCTTGTTTGGGAAATTTTAAATGCTTTATCAGCTTGTTCAAGACTTTTACCCTGCGCATTTATTCTTTTCTTAGCTTCTTCCATTTTCAATTGTGCCTGTTGAACCTGAACCCTCAGGCTTTCTTCCAGTTTCTTTTTACCCAAACTTACTTTGTCCTTATCAATAATAGCCTGTTGAATTCTTGCACTTCTACCGAATCCATCGAACAAAGTATAAGAAAGCTGCAATCCAATCATAAAACTTTGAGCCCAATTATAATTCTTTATTATAAATGTATTGTCCTGAGTTTGGAATTGGTACTGCCCGAAAAGAGCGAGTGTAGGGAAGTAATCCGCTCTTTGAACAACAACATTTTTATCAAGCAGCGATTCCTGAATATTCAATTGCTTTACGAGCGGATTATTTTCAACTGCTCTGTTATTTTCCTGCTCTACATATTCGGGAACAAGTTCCTGGTAAACGAAATTTCCTTTAGTATCAACCGGTTTGTTAATATCAATTGCAAGTAAATTTTTTAACGAACTTTTGGCAAGTGCCAAATTGTTTTCTGCCTGAATTAACATAGGTTGAGTATTTGCCGCCTGTACATCGGAGCGCAGATAATCATATTCCGATGCCGCACCATGCTTATACATTGAGGCAACATTATCAAAATTTGCTTTTGCCGCCTGGTAATTTTGTGTACTTACGTTTACAAGTTTTTTGGCAAGAAGAATAGTATAAAAAGCTTTTTTAACTGCAAGAACTATCTGCTGCTCGGTTGCTGCTTTACCTTCCTTGGAATAGTCGGAATATTCTCCTGCAATTTGTATTGCAGTATTTACCTTCTGGCTGTAAAGAACCTGGCTTAATGTAAATGTGGCATCAATACTGTTCGAAGAACCCAGCTCAAAAGTTTGAGTTTGATCTGAAGGATTAAAAGCCGTGTTAGGAGGAATAAATAAAACCGGCAGCTTAATATTTCTTATATAATTTCCGGCCAGATCAATTTTAGGGAATGCATTTGAATATGCCTCTTTAATCTGCTGTTCGGATTTTTGTATTTCTTTTTGAGATATTTTTACATCCCAATTATTTTCAAGTGCCTTTGCTATTGCTTCATCTAGGGTAAAATAAAGAGTATCCGGAGTTTGCTGAGCAGTAATTGTATTACAGAATAAAAATGCAAATAACAGAATTAATCTAATTTTCCCTTTTAATTTAATGCCCATTAGTACCCCAATTAATTTTTTCGGACAAAATTAGAAATTAGTTCCCGCAAATATAAAAATTATTTACCCAACGGTGCAAAAAAATTATAAGCGGATTAATACTTTATATGTCTTTCCCGTTTTTTAAAAATTCATTTATTGCTGCCGCAGCTTTGCGGCCTGCACCCATTGCAAGAATTACGGTTGCACCGCCGGTAACAATATCTCCGCCGGCAAAAACGCCTTTCTTGGATGTCTGCATCGTGCTTTCATCTACGGTTATATTGCCCCATTTATTAAATTGCAAATCGGGAGTAGTTTTTTGAATAATCGGATTTGAGCCGTTGCCTATTGCAACTACAGCCATATCAAGATCAATTTCATATTCGGAACCGGAAACCGGAATAGGTCTTCTCCTGCCGGAAGCATCGGGTTCTCCTAATTCCATTTTCTGAAGTTTAACGGATTTCAACCAGCCGTCTTTATCACCTGTAAATTCAACCGGGTTTGATAAAAACAGAAATTCAATTCCTTCTTCCTGTGCATGATGGATCTCCTCTTTTCTTGCAGGCATTTCAACATCGGAACGGCGGTAAATAATGTAAGCATTTTTAGCACCCAAACGTTTTGAGGTTCTAACCGCATCCATTGCCGTGTTGCCGCCTCCGAAAACGGCTACATTTTTATCTCTAACATGAAATACGGGAGTATCAAATTCCGGAAACTTGTAAGCCTTCATTAAATTTACGCGTGTTAAAAATTCGTTTGCCGAATATACTCCGTTCAAATTTTCGCCGGGTATTTTCATAAAGTGAGGAAGACCTGCACCAACTGCAATGAATATTGCATCGTAACCGTTCTCTAATAATTCATCAACGGTATCCGTAAATCCGATTACGGAATTTGTTTGGAAGTCAACTCCTAATTTTTTTAATGATTCAACTTCTGCTCTTACAATTTCCTTGGGCAATCTGAATTCGGGGATGCCGTAAATAAGTACGCCGCCTAAATCATGTAATGCTTCAAAGACAGTAACGTCATGCCCCATCTGTATTAAATCTCCGGCACAGCTTAATCCGGCAGGGCCGCTGCCTACAATGGCAACTTTCTTTCCGGTTTTAGGTTTTAATTCAGGAGTTCTAATTCCCACCTTCTCGCGTTCATAATCGGCTACGAATCTTTCAATTCTGCCAATAGCAACCGGGCCGTTTTTCTTACCAACCACACACCTGGCTTCGCACTGTTCCTCCTGCGGGCATACCCTGCCGCAAATTGCAGGGAGCATATTGTCTTCTTTTATTTTTGCAGCAGCTCCAAGATAATCGCCCTCTGCTACCAACGATATAAAATCGCCAATTTTTACTCCTACCGGACATCCTTCTATACAAAAAGGCTTAGGGCATTGAATACACCTTTGTGCTTCCATCCTGGCAAGTTCTTCGGTAAAGCCCAAATTTACTTCGTTAAAATTGTTTCTTCTTTCCAAACTATTTTGTTCCGGCATAAGCTGCCGCGGAATCTTCATTCTTTCTTTATTTGAAATCTTCGGCAATTGTTTACTCCAAATTTTTATATCTGATTTTATAATTCTTAAACTTATCCTATCTCTCGTTCACAGCCTTTAGCGCAGCTTCTTCCGAACGGCACATAAAATTATTTAAAGCTTGTTCTTCATCTGTTCTATAAGTTCTATTCCTTCTTGCAAGCGTTTCAAAGTCTACTTTATGCGCATCGAATTCAGGCCCGTCTACACAAACAAATACGGTTTTATTATCAACAGTAGCACGGCAGCCTCCGCACATACCGGTACCATCCACCATAATAGGATTAAGACTTACCATGGTTTTTATTTTCGGTTTCCTGGTAACTTCGGCAACAGCTTTCATCATCGGAATCGGACCGATTGCCAAAACAAAATCTATTTTTCTTTTAGCATCAATAAGCTCATGCAACTTATCGGTTACAAAACCGTTGTAGCCGTAGCTCCCATCGTCGGTTGTAACAAAAACTTCGTCGCATACTTTTTTCATTTCATTTTCCAGTATAACATACTCTTTTGTTCTGCCGCCAATAATTGAAATGGTATAGTTGCCGGCTTTCTTTAAGGCAACAGCGGTTGGATACGCAATGGCAGTGCCTACGCCGCCGCCTATACTCACAGCTACTCCGAATTTTTCAATGTGAGAAGGTTTTCCCAGCGGACCAACTACATCCGTGATGTAGTCTCCTTCTTCTTTTTCATTAAGTTCCCTTGTTGTTTTACCAACTCCTTGAACTATTAATGTAATTGAACCTTCATCTAAATTAGAATCTGCAATAGTAAGCGGAACTCTTTCCCCGTTAACATTCGTTCTAATTATTACAAATTGGCCCGCCTGTCTTTTACGAGCTATTTTGGGCGCTTCAATTATTAACTTTTTTACATTAGGTGCTAAAAATTCAGCAGAAAGTATTTTATACATAGTTTAACCGTTTTTATTTTTTCTTATAATGATTTGCTTCAACAACTGCTATGGCCGTCATGTTTGTAATGTCATCAACTGTCGCTCCGCGTTGTAAAACATGAACAGGTTTTCTCATTCCCATTAAAATAGGGCCTACCACGGTAGCTTCACCAATTCTTGCCATAAGCTTGTAAGCAATGTTGCCAGAGTTCAAATCCGGAAAAATTAAAACATTGGCTTTTCCCTTTAAATTACTGAACGGAAAATCTTGTTCGATAATTTCCGGAACTACCGCAGTATCTGCCTGCATTTCGCCTTCGACAATTAATCCCGGCCTAAGCTTTTTAACTTTTTCAACAGCTTCTTTTACTTTTACCGATTCCTGATATTTGGTACTACCGAAGTTACTAAAAGACAACATGGCAACTTTAGGGACTAGATCGAATGCCTGGACAGTATCTGCGGCAGATATTGCAATTTCCGCAAGCTCATCGGAATTAGGATTAACATTTACGGTTGTATCTGCAAAGAAGAATACATCCTTTTTTGTTATTACAATATAAAGGCCGGAAACAACTTTAAATCCTTCTTTAACTCCCACGCACTGCAAGGCAGGTTTTATTGTAGTAGGATAATGTGTTGTCAAACCGCTAATCATTGCATCCGCATCACCCATATCCAGTGCCATTGAGCCGTAATAAACAGGGTTCTTAACAAGCTCTTTGGCCTCTTTTAATGTAATGCCTTTACGCTGCCGTTTTTTAAAAAGCTCTTCGGCGTACTTTTCACTTTTAGGGCTGTTTTCAGGGTCAAATATTTCAAATTCACTTTTATCATACTCAAGTTTTTCAATCATCGATTCTATATCCTGTTTATTGCCGAGCAATATCGGCTTTGCATAATTTTCCTGGTAAGCAACGTGAGCAGCACGAATTATTTTTTCTTCAACACCTTCAGGATAAACAACACGAACAGGGTTTTTCTGTGCTTTATGAATCATTACTCTAACAATTTCTTTGGAAAGCCCGAGTCTTTCTTTAAGCTGTTCCTCGTATGCAGTCCAATCTTCTATTTTTACCCTTGCAACACCGGTATCTATTGCAGCCTTTGCAACTGCTGGTGCAACATGCCAAAGTACCCTAGGATCAAAAGGTTTTGGAATAATATAAGTTCTTCCGAATGAAAAATCCTCTCCGCCGTATGCACTGATAACCATTTCAGGAACTTTTTCTTTTGCAAGCCCGGCAAGTGCTTTTACTGCCGCCATCTTCATTTCTTCATTTATAGTTGTTGCCCTTACATCCAAAGCGCCTCTAAATATAAACGGGAAACCAAGGACATTATTTACCTGGTTTGGAAAATCGCTTCTTCCCGTTGCCATTATCAAGTCTTCACGAACCGAAATGGCTTCGTCGTACATAATTTCGGGATCGGGATTTGCCATAGCAAAAACAATAGGATTCGGCGCCATACTTTTAACCATTTCCTTGGATACAATACCGCCAATCGAAAGGCCGACAAAAACATCCGCACCTTTCATTCCATCAGCTAAAGAACCGCATTCAACATCTGACGCAAATTCCATTTTGTATTTGTTCAAATCCTTTCGGCTCTTTGTTAAGCATCCTTTGGAATCGAACATTTTAATATTTTCTCTTTTTGCACCGGCACGCATATATAATTTGCAGCATGAAATTGCCGCTGCACCGGCGCCATTTACAACAATTTTAATTTCGGATAATTTTTTCCCGGCTAATTCAACGGCATTTATTAATGCAGCACACGAAATAATTGCAGTTCCATGCTGATCATCATGGAATACCGGAATGTTCATTGTTTTCTTAAGTGTTTGTTCAATCTCAAAACATTCGGGTGCTTTAATATCTTCCAGGTTTATTCCGCCGAAAGTAGGTTCAAGCATTTGAACAGTTTTAATAATTTCCTGAGGTTCCAAACTTTTTAATTCAATATCAAATACATCTATGTCCGCAAATCTTTTAAACAAAACTCCTTTACCTTCCATAACCGGTTTTCCGGCGGAAGGACCAATATTCCCCAAACCCAAAACAGCAGTACCGTTGGAAACAACTGCAACCAAATTTCCTTTTGCAGTATAACGGTAAACTTCATCTTCATTTTTTGCAATTATCCGGCACGGTTCCGCAACGCCGGGAGTATAAGCCATCGACAGATCCCTTGAAGTTAAGCACGGCTTTGTAGGTGTCACTTCTATTTTTCCGCGTCTTCCCTTGCTATGATAATCAAGTGCATCTTCAATACTAATTTTCATTCTTTTCTCCTATTTAAATGTTCCCAATCAGCCCGGGAATCAAAAAAAATTATTTGCTTAAAAAATTTTAGCAGAAGTTAAGGAATTTATAAAATAGAAAAAAACCGGTAACGAAAATTTCCAGCTTAACGAAGTTTTGTTATTTCCGTAACCGGTAACATTTTAAATTAAGAATTATCTTAACCATGCACTGAAAAAATTAAACAGTATTAACAAATGACTGTATTCATAACCATAAATTGTGCCATTTATTTATTAACAATTTTATCAATTTTTTTTAAGTAGTTGTATAAAAATAAAGTATATAATTCAAATTTCTAATTTTATTTCCCAATTCTGGCAATATTTTTCTAAGGTTTAGAATATGAGGATAGTTTCACATATACTATAATTTAGAATTTACTTTGCAATTTAATTAAAAGTGAACCGCCTTCCCCTTTCGCCGAGGGAAGGCTGCATTATGGTTCGAATGTATGTTGTTGTAAATTGTTCTTCTAATCAATTAATTTTTCCAATTCTTAATCTTTCGGTTTATGCGGGAACATACTATCCATATTCGCTGCTTTGAAGGCAAAGAATGCCATTAAAGCTGCAGATTGTTCAAGGTCATTCTTCTGAAGCCTATCATATACATCCATATTTGAGTGGTGTATGCGAACACCGTAATCGAGCGGATCTTGAATAAATTGAAATCCCGGCAGACCGGCGTTATCAAAAGAAAGATGATCCGTTCCGCCGGTATTGGATATAGAGATCGTTTGTGCATCAGGATCATTAAATTCATGAAACCATTCTTTAAAAATTGGCCCGGCTGCTTCATTACCCTGAAGATGAATTCCTCTGAATTTACCGGTTCCGTTATCATCATTCAAATAAACAGAAAAATTTTTAAATTCCGATTTTTCTTCCGAATTCAATTTTGATTTATCTGCGGTAGCCGGACTATTATAGTTTGCAGATTCAAGTCCGAAATGTTTTTCTACATAGGCTCTGGAACCAAGCAAACCTTCTTCCTCCCCGGCCCATAAACCAATTCTTATAGTTCTCCTTGGTTTTAGATTAAGTTTTTTTAATAATCTCATAGCTTCCATACATACTGCCGTACCGGAGGCGTTATCTGCTGCGCCTGTTCCTCCCTGCCATGAATCGAAGTGCCCGCCTATTAAAACTATTTCATCTTTTTTATCGGAACCGGGAATTTCTCCGATTATATTAAAGGCAGAATCCGGTTTAGTAAAATCAACCTTTAGTTCCATCTGCATTGTAAGAGTTTCTCCCTTTTCAATCATTCTAATCATCCGGTTATAATTTTCTGCCGAGACAACAATTTGAGGAATTACTACCGGTGCTTTGGAATCATAAACCGGCAAAGGCCTTTTATTACTGTTATCATCTGTTTGCGGTTCAGATGCCTGTTGGACAAAAACAGTTCCGTCGTCTCCGTTTGAAATTGTAAGTACTGCTGCAGCACCTTCATCCGTACAAAACTTAAGTTTCTTAGGACCTAAAGTTCTATTTATTATGAAATTTGCAACTGTAGCAGAATCAATACCCGGCCTGAATTGTTTAAACAATGTAAAGACGGAATCGAAATTCGCCATATCCATCCTCGGGAATCTAAATCCTCTATGCCCGGATTGTTTAAAAGAATTTGCAAGCTGAAGTAAAGAAGAGTCGTTAAGCCTTTTTGCATCAGGAGTAAAATGCGGATGCAATACACGTTCATCGCTTAACAGGACAAATTTACCTTTTAATTTTCCTTTGTAAGAATCAAAATCTTTATCTGATTTTACATTCAGCCAAACTAATTTACCTTTAACGGCTCCTTTTAATGAAGGTGACCAGGCAGTCGGATATGCGATCAAAGGAATTGTACGAGGTTCAGTTATTTCAGCATAAAAACTTTTCAAAGTCCAGCCTTTACCCTCGGGTCCCCATTTTTCATAGTGAACATTTTTCAATCCCCACTCTTTTAGTTTTGAAGCAGCCCAATCTGCAGCCTGCTTGTATTCATTGGAATAAGTTAATCTTGGTCCGTAAACATCCGTTAGGTAACTGGCAATATCCATTACCTTTGAGTTCTTCAATTCTTCGTTCTTAATTAACTGCGCGGTTGAGTCACCGGATATGTTATTAGTTTGTGCAAGCGAGGTAAATGAGATTGAAATGAGTGAGACAAAAAGAAAAGTGAAAATTTTTTTCATGCCGGATTCTCCTTTTAACTGATGGCAAAAAAATTAATAAAAATGAAAGCAGGTTACCCTACCCCGTTTTTTCGTATGTTAAATTAATTTATGAAGGTTTAAATTGCAATTATTATGTTCCCGGAGTAATAAAATCTAATATTAAAATTGTCATTCGTAACTATTCATCCCATTACCGGAGTAATAAACATAACGGAAAAATATTTATTGCTTTTTAATTCTGAAAAAGGTAAAATGATAATGTCAATCCTAAAATGATATATAACTTTTCCTTCCTTGATATATTATTTTATTCGGTCTTCTTCTTTTTATTTTAGTTTTACGTTTATAGAAACTATACCCGATTATATATTTCTTGAAAAGTTATAAAAGAGGGAATTAAAATAAAATGACAAGAAAAATATTCATCTTGCTGTACATTTTGTTCTTCACATTCCCATATATTAATTATTCACAAGAGGTAACAGGCAGGCTTGAAGGGAGAGTTATCGATATTAATAACTTGCCGCTAAAAGATGTAAACATTTCTTTAACAAGTGATAATATGCAGGGATTACTCGGAAGTTCAACAAATGACAACGGATACTTTAGGATTCTTTCTCTCCCTATCGGATTTTATAAAGTTAAAATCAGCTTTGTTGGATATGGAGAGACTATCTTCGAA
>JBJKSH010000060.1:0-12166 GCA_046704255.1 Ignavibacteriaceae bacterium | reverse complement strand
CCGCAGTTGATGTTTGTTTATCAGCGCCCGGATCAATTTTCTGATTTCGCATTAAAGGATACAGTTTTAGCGGGAATGTCCGATGAAACTTTAGCATGGGATCCTAAAACAGGTAATCTTTGGGTATCCAATGATGCAAGAGGAACAGGTCCCTACACTGAATTAACATGGTATGCTATGGATCCTGCTACTTATAATTTGGTAGACAGTTTAACTATGCCTCTCCCGGATCCATCCGGTACTGCGGATATGTATCCTAGAGGAGCTGCCTTCTCTAATGACGGTAATGTTTTTTATGTAGGCCTCTTTGGAATAAAATACAATCGTCTATTTAAATTCGATAGGGTAACAGGAATTATGCAGGAATTTGGTGCGGTTGTTAAGGATTATAATTTATCCCAAAACTATCCAAATCCTTTTAATCCGACTACTACAATAAGTTTTGATGTTGTAAAAGCAGGTCATGTTACACTTAAAGTTTATGATATGGTAGGCAGGGAAGTTGCTACTCTTGTTAATAAAGAAATGCAAAACGGTTCATACAGAATTAATTTTAACGCTTCGAACCTTGCTTCCGGAAACTATATATATCAACTTAATATTAATGGAAAAACTATTTCAAAGAAAATGACTCTTTTGAAATAGGAAGCAGTTGTATTGTTTATATAAACCCCGGGCATCCGGGGTTTTTTTATAGTTAGTTTCATTTGAAAAATCAAAAACTGAGAGATTATGTTAAAGCAATTTTTACAATTTGTACTAATTTTTTTAGTGGTAACAACTACTCTTTTTTCTCAGGTATTACATCCTAAAAGGGAATTTAGAGCAGCATGGATTGCAACTGTAACAAACCTTGATTGGCCTTCATCTAATAATTTACCGGTTGACGGACAAAAAACCGAGTTAATTTCCATACTAGATAAGTTAAAGGCCATAAATATTAATTCGGTATTTTTCCAGGTAAGAACGGAATGCGATGCATTATATGATTCACCTTATGAGCCATGGTCGTATTGGCTTACGGGAAAACAGGGCAAAGCTCCAAGCCCGTATTATGATCCGCTGCAGTTTGCAGTTCAGGAAGCACATAAACGAGGAATTGAAATTCAGGCATGGATAAATCCGTACCGTGCGGTAAAAACGGTTAAAAACGGAAATCCGGTATACCCGCTTGCTGCAAACCATGTTGCAAATCAGCACCCTGATTGGATACTTAATTATGGTTCGGAATGGATTTTAGATCCCGGTAATCCTAATGTACGTGCATACGTTACAAAGGTTATTATGGATATTGTAAACAGGTATGATATAGACGGTATACATTGGGACGATTATTTTTATTCCTACAATGGAACAACTACGCAGGATTCGGCTAGCTGGCGTTTGTACCATGGAAGCTTTACTAATAAAGGTGATTGGAGAAGGAACAATGTTAATCTCTTGGTTCAGGAAGTTCACGACAGCATACAGGCGGTAAAGCCCTGGATTAAATTTGGAATTAGTCCTTTTGGAATATGGAAAAACGGAGTTCCCACAGGCATATCCGGGTTGGATGCCTATAATGTACTTTACGGTGATGCCGTTACCTGGATGAAAGAAGGATGGCTTGATTATATTACTCCGCAGCTTTACTGGCCGTTCGGAGGCGGACAGGACTACGGAAAGCTTATGCCGTGGTGGGCTTCTCAAACTTATAACAGACATCTTTATGTTGGTGAAGCTGCATACAGAATCGACGCTTGGTCATCCTATAGCGAAATGCCGCGGCATATAAGACTTTGCAGAGAGACAAACAATTGTTACGGCAATGTTTATTTTAGAACACTGGTTGGTTTACTGGATAATGAAAAAGGTTTTATAGACAGCTTGAAAAACAATTATTATAAATATCCGGCACTACTTCCTCAAATGTCCTGGAAAGATTCCGTAGCACCAAACCCGCCGCAGAATCTAAAATATGAACGTATTGCTTCAACTTCTTCAGCGGGATTAAAGTGGGATTTACCCCAAACAGCTTCAGACGGCGACACGGCACAACGCTATGTTGTTTACAGGTTTAATTCCGGTTCTATAAATACTGCTGATTTAAATAGTGCGGAAAATATTATTTCAATTGAAGGCAGAAGATTAAGCGCTCCTCCGATTCCTGCTAATTCAAACATCGGTTATTATTATGTTGTTACTTCATTAGATAGAAATTCAAACGAAAGCTTGATGAGCAATGTTGTTAAAGTTGAGCCTCCTGCAGTGCCTGTTATAGCATCACCCGGCAATTTATCTAATGATCAAAGGGATACCGTAAAACTTAAATGGTACTATCCTAATTATGCCTCGTCCTACAGAGTACAGGTTTCTTCCGACTCAACTTTTAATGCGGATTTGTTTATTGATGAGCAAGCCGTTGCAGATACATTTTTAATTATTACCAATTTAGCAGGTATGCAAAAATATTATTGGCGGCTTAATGCGGGTAATGCGGGAGGTACAAGTAATTATTCACAGGTTTATAATTTCACCACAGGGTTTCCTGTTGCGCCTTCTCTTATAGAACCGCAGGATAAAATTGTTGATGTTGATTTGAAGCCTGATTTTAGCTGGAACTCCACACCGGAAACTAATACTTACAGATTTCAACTTGCAAAAGGATTAGACTTCAGTCCGGGTTCCATGGTTATTGATTCAACCGGCTTAACAGATACAAATTTTGCATATAGTAATTTAGGAGTTGATCTGGATGAAAATAGAATATATTTCTGGCGTGTAAGTTCAAGCAACATATACGGAACAAGTTTGTGGTCATCGGCTTACAGGTTTAAAACAAAGCAGGCTACGGATGTTGTTACAGGGGAAGATATACCGGTAGAATATAAATTGTATCAAAACTATCCGAATCCATTTAATCCGGTAACCCGAATAAATTTTGTAATTTCCAAAGGAGGGTTTACAACTTTAAAAATTTATGATATGCTTGGCAGACAAATAGCATTAATTGTAAACCGAATTTTACCTGCCGGCAAATACTCATATACATTTGACGGCTCAAAATTATCGTCCGGGCTTTATGTTTATGTGTTGAAGTCGGGTGAAAAAGTATTTACGGAAAAGATGATCTTAGTTAAATAACTCAGCGATCTCAGCGAATCCATTGCGTCCTCTGCGTGAAGCTTTTTGACGCATAGAGCATGGAGATATTGCAGAGAACGCACGGATAAAATTTATGAAGACCAGAAAATATTTGAGCTAACCGGATAATTATTAAAAGGGAAAAATAATAGTAAAAAATACCGGGCGGCACATATCGGAATGATGAATAATAAAAACAAAATTTTGAGCTCGCAAAGTTGTTAATTTAATTTTACAAATGCAAACAATTTTTTTTATAAAATTTTTTCCTTTTTTTATTTGTATATTAGAATAATTATTAAAAGTTTAATTGCAGATTTTTGAAATCTATTAACGTTGACAATAGTAAAAAAAAAGTTTACTTTTTTTATGTTAATTTTTCAATTTATAAAAAGTAATTATTTTTATATTAATAAAAATGATCACCGCCGAAAATTCAAAACTATTTTTTATAAATTATAAGAAAGATATTGTATGAAGTTATTGGTACAGTTTACCTGCATCGCTAAAATCTCAAATAATAAACATTTCATTTATCTCTTAAACAGAATATGAATTCCCTCATTTTATAATAAAAAATACAACAGGTATAATTATAGAACAAATAATGGAGGCTTTAGGGTACAATAAAAATTTTGAGAAATACAACTAAGTATAATCCGGGCGTTAATTTATACTGCAGCAAATAGCAATAAATAAATTATTACTGCTGTGCAACTATCAGTTCTAGCTTGTCGCATAGTAGCAAAAATATAATACTACTTAAAAGGGGTTTTTAAGAACACTTTTTTCCGAAATTCAAATTCAAGCATTGAATATTCGATATAAAACTATAAAGTTTTATGCTAAATGAATTTTCGGGCATAACGGAAATAAGTTCAATTTAATTTTCTAAAAAAAATTTAAAAGGGTAATAAAGAACAAGTGGAAAGGATAATATCTATCCAGCCGGATTCTATTATCCCATTGTTAAGCTATATTCTTTTGTAACCTTTTTAATAGTAAAAAATACTATAGGAGTACCAAATGCGTAGAATTATTTTGATACTGAGTATGATAATTCTTATAATTTATACAACAGGGGCGGCGGTTTTTGCACAAGGAACAAACATTGAAGGCAGAGTAAAGGATGCAGCCACCGGAGACCCGCTTCCCGGTGCGAATGTTTTATTGGTCGGTACAAGTTTGGGTGCCGCTACAACTATTAACGGGAAGTACGAAATTTATAATGTCACTCCGGGGAGCTATACATTAAGAGCCACATATATAGGTTATAAATCCAAAGAATTTAAAATAACCGTAAAAAAAGGTTTAACACTAAGCCAGGACTTTAAATTAGAGCCGGTAGCAATAAAGTCTACGGAAGTAGTAGTAACCGCACAAGCCAGCGGCCAGAATGCGGCCATTAACCAGCAGCTTGCGTCTGATAAAATTGAGAATGTTGTCTCCGCTGCTAAAATACAGGCTCTGCCGGATGCAAATGCAGCAGCATCAGTCGGAAGGCTTCCGGGAGTTTCGCTTATTAGAAATGGAGGTGAAGCTAGCCAAGTTGTAATTCGCGGACTATCCCCGCAATATAACGAAATTACTATTGATGGAGTCAGAATTCCTGGCAACGTAATATCAAACAGTCCAAGTACCCAATATGAGGGTTTTGGACAGGCGGTAGATTTAAGCATGATATCCTCCAGTATGCTTGGAGGGATAGAAGTTACTAAAGCAATAACTCCTGATATGGATGCGGCAGTTCTTGGCGGTGTTGTTAACTTTGATTTGAGAGAAGCTCAGACCACTAACGGAATTCCAAAATTTAATTTAACTGCTCAAGGCGGATATAATGATTTACAGTCTCAGTTCGGACCTTACAAGTTTACCGCCAGCGGCGAAGATCGATTCCTTAATGACCGTCTTGGTATTTTCGCTGAGGCATCTGCCGAGAATGTTGACCTTGGTTCTAATACATTCGGCGCTTCATACGGTCTTGCCACAAAAATTCAGGGGCAGGCTAATCCTACATATCTGAGTTCTCTGAATCTTGATGATGTTTATAGGAACAGAAAACGCTATGGCGGTACTTTAACAATAGATTATAAAATACCTCACGGTAAAGTCGCTCTTGCGAATTTTTTCAGCAGCAGTTTTACCGGCAGTACAAACCGCGGTATAAGTTATAGTCTTGGAGGAGTTTTTTACAACGGTGTTACAGCTTCCGGCACATACTTAAACCAGATAACTAATCTTTTACATTTTGAAAAGACTTTACCGTTTATTACTATTGATGCTAAGTTGTCTCATTCTTATTCGGAAAACCACGATCCCAATGACTTGTCTGTAGGATTTCGTGAAGACAATGTTACCACACTTAATAATAGTCTTCAATATCTAAACCCTCAAAATATTCCTCCTAAAGTAACTGTTTATGATACGGCAAATAATATTTATTCTATAGAAAACTACCAAACTTTCAATAGTAGTAGGGAGTATACAGGTTCGCTTGACTTACTTACGCATATTAATTTTTCAAATCTAATTACAAGCACATTTAAATTCGGTGGAATGTACCGGTATACCACTAGATTTCATAACTATAATCAGAGTGACGGTGTATTGGATCAGGGAAGCGGAACTAACTTAAGGGCGGCAATAATTTCAGCATATTCATCGATTATTAAAAATAAAACACCATGGATTACTAACGGCAACAATTTAATTCCGGTGACAGTATTTGAAGATCCGAGTTTTAACTATGGAAAATTTCTCCACGGTAATTATTCTATGGGAACACCTCTTAATGTTAACATGCTTTGGAATGTATTAAAAATCTGCCAGAAGTACGGTACACTAGACTCTTATGCACATAATGATTGGGCTTCTAAAACTTACGATTACTCCGGACACGAATATGAAGATGCCGGTTATGGGATGTACACTTTACATATAGGCCCGACACTTACATTTATTCCGGGAGTTAGATACCAAAACTTAACGACTTCCTACACAGCACCGCGAGGGTTTGAAAAAGGCATCCCTCGTACCTATTATGATGCTGTTGACACTACAGTTGATGAATCACACGGGTATTGGCTTCCGATGGTTCATTTAATATACAAACCGGTACCATGGTTACAATTGCATTTAGCATATACTAACACACTTACGTATCCCAGTTATAGATCAATAATACCATGGCTTGATGTGGCAGTCGGAGGATCACCTTCTGTTACGGTGAATAATTATGCCCTAAAGCCCGGAAGGTCTGCCAACTACGATGTTGTACTTTCAGTTTATAGCAATGAGGTAGGACTTTTTTCCGTTGACGGCTTTTTAAAACGTATCGATGACCTGATTTTTCCGCTAGCAAGTTATATCATTGATCCGTCCCAATACCCTATGGTGCCGAAAGCATATATCATAAATGGCGAAGCTATCTATACATACGAAAATAATCCTTACCGGGTTGACGATTACGGAGTTGAATTAGATTGGCAGACTCATTTTTGGTATTTGCCGGCTCCGTTTTCCGGGTTGATTCTATCTGCAAACTATACTCATATATTTTCCAGCGCAAAATATCCCAAAATAAATGCGATATTCCACCCTCCTGCAAACCCGCGAACAGGAACGGGTTATTATACTTTATCGACAACATATTATACAGATAGGCTTTTAAATCAGCCTAATGATATTGCAAATCTTGCAGTAGGTTATGATTATCAGGGATTTTCGATTCGTGTCTCTATGATTTATAAAACCGATGTCTTTACAGGCGGAGATTACTGGCCGGAACTTCGTTCACATACATCTAAGTATGTGAGATGGGATCTATCTGCAAAGCAGGCTTTGCCCTGGTCGGATTTACAAGTGTATTTAGACTTGAATAATATAAACAGTGAAGATGACATCAGTATAATTCAAGGAGCCGGATTTCCAAATAGCCAGCAGGACTACGGTATGACAGCGGATTTGGGATTGCGGTGGAATTTATGATAAAATAAAACATAATGATAATTACATAAAATGATATACAAAATATTAATTTCAAACAACTTTATATTTATTAAAAAGAGAGAAATAAGGAGGTGGTAAATAGTTCTCTCGGAAACAAATTTTGTCTCGGTAGATTAAAAAGAGAATTCATTTTGACACTTTTTCCGGCATTGTTGGAAAAAGTAAAACTATACTTAATTAATATCAAAAAAAAGGAGTAATCTCATGAAAAAGATTTTCAGTTTTAGCATTGCTATTGCAGTAATGATTCTGTTTGCGTGGCCTGCTAAATCGATAGCTCAAACACCGGATACTGTTTGGGTCCCGGCTTCACCGCAAGGGAATATCACGGCATTTATAAATGGTGATACAACTGCAACCGGCCAAAGGAACAACCCTAACCGTGTATACGAATTATATGATGATTCTATTTATTACTACAGCGGTGGATCACTCTACGGTATTACAGTTACAGGTTATAACTTAACAATTATTGCACCAGTACCTGCTGCAGGCCATTACCCGCCTGAAATTAATCCGGAAATTTATTCGGATGGTTCCAGCACATATCATTTTATCGAAGCTTACCAGGGTAACGTTACTCTAAAGAACCTTTATATACAGGGCATACGTGCAGATCAGAGCATTTGGGGATCTTATGCGATCCAATTATCAGGAGATACAAATTCTGTTTTTCATGTAGATAATTGCGTATTTGACGGCTGGTACTTCCGGGCTTTCGGCGGCGGCGGTACAGGCAACAGCTACTATGTAACGAATAGTAAGTTCATAAATTGTCAATATCCTTCAGGTCCATTTTATGGCCAAGGGTGGGGAATTTTAAGCGGCGCCATTGCAGATACTGTTTCCTTTGTTAATAATACGTTCTTCTGCGATAATTCTTATATACTTATGTTGTCCGGAAGCGCCTACGCTAAATATTTAAAGTTTGACCACAATACAGTATTCGGCTCAGTTGTTAATCCGTTTTGGCTTTTCCAGGCAGTAAACTTGGATTTTGAAAACAACATAATATATTCAACAATGTCCGGCGGTGAAATACCGATTGAGACATCAGGCGGCTGGTACGATTATGACGGACAAACTTCCTCAACAATAAGTCTTGATACATTATCAACCGTAGCATCTTTGTACGGTGTTACTGCAGCTCAAAGACATATAAATGTATTGAACAATGCTTATTATTGGCCGAGTCAAATAACTGACTGGTGGAAGAAATGGAATGACAGCGTTACCACAGCCGGTGCAGATTCGGAAATAATAACTCCTCCTTCATGGATGAATGCCCGTACAAAAGGCATGTTTGCTAATAAAACAATGTGGCCTAATTTCAACGAATCCGGTAATGTAAATGTAGATCCCGGGTTCCCGGCTTCTGCTATGGGTCAAATTGATATGCTTGTTAATTATCTGGAACTTTATCGAACAGGCCAATCATCTACTTATGATTGGTGGTATGTTCCGCAAGGTCAGGCAGGTCTTTTCCCCGGCGCATGGCCGATTCCGTGGAGCCTTACTTATACCAATGCAAGCCTGCAGCATGCAGGTACGGACGGTAAAGCATTAGGCGATCTTAACTGGTTCCCGAGCCAGCTTACAGGTGTTAAACAAATTCCAAATACTATACCAAGTAAGTTCACATTAAGCCAGAACTATCCAAATCCGTTTAACCCGACAACAGTTATAAAATATTCTATTTCCAAGAGCGGATTTGTTTCTTTAAAGATTTATAATATACTTGGCCAGGAAGTTGCTACATTGCAGCAAGGTTTCCAAAAAGCAGGCGCCTATACAACTAATTTTGATGCATCAAAATTAGCAAGCGGCGTTTACATGTATAAACTGGAAGCCGACGGTTATACAGCTACTAAAAAGATGATGCTTCTGAAATAGAAGCCTAACCCCTACCCCTTCCCAAAGGGAAGGGGAAAGATCATCTACTTGCTCCTTCCTGAATAGCGGCAATGCCGAAGGGAAAGGGTTCGTGAGAATTTACATTTTAGCCCCGGTTTTTCCGGGGCTTTTTTTTATTTTATTTCTAATTTACGTTCTTTCATATTACATACCAGCATTCTTAATTCTTCATTCAAATGTTCTATATTCTTAATTAAAAATACAGAACAAAGAACAAATGAATAGCGAAATTCGAATCCTTAAATACTTCTTAAATTATTTTGTGCCGGATTACGTTAAAAATGTAAGAAATGTTTTAATATAGAGAATGAAATAAACTTCTTAATTTTTCTACCGTCATAAACGGTGCATTATTATTTAAAAAATGCAACGAAGGGGAAAGAACATCGTATATGTCCAATTATTATTTGAGTACTTGGATTTATTATAGGCTTTAAAAAGATATCCATCAATCCTCTACAAGGATTTTAGTTTTCTTTGGTTTGTTATTGGTTACAATAATTTTTCCCCTACGGGGGAAGACATGACAATATTTTAAATATTCATTCGTTCTGATTACAAAAAATTATAACTTAGCAAACGCTCCAATTTGTTTTAATCTTTGCTAATATTGTAGAAGGCATTTTATAATAATATTTTGATTTTTGCTTTTTGAAAAGCTTTTTAATTACTTAACTTTCTCTTTAGTTAAAATTAATAATTATCAGCGTAGATCAGCGAAATCCGCGAGGGATATCGCATGCAGATTCCGCAGATAACGCCGAAATATTTACGGAGGAATTCATGAATACTACTACCGGCAAAACTACTTTCAAAAAAAATTTTTTAATACCAGCCCACTTGTTTGCTTTTCTATTTATTATTTTAATTGCTTTCCGTTTTGACGGTGTATCATTCGGTCAAAACCAAACATTTTCAAATCCAAAGTTGTTTGCTCAAAAAACATCTGCAAATAGTTCCTCTTTAATTAGCAAAGGTTATAGTCAGGAAACAATAAAAACAAGAAAAGGCGCTGCAAATAGTTCATTAAAATACCCTGATGCACAGCGAGATAAAAGTGTTGATACTTACTTCGGCACAAAAGTACCTGTGCCGTATCAGTGGATGGAAAACATTAATAGTGCGGCAGTAAAGAAATGGGTTACGGAAGAGAACAAGTTTACATTTTCTTACCTTGATAAAATACCGGTGCGTAACTGGATTCAAAACCGTCTTACAAAGTTATGGAACTATGCAAAGATGGGCACGCCGGACCAAGTGGAAGGCGGCAGAATATTTTTCAGTAAAAACACCGGGCTGCAAAACCAGTCGGTTGTTTATGTTCAGGATGCACCTGATTCAAATCCGCGTATGCTGATAGATCCAAATAAACTTTCTCCCAACGGTTCAATTGCCCTTGCAGGCTATCAGCCTTCACCGGACGGCAAATATCTCGCATACGAACTTTCCCAAGGCGGTTCCGATTGGCAAACCGTTCATGTACTTGATGTCTCAACGGGGAAAGAACTTACTGATAAAATTCAATGGGTAAAGTTTTCAAATATTTCCTGGACAAACGATAATTCCGGATTCTACTATTCCCGTTATCCCGAACCTCCTAAAGGTGAAGCAATAAAGCAGAAGGTAATTAATCAAAAACTTTATTATCATACTCTTGGTACAAAGCAAAGTGAAGATAAACTAATTTATGCGCGGCCGGATCTTCCCGAATGGATAATAGAAGGAAACGTTAGCGAAGACGGGCGGTATTTATTTGTTTATCTTATTAATGGTACGGCACCGCAAAATGAACTTTATTATGCAAATCTCGGCAGCCCGTTAAAACCGGAAGTAACCGCTAAATTAAAACCACTTTATACAAAAAACGATGCACAATACCTTGCATTTGGTCATAAGGGAAATACACTATTACTGCAAACCACACTTGATGCACCTAAAGGCAGGATAATTTCGACAAGCTTTAATAATCCTAATCCTGCCGATTGGAAGACTATTGTTCCTGAGAGCGAAGGAGTTATTCAAAGTGCTTCTATGGCGGATGGAAATATACTCGTTAATTATCAAGTGGTTGCCAAAAGCCAGGTTTCACTTTTCACAATTGACGGGAAATCAATCGGTAAAATAAATTTCCCTGATATCGGTTCGGTGGCTGGTATTTCCACATTAAATAAATCTCCAAAAGTATATTACGGCTTTTCATCTTTTTTATATCCAACATCAATTTATAGTTATAATATAAACACGGGAAAATCAAAAATATTTTTCGAACCTAAGGTTGATTTTGATCAGTCAAAATATGAAACGAAACAGGTCTTTTACAAATCTAAGGATGGAACAGGAATCCCTATGTTTATTGTGGCAAAGAAAGGTCTTAATCTCAACGGCAAGAATCCAACTATTTTATATGGCTACGGCGGTTTTGATATAACCATTACGCCGTACTTTAATCCGATGCTTCCCGTGTGGTTGGAATTAGGCGGTGTTTACGCTGTTGCAAATTTACGCGGCGGTGGAACATACGGCGAAAAATGGCACGAAGCAGGAATGCTCGGCAACAAGCAGAATGTCTTTGATGATTTTGCCTGGGCGGCTAAATATCTAATTAAAAAGAATTATACTTCATCTAAATATCTCGGTATTCAGGGCTACTCAAACGGCGGCCTTTTAATAGGCGCTTCTATAACACAGCATCCTGATCTCTTTGGTGCTGCTTATGCAGGTGCAGGAGTAATGGACATGCTACGCTATCAGAAATTTTCCGGTGGTGCTTTATGGGCTCCCGAATACGGTACTTCAAATAACCCTAAAGCTTTTAAATGGTTGTATGCTTATTCTCCTTTAGCCAATATTAAAAAAGGTGTTTGTTATCCGCCGACAATAATAACAACGGCAGATCACGACGACAGGGTTGTACCGAGTCATTCTTATAAGTTTACGGCAAAGCTCCAGTACAGCCAGGGATGCAGTAATCCCGTTCTAATTAGAGTAGCAACAGAAACAAGTCATGGTTACATGCCTACTGATAAACGAATTGCACAAACCGCAGACGTATGGGCATTCGAAGCATACAATCTTGGAATAACACAGCCGCCTTCTCAATCAATGTTGGTGAAACCTTTAC
>JBJKSH010000059.1:0-2920 GCA_046704255.1 Ignavibacteriaceae bacterium | reverse complement strand
CGTTAGTCACCTCAATACCGTACAACTACTGACAAAAATTAACACTGTAAACTAATTTATAATGAAAAGTTTTGATTTCGGCTTGTTTTCGAATCTATTAAATTCCAAAATTATTTAAAAATATTTTTAAAATACCGTACTTCTACTGATTTTTTTTGCTTGACAATTTATTACATTGTTAACGGCTTTAATAAATTATTAAAGCAATTTGGGTACAGGGTAAAACAAAAAGGAAAGGGAAATTAGATAAGATGAAGACCAAAATAATATTTACTTTATTAATAACAGCAGCGCTTGTTACATTTAATTCATGCAGGCATAACCCGGTTAGCCCCTCACAGCCGCAGCCGGGGAGAAGAGATTATACCTGGACTGTGGATACGCTTTATTCACCGGTGAATGATTTACAAAGTATATGGGGCTCATCTCCAAGCAATGTATGGACTACAGGTCCCGGTGGAACAATGAAGGACAGGTTATTTCATTTTGACGGTAAAAAATGGTCTAATTATGAAGTGCCTCCCGGTTGTGCAATAAATGTTCTATTTGGGTTTGGCAGCAGCAATTTGTGGATGGGAGGAAATGACGGCATTATTTGGCATTATGACGGAAATTCTATAACTAAAAATTTTGAATATCAGCCAAAAGGATGGCGATTAATAGAAATTACAGATATTTGGGGAAGGAGTGCAAAAGATATTTATGCCGTAGGCGTTGTTTTTTATGATCCCCAAAAGTTTCAACGGGGATTTATTTTGCACAATGACGGATTGACCTGGCAAAAAATCTACGAAGCAAATTTTTATTCATCCTTCTTAAAAGTTAGAGGAGAAGATGAGAAAATTTATATAAATGACATTAATTCCAGTTATGATATTAATCCTGATACTGTTAAATTTTATGAGTTAAACAAAGACTCACTAAAAGAAATTTATTCTAACACATTAGATAATGTTACCTTTGCTCAGATTGAAAATATTGGAGATCAATTATATTTCTTAATATCACAGAATATTTATAAGTACCAAAACGGAAGTTTTGTAAAGCAGTTATCATTTGATGAGCCTGAATTCGGCTATCAAATATACGGAAGGAATATGGAAGATATTTTTATAAGAATGCGTGACGGTCTAGCACATTATAACGGTTCGGATGTAAAATATCTTTATAAATTTTCAAATAACTACACAAGTATAAACAATGTTCCGGCTATTTTTAATAATGAAATATTTTTTTGCGTTTGGGATCCAATTAATAATGTAAATTTTGTTTTAAGAGGCAATTTAAAATAACTGTATGGAGGAAAAGGCTTAGAAAAAAAGTATTTGCGGTATTAAATTTATTAAAACAGAACCATAAGGCTGGCTACCTTTGTACAATATTGTAAATTTATTGTCCGGGGCTGTTTTATATTTAATCAACATATTTATAACAAACTGTAGAGGTTTAAGCTTAATAACATAAAAAAACAGGGAATAGTGTTTGCGGCACTATTCCCTTAGGTTAGAATAACTCCATAAGGCTGGCTACCTTTTGCAATAAATCTTTTTTATTGCACGGGGCTATTCTGTTTGCTAAAATAAATATTTTATAAACAAAAAGGAAAAGAAAATGAAAACGAAAATTTCTAACCTGGTAATTACTGTAATATTTTTCTTAACTGTAAATTTATTTGCACAGGTGCCTATAGTTACCAAAACAAAAACACTTTCAGGCACATGGACACCAATCGGGAAGATAACCTCTCATTCCGGGCAAACTTCCTATAACTACACTTCATATTACATTGGTAAAATATTCCCGGCAACAGATTCGTCAACCATAGTTGCAAGATCTTACTGTAACTTTGATCTTTCTCCTATTCCTACCAATGCAACTATTACGCAGGTAACCGTAAACTATTCTACCTGGTCGGGTTCATATTCATTTAAACTTACACACGTGTCAAGCATTAACCAAAATGATTATTCGGCAGACTGGAGTGCAATCGGCGGCGGAAGTACTATGAATTCAGGCATTGCTTACGGAACAGGTTCATTTAATTCTTCGTCAATTAAATCCGCAATGCAGAACGACCTTTCCGCAAGAACATTAATACTGGGTGCATTAAGTGAAAATGAAACTGCAAGTGATTCCTACTCCAATATACTTACGGTAACATTAACAGTAACTTATAACAGGCCGGCAAAGCTTCTTAATTTTGTTGCACGTAACGACCTGCACGGAGCAGACGGCGGAAATATAGGCGTCGGCATTAATACATCTCCAACTTCGCATCCAAGCCCTTACAGCTTTACTGCCTATGAAACACAGACAATAAATTTTACGGCTTATGATAATCAATCCATAAACGGGCAGACATGGCTGTTTAACGACACCGAGGCGCCGAAAAATCAAAGTAATTGGAATAAAAATTTATTTGGAAGCCTGCATCCGGAAGGGAATACACAATCAATAAGCTATACGGCTGATGCTGCCGACAATGGCGCCTCCTTTATTGCTTATCTAAAAACTTATGTTACCCCTACTTTTCAAAATAGTTTTACCGGAGTAGGAAACGGGGGAATAATTACCGTTAATAACGTTCAGCATAACTCCCCTTCGTCTTCCGATAATGTTATTGAAGGAAACGACATTACTGCAGCCGCTAATTCTCAAACAATAAACGGCATACTATATTATTTCGACCATTGGAGCGACGGTTCTACATCAGATACAAAAACTTTTGATCCTACAAGTAACACAACCTTCACCGCATACTTTACCGGCAGCCCCACTAATATCGGCAAAAATCTAACTCACGACTTAAATTACGGGCAGCCTATTACATTGCACTGGACGGATAACCCAAATTCAAATGTCACTCAGTACCAAATCTGGAGAAATATAAAGGGCGGCTCAGGCCCTAAATTATTAACTA
>JBJKSH010000058.1:0-4499 GCA_046704255.1 Ignavibacteriaceae bacterium | reverse complement strand
TTTCTGAGTTCTGGTAAAAGAACCGATACTATCCCTCCAAGGGATAGTATCGGTTCTTTTACCAGAACTCAGAAATTTCAAATTAGCCTATTGGCTTACAAGTATACTTAGTTAAGAATGTGGTGTATAAAATCAGTAAAAGTAATATGAATAAATTTTGCAAATATTGTTTAACGCTTGTAAGTGTTTTAATTGTTTTTAAAAGTACATTTGCCCAGGATGCACTTCAAAAACAATTTGATTATGCAAAGAAATTATTCAGCGAAGCAGATTATTATGATTCAATAACGGAGTTTAAAAGATTACTATTCTTTGATAAAAGCAACGAGTACGGATACGAAGCAAATAATTATATTGGTAAAGCCTATAAAATGGGTGCAAAATTTTCCGATGCGATAATTTATTTTGCTTATGCCGGAATAGATGCCTCAAATGTGAATGAGCTTTATACGGCAAAGATCAACATTATACGCGCAAATATTTTAAGAAGGACTACATACCGTGCACTCGATTTACTGGATTCCTTACAAAATGATAAAAGATTTTCTTCAAGGATAAAAGAAATAAATTACTGGAAAGGATGGGCATATATTTTTGCGGATAAATGGGAAAAAGCATCATCGGCTTTTACAAAAACAGATACTAATCAGGTGCTCTCTAAATTTTGTAAAAAAGTAAATGATGAAAAATATTCCGTTCCTTTTGCAGAGATAATTTCACATTTTATTCCCGGTGCCGGGCAATTTTATACCGGTCATATTTTTAGCGGACTTTTATCTCTTGGCTGGAATTTACTTTGGGGCTATGTTACGGTTAACGCTTTTATGGCTAATAGGGTATTCGACGGCCTGGCCGTAGGGAATTTTTTATGGCTTCGGTTTTACAACGGTAACCTTCAAAATTCCCGTAAGTTTGCTTTGGAAGCCAACTTAAATATTACAAATAAAGCTATGAATTATTTGCAATTTAGCTATTCGGGAACAAAACCTTAAATTTTTTATAAAAATTATTATAAAAACAGGTAAAAATTAATAATTTATATTATATTCATTACAAAGTTTATTTTGTTTTGGCAATATGCCGCCGGTTCTATTAAGCTTATTATTAAAAACAATTTTTAGTAACAACCTTTGTAGAACGGGCTTTCCCTGTATGACGATCGATTCCGGCTGATTAATATTACAGCCATATTTAAAAAATAAAATTTTCTAAATGAAAACAGTAAACTTCCATACTTGTTGTCAACCTTATAGGAGGTATAATGAAGAGAGGAATGATTGTTGGTTGTTCCGTTGCTGGGGGAGTTATATTAATTGCTGCAATTATTATATTATGGGGAATTAGCGCCTACAATAATTTAGTTAACCAAAACCAAGAAGTTTATAAGTCATGGGGTAATGTAGAGAGCCAGTATCAAAGAAGGTATGATCTTATTCCTAACCTTGTTAACACTGTTAAGGGATATGCAAATTTTGAAAAAAGTGTATTAACACAGGTAACAGAAGCCCGTGCAAGTGTTGGTAAAATTAATATTTCAAAAGATATTTTGGATAACCCGCAGGAATTCCAAAAATTTGAGTCTTCGTGGGGTAAATTAAACGGTGCATTATCCAGACTTCTTGTTACGGTTGAAAACTATCCGGATTTAAAAGCAAACGAAAACTTTTTACAACTTCAGGCTCAGCTTGAAGGTACGGAGAACAGGATAAACGTAGCCAGGATAAGATTTAATGAAGCAGTTCAAAAATATAATATTTTAATACAAAAGATACCTACCAATATTATTGCTAATTTTTCCGGGTTTAAAACCAGGCAGTACTTTAAAGCGGCAGCAGGAGCGGAAACTGTTCCGAAGGTAGAGTTCTAATTACGATGAAATTTTTATTCCTTTCAATATTATTTGTTTTTACATGCATAGCCCAGCCGAAAGTGCCTCAATTAAAATACTATGCAAATGATTATACCAATACCCTAAATCAATCTCAGCTAAATACTCTGGATTACAGATTAAAGACCTTTGATGACTCAACTTCCAACCAGGTTGTTGTATTAATTATACCTACTTTAGATAATTACCCCTTAGATGAATATTCTATTGCAGTAGCAACAAAAAATAAAATAGGCTCTAAAAAAAATGACAACGGTATTCTTCTTTTGGTAGTTAAAAATGACAGAAGAATTAGAATTGAAGTTGGTTACGGATTGGAAGGCGCTTTACCGGATGCTCTTGCCAGTTCAATTATAAGGAATGTAATAATTCCTTACTTTAGAAGTAATAACTATTACGGCGGAATTACTGCCGGTATTAAAGCAATTATCCTTGCAACCAAAGGAGAATATAAAGCAGTTAGGGTGCGGAATAGATCAAATGAAAATTCTGGTTCCGGGATTTTTACTTTATTATTTATCATATTTTTAATTATATCTTTTATAATTAGAGGCGGCAGGCGCGGCGGAGGTTTTATTTATTACGGCGGAGGTTTTGGCGGCGGGTTCTTCGGAGGAGGTTCCGGTGGCAGCGGCGGAGGTTTTGGCGGTGGTGGTTTTTCCGGCGGCGGCGGAAGCTTTGGAGGTGGAGGCGCTAGCGGCGGCTGGTAATATATAGTTTGTAATAAAGGTGAGTCTCACTTTTAACACTATAAATTTTATATTATTTTAAAGGTAGTATTCACCTTTTAAAAAAACTTTTTATTAAATTTGCGCCGGTAATTATAAGAATATTTAACTATGTATTTAATCTTGTCAAGAAAATGTTAAATAGCGAAAAACCAAATAATATATCTTCCCTCCAAGTTGAAGGGGAAAGTCTCTAAAATGAATAAGAGGATAAAATTTCTATGGCTATAATGATAACCCAGGAATGCATTAATTGCGGGGCTTGTGAACCGGAATGCCCTAATACTGCAATATACGAAGGTGGCGCTGAATGGGAACTTGCCGGTAAAACTTATGGTGCAAATGACCTTGCACCTTCCAGAGCAGCCGGTTTTTACTCTGAAGATTTCTTCTTTATTGTGCCGGATAAATGCACCGAATGCAAAGGTTTCCATGATGAACCGCAATGTGCAGCCGTTTGTCCGGTTGATTGCTGTATTCCTGATCCAAATCATGTTGAAGACGAAGCAACTTTATTAGCCAGGAAAGAGTATTTAGACGGTATTGGCAGATAATTATTATTTTTTAACGAAAATTACCAAAAGTCAATTATCAACTAAAAAATTCGTGTTAATCTCGCATCGTACGTCAGAATTTACAAAGTCCAACGGCAGTTAAATCCGTATTCTATTTTTCGAATAGACATTACTTTTCTATTACTCTCCGCCACCTAATTTACTTTTAAAAAATTATTAAGCAGACCAATATAGAGAAACCACTTTCTTGGAATTCTCATTATTGAAAATGTGCACATTACCAAATTAGCTGTATTATATATATTTTTTTGAATTTCAATAATATGGATTATAGACTGATAAATATTTTAGAATTGTTAGGCTTGGCACAATATTGGTGAATAAAATAACAATTAACTAAAGAATTATAAATTTAAAATAGTATTATTTTTAAACGAATTATAAGGAGAAATAGAAAATGGCTTACAAAATAACGGAAGAATGCATCAATTGCGGAGCCTGCGAGCCGGAATGCCCGAACAATGCTATTTATGAAGGAGGTACTAACTGGGAATTAGCCGGCAAGACATACGGTGACGGTGAGGCTGCACCATCCGGTGCCAACGGATTTTACTCAAGCGATTATTTTTATGTAGTTCCGGATAAATGCACAGAATGCCAGGGCTGGCACGACTCTCCGCAATGCGTTGAAGTTTGCCCTGTTGATTGCTGTATTCCGGACCCTGAGCACGAGGAAGACAAAGACGCATTGATGGCTAAAAAAGAAAGCCTTGATGCATTAGGCAGATAAAAATTTTTTTGGTTGGTTAATTTTGGAAAGGACATCCTGCGGTGTCCTTTTTTTTTACTATTCTATATCACTTTAACATTTCTTAATTCTTGCTTAACTTGATTTCTAAATAAAATTCATTCCGTAATTATAAATGATCCGGAAGGTTAAAATGAAAATAGGAAAATACGACTTACATATAATCAATTCGGGATATTTTAGCCTTGACGGCGGTGCTATGTTTGGAATTATACCAAAACCGCTGTGGGAAAGATCCAATCCTTCTGATGAAGCTAATAGAATTAAACTTGCAACAAGAAATTTATTGCTTGTCGGAAATTCAAAAAAAATTCTTATTGATAACGGGATGGGAAATAAATGGGACGAAAAATCACAAAAAATTTATGACATCAACCAGCGGGAATATTCTTTAGAATCGGAACTTGAAAAATTAAATTTAACCCCGGCTGATTTTACCGATGTAATTCTTACACATCTTCATTTTGATCATACGGGGGGCTCTACAAAATTGGAAAACGGTAAGCTTATCCCTGCTTTTCCCAATGCAAAATATTATGTCCGGAAAAAGAATTACGAAT
>JBJKSH010000057.1:0-69322 GCA_046704255.1 Ignavibacteriaceae bacterium | reverse complement strand
GATGTCCCATTCTATCGGATTCCATCCAGAGCGTTAAATCGAGTGCGGAAGTTGGAACAGTTTCAAAGTAATTTGTACGGTCCTGGTTTGTTGTACCGTTCAAATCCGTCGAACCGATTTTTTCCATCACTTTGAAGTAATCGTCGTTATAGTTTTCACTGCCGTTGAACATCAAGTGCTCAAACAGATGTGCAAAACCTGTTTTACCTTGTTTCTCATTTTTCGAACCAACATGATACCATACGTTAAATGCAGCAATCGGTGCTTTGTGGTCTTCATGCACAATGAGTGTTAATCCGTTTTTTAAAACGAACTTTTGGTATGGTATGTTAATATCCTCAATTAAGGAATTTAATTTATCTTGCGCAGGAGTGTTTGTAAGGAAGATAAGTATAGCTAAAAAAATATAAGTAAAGAACTGTTGAACTTTCATGCTTTCCCTCATTTAATGTTGTAAGAGATGTTAATTAAATTATAAAAATTCTTTTTTAGTAATCTGTTTCAAATTATAAAGGTATATTCTTATTTGTTACATTCGATATGACTCTTCCCGTTTACTTAGTTCTTCTTACAGAATACCGATATCTAAAGATTGAAAATAATAATTCAATAAATTTGAATCAATGTTAAACCGATTGTTTTCCGTACGGTTGCTTAAATTTTTAAAGCTTAGAACACGTGCTTTAGGTTTCTACTCAACATTTTATTTGAGTAATAACATCTTATTAATTTTAGAATATTCTCCTGCTTGTAGCCTATACAAATAAATACCGCTCGGTAAATTTTGTCCTTCAAATTTTATTTCATAATTCCCGGAATGCTGAATCTTATCAACTAAAGTTTTTATCTTCGTACCCAATATACTATAAACGGATATCTTAACTAAATTATCTTTTGGTATAGAATAACGAATTGTTGTGGAGGGATTAAAAGGGTTGGGATAATTGGCAAGAAAATATTTTTGAGGGACCTGTTTTTCATCATCATTTGAAATAAGAGTAATATCCTTAGTTGTAAAACTCCGGGTATCGGACCAGCTGCTTGTTCCATTTAAATTTGAAGCATTTACTCTCCAATAATATGTAGTATTACTTTTTAATCCGGAGATTATGTAATAATTCATATTAATATTGTCTTTATTTATTGTTAAAGAATTAAAATCTTTTTGGGTTGAAACCTGCAATTGATATGAAGTAGTAGAGTCCGTGGGTAGCCAGGTAAATTGTAATGATGTCGAGTCGTTTTTTTCTTCATCTTGAGGAGTTTGTAATATGGGGGTTGCCGGAATATTGACAGGGTAATTCAAAAGATACTTGCCAAGCATAGAAAGCAGCGGAGTGGATTTCCCATCATAGTCTCTGCCTATTTTCCAAACTATTGTTCCCATTAAATTATTCTTATGAATATATTCACACTTTAACTTAACAGAGTTTGTATCGTCATATGTTATTAATTGAGTGTTTGCCTGGTTTTGAAGGTAAGGCTGCTTACAAATTTCATCCCAATGGTATGTCCAGCCCTGGTTCTTCTTTGTATTTGCATCTACATAAGAAATTGTTGTCCCGCCGGAGCAGGATGTAAATAGAGCCTTTGTATTCAAAGTATAACCGCCAAAGGGAATACCAATGCACATTTTATCTTTCGGCATTCCTTTACCGGTATAATATTTCACGCTGTTATCAATAGAACTATATTGTTTTGAAGAAGAATATAGCGCCGCATCATGGCCGGATGTAGTTTCCCATGGGCCGTAAAAATCATAAGTCATTATTCCGAACCAATTAAGATAATTTTTTAGTTGTGCTATATCATAAGCATTGTTCCAATCCTGGGATGGAATAGCAGCACTAAGTGTAGAAATATTTGCGTCATTAAAAGCTTTGCGTATTTGAATTACAAGTGCCGTAAAGTTTGCCCGGTCTGTTGATTTTGGATATTCCCAATCAAGGTCAGCGCCGTCGAAATTATTTTGAAGACAAAAATCAACAAGGTTTTTAACAAACTTTGTACGTGCGGCAGTATCTGCAACCATTGGACTAAAACTATCCGATCCTCCGTAACCTCCTACACTAACAACTACTTCTACTCCATGTTGATGAGCAGTTTGAACGAGCTGTGGGTTTAGAAACCATGAATCAACACTTATACTTCCGTTTGCCTGCGGGTAAATAAAAGACATAGCAATATAATTAAGATTGCTATAATCAATTGCCGATTCCGGATAACTGTCATAATATCCGTTTATATATCCTACCGATATTTGCGCTTTAATAGTAATTGAGGATATGCAAAACAAAATAACAAGGGGAAATTTTTTCATGGTATTGGCTCCCTAAATCAATTATTTTTCCACTCTTTTTCATTATTTTTATATTATGAATCAAATCCTTTTACTCAGGATGTTATGTCATAATTTATTCACCAATGATTGTCTTTTCAATAATTAAATTTATTAAAGAATTTTGTTGCATCTATAAAAAATTCTTTTATAAGAATTTGTTAAAATATTGAAGCATATGCCAAATAATGAAGCGAAAAGTATAATTGACAATTATATTAAAGAAGTAAATGTTTTACAGGGGCTGATTAAAAAGTTAAAAGAAAATAAAACCACATTTATTTCCCCTTTATACGGTTCTTTAAAAAGCATTTTTGTATCCGGCCTAATTAAAAAAGAAAATCAAATTGTTTTACTAGTTCCGGATGTACAAACAGTAGCAGAAATCAATGTTGAACTGGATGTACTGGGCGCGGGAAAAGATACAATTGCAATTAGTGAACTTACTTCGGAAGCCATTCAAGAGAAGTTAACCGAGATTACCAAAAGAGATAAATTCATACTTGTTGCTGTTTACGATTTTCTTAATTGTATTCTTCCATCTAAAAATCAAGTTGAAAAAAATACAACCGTAATTCAGCTTGGCGGCGATATTACTTACAACGATTTAATAGAATATCTTAATCTGTTGAATTATCAAAAGGACAAGTTTGTTGAAGCCCCCGGTGATTATTCTCAACGCGGTGCAATAATTGACTTTTGGTCTTATAGTGAAAAGAATCCGGTAAGGCTTGAATTCGACGGGGATTTTTTAGAATCTATAAGATATTTTGATCCGGAAAGCCAAAGATCTATTGAAACAATTAAAAGTATTACCCTTGCCGGCGCAATAACTCCCGGAAACAATACCTTACGAAATAATGCCGTAGATATTTTTGATTACCTTGAAAATCCTATCGTTATAGCTTCGTCTTACGAGCTGGCAAACTTAGAAGAAAAGCGGGTAGATCTATTTAATAATCAAAATGAAAACCAAAAGCCTGCACCGGTTAAAGTGGATTTGGAAGATGACAACTTTCCCGATGAAGATATCGTTATTAAAGAAGAAGAAAGTACTGCCGGCAATACCGGTTATGATTATTCATCCAGGTTAAATGCCCGCTGGTTAATTGAAGAAGAAATCTCATCATCCGGAGGACATGTTAATCTCGGTTTTTCGGAAGCCCCCACAATCAATTCAAATTATGAAATTTTATTTTCCGTAATAAAAACTTACGCCGAACAAAGTTATAACATTGTAATTACATCAGAGAATGAAATACAATCCGCAAGGTTAAAAGATGTACTATCCGAATTTAAAAATGAACTTGCCGGCCTGATAGAATCCGGCAAAGTAGAGATTGAAACGCTTGCAATAAAGAAAGGATTCCTGGATAAGAATAAAAAATTTCTGCTACTTACAGATTACCAGATTTTTAACAAACCATATAGAACGAAGATTTCCGCAAAGCGCAAATACAAAAAATCCAAGGCAAAGGCTTTTGCTTCCATTAAAAAGGGAGATTATGTAGTTCATGAGGATTACGGAATAGGCCAATATGTAGGACTAAAAACAATAAAGATAGGCGAAATTGATCAGGAATCTATGAAGATAATATATAACGAAGGCGGCGTGGTATATGTTAATCTTAATTACCTGGCTCTTGTAAAAAAATACTCTTCCAATGAAAATCTTGTACCTTCACTATCTACTTTGGGCACTTCCGATTGGACAAATACAAAACGGAAAACGAAAAGAAAAATAAAAGAAGCTGCAAAAGAATTAATTGAACTGTATGCGAAACGGAAAGCGGCAAAAGGTTTTAATTTTAGTTCAGATACCGTTTGGCAAAAGGAACTGGAAGCTTCTTTCTTTTATGAGGATACTCCCGATCAGGAAAAAGTTACCAAAGAAGTTAAAGAAGATATGGAAGCCGGTAACCCTATGGATAGGCTTATCTGCGGTGATGTCGGATTCGGGAAAACCGAAATTGCCGTAAGAGCTGCATTTAAAGCTGCGCAAGACGGGAAGCAAACAGCAGTTCTTGTACCTACAACAATTCTTGCAGAGCAGCATTATAATACCTTTACCGACCGGCTGACTCAATTCCCTGTAAAGGTAGCAGTTATGTCCAGATTTCAATCTAAGAAAAAACAAAGTGAAATTTTAGAGGAATTAGAACAGGGTAAGGTTGATGTAGTTGTTGGTACACACCGGCTATTATCCAAGGATATTAATTTTAAAGAACTCGGATTACTAGTAATAGATGAAGAACACCGGTTCGGTGTAATGGCTAAAGAAAAGCTGCGTTCGTTAAAGTTGAATGTGGATACTTTAACATTAACCGCTACGCCAATTCCGAGAACGTTAAATCTTTCTTTATTGGGTGCAAGGGATTTATCTTTAATTGCAACACCGCCGCCAAACAGGCAGCCTATTTATACTCATGTTTCAATGTTCGATATATTTAAAATTAAAGAATGGATATTAAATGAATTAAGAAGAAACGGCCAGGTCTATCTGGTTCACGACAGAGTCCAATCGATAGATAAGCTTGCAGGTTATATAAGGAAATATTTACCGGACGTAAAATTTGCAATTGCACACGGGCAGATGAAGCCTTCACAGCTTGAAAAAGTTATACATGGATTTTTAAACAGGGAGTATGATGTTTTAATATCAACTAAGATTATTGAATCCGGAATAGACATACCAAATGTAAATACAATAATTGTAAATCGTGCAGATCGCTTCGGGCTGGCTGAGCTCCATCAATTAAGAGGAAGAGTGGGGAGATCCAACCGGCAGGCTTATGCATATTTTATCGTACCTTCGTTAAGCGGCATTAGTAAAAAAGCTCTTCGCCGATTACAGGCAATAGAAGAGTTTACCGATGTTGGTGCGGGCTTCAATATTTCTATGCGCGACCTTGAGATTAGAGGTGCCGGCAATTTACTTGGAAAAGAGCAAACCGGATTTATTAATGAAGTGGGTTTCGACCTTTACGTAAAATTAATCAATGAAGCTGTTGAAGAATTAAAGTACAAAGAATTTAAAGAAGTATTTAAAGATTTACCCAAAACAGAAGAACGTACCGAGCCGACTATAGACACATATTTCGAAATAGGTATTCCGCCCACTTACATGCCGGAACAAATGGACAGGTTAAACTTTTATACTGCACTTTATTCAATAAAAACAATTGATGAGATAGAAGAATTAAAAGAAGAAATGACGGACAGATTCGGTGCTTTGCCTACACTTGTAAAAAGATTAATTGAAACGGCAACTCTTAAGCTTTATGCTTCGTATGCATTGTTTGAAAGAATAATTATTCAGCGGAAAAATATAAATATAATTTTGCCGGATGGACAAAAGGAAGATTATTATAAATTCAAATTTGTTGAGCTTATGCATTTTATAATGCAGGAATATAAAAACTCCGTAAAGTTTGTTCAGCAGCGCCCTTCGTCTTCAAAAGGAAAAGATATTATGAAGCTTGTAATTACCAATGAATTTGAATCGCCGGAAAAACTTATGCAATTTCTTATTCAATTCTGCAGGGATGTAATAAGGCTCTTCGGTATTGATATTTCAAAATTGATAGCTACGCAAAAAGAGACTGTTCTTAACGATAATTTTGATTAAATTTATATATGTTTTTTTAACAATTTGAGGTTTATTTTGAAAGTCGCATTTGTTGTATATAATGATTTAACTTTATTAGATTTTGCAGGTATATACGATACGTTAACAAGATTGAAAACCATGAAATTTAAGAACGATTTAAAGTGGGATATTTGTGCTTACACGGATATGGTAAGAGACAAGCACGGCTTTAAGATTATTCCCGACAAAGTAAGAAATAATTTGGGAAGTTATGATGTTGTTATTGTGCCGGGAGGAATGGGAACTAGAAGCCTTCAGAATGATGAGGAGTTTCTAGATTGGCTTAAAACTGCGAAGAACATTCAATACAAAATTTCCATTTGTACCGGAGGGCTTTTGCTAGGTGCGGCAGGCTTTTTAAAAGGGAAACGAGCTACCACTAATCACCTGGAATTTGAAACTCTTAAACAGTACTGTTCCGAAGTGGTAAAAGAAAGAATAGTTGAAGACCAGGATGTTATTACTTCGGGAGCAGTAACATCTTCAATAGACCTTGGCCTTTACCTTTGCGAGAAATGGAGCGGTAAGGAAGCAAAAGAGAAAATTAGGGATGCTATTGAATATCCTTACTAAAATAATTTATCAATTTTGTCTTTACCGTATTAACGGTTTGTCTAAGAATATTCATCTGCCTAAAGGCGTAAACTAATTTGATCCGATTGTCTTTCTGCATAACTATTCATTAATCAACTTCTAATTAATCAAATCTATTTGTTTACCCTTTCCTATTTGATTATTTTTACAATCTATTTTTTTAAGGAGTTCTAAAAGGAAAGATGTATTTTAAAACCAGAACACATACATGCGGAGAATTACGGGAAAACAGTATTGGGAATAATGTTATATTAAACGGATGGGTTGATACCCGGCGCGATTTGGGCGGTTTAATCTTTATTGATTTACGAGATCGATATGGTATAACCCAGGTAGTTTTTGAACCCAATTTTAATAAAGAAGCACACGAAGCTGCAGGCAGCTTACGGAATGAATATGTAATTTCCATTGAAGGCAAAGTGCGTAAAAGACCTGAAGGCACGGAAAATCCGGCACTGCCCACGGGGCAAATTGATGTAATGGTTAACAAGCTGATCATTCTTAACGAAGCTAAAACTCCTCCGTTTTCAATTCAAAATGAAATTGAAACCAGCGAAGACATAAGACTAAAATACAGGTACCTGGATCTGCGGAGACCTGCTATGCAAAAAAATATTTTATTGCGTCACAGGATGTACCAGGTTGCAAGAAAATATTTCGACGAAAATGATTTTGTGGAAGTTGAAACTCCGGTGCTGATGAAAAGCACTCCCGAAGGCGCTAGAGATTATCTTGTTCCAAGCAGGCTGCACAAGGGTAAGTTTTATGCTCTTCCTCAATCTCCGCAGCAGTACAAACAATTGCTTATGGTTTCCGGACTTGATAGATATTTCCAAATTGTTAAATGCTTTAGAGATGAAGACCTGCGCGCCGACAGGCAGCCGGAATTTACGCAGATTGATGTTGAAATGTCTTTTGTAGACCAGGAAAATATTTTTGAAATTGTAGAAGGCTTGATGAAAGTATTTTTCAAAGAAATCTGGAACCGCGATTTGGAACTTCCGCTTCCTCGTTTAACTTTCGATGAAGCACTTGAAAAATACGGCAGTGATAAACCGGACTTAAGATTCGATCTTGAAATGGTAACTCTTAACCATGTTTTTGAAAATACTTCATTTAAAGTTTTCCAGGATCATATAAAAAATAAAGGAATTATTACCGGGCTGTTAGCTCCCGGATGCGGGGAATATACACGCAACCAGCTTGATGTATTAACAGACTTTGTAAAAAAGCTTGGCGCAGGCGGGCTTATATGGATGCGTGTAAAAGACAATGATCTTGAAGCTCCTATAGCAAAATTTTTAACCGATGATGAAAAGAAAAATTTAATTGATTCATTAAATGCTAAGCCGGGAGATTTGCTCTTCATATTAACAGGGGCACGACTTAAAGCGCTTTCAATTATGGGGCAGCTAAGAATGGAAATGGCCAGACGACTGGAACTTATTAAACCTGATTCTGATCCAAGATTACTTTGGGTTACTGATTTCCCGCTGCTTGAATGGGATGAACAAACTCACCGTTACTACGCAATGCATCATCCTTTTACCTCACCAAGGCCGGAAGATGTTGACTATATGGAAAAAGATCCTGCAAGAGTTAAAGCAAGAGCTTATGATCTTGTTTTAAACGGAAATGAAATTGCAGGCGGAAGCATTAGAATTCATGATGCCGGACTGCAGGCAAAAATGTTTAAAGCTCTTGGCATATCCGATGAAGAAGCTGATTATAAATTTGGTTTTTTAATGAATGCATTTAAATACGGTGCACCTCCACACGGCGGAATTGCCTTCGGTTTCGATAGAATGGCGATGATTTTTGCCGGTGAAAAATCAATTAGGGATGTTATAGCATTTCCTAAAACCGCAAGTGCCGTTTCTATTATGGATGATGCCCCTTCAACAGTAGATGATCAGCAGCTTAAGGAATTGCATATAAAAATCAGATAAGCCTCACAGGTTAGATTTATCTTTGAATTATATTAATGTAACATTCAACGTAAAATTGTTTCATCCTATTTTATACGCACTAAACAAACCTAGGTGAGTCTCGCCTTATAATATTTTAAGTTTATTAAGTAACTAATTTTTAATAACTTATAAAATAAGAAGATACAGGGGAGACGTATCATTTTAAGACACATATCAGTTATCGAATATTCATTTTCCTAAAAAAAATCGCATTTTTCTGCAATTGGCACATCTATTGGGATAAGAATAAAAAATTAATGGGAGAATTAGAAATGAAACGAATTTACTTAGTCTCTTTTTTTGTATCCATATTTATTTTATTAACAGGGTTAAATAAAATATTTGCCCAAGGCACCGGTGTAGATCTGGAATATCCGGTTAACAACCAAAATGTTTATGTTGGAACTTTATATACAAGTACAGATGCTGCCGGTAATATACATGTTTTTTTCGATATGAGTCCGACTGTGAACGATAATACTTATGGTACAAATACAATTGGCTGGGGAGGACCTAACAAACATAAATTTAGTGATCTTGTCGGAAGCGACGAATCGGAATTTCAATTTAAAGATAAAAACGGAAATGTAGTACTTGATTTCCAATTAGATTATATAAGCCAAAGCAACCAATTTCCATCTGGTTATGGTTCTCTAGGAGCAACCGGCGGAGACGGAAAAATAATTAAAGGAAGTGCAAGTAATATTTTAAGTTATAATACATCTCTGAGCAGGAATTTTAATCAGTTTGGCTATGTACTAACAACCAACTCTCCGGCAACAGATAATAATTATACCCCTAATCCTTCATATCCTAATTGGATTTTTGATGTGCAGTATGAAGTAACAGTAAGCAAAAACGCATTTGGTTCTGCCGGATTTGGTTCTGTTGCAATAATTAAAATGCACAATTCACCATCCAAAATAAAAGTTGACGGAATTCCTACACCTACATTCGGCAGCATTGGAGACTTTGTTTGGAATGATTCAAATAAAAATGGTATTCAGAATTCCGGTGAGCCAGGTATTCCGAACGTTATAGTGAATTTATATAATTGTATTACGGACTCCCTTCTTGCTACCACTACAACAGACGCTAACGGTAAATATTTGTTCTCACCTTTAACTCACGGAGATTATTATGTAAAATTCGGAATTCCGAATGACTATACAGTTAGTCCTCAAAATCAGGGCTCGGATACAGCTCTGGATTCTAATCCTGATAATAACGGAAAGACTGCTTGTATAACATTGGGCGTAAGTGAAAATAATTTAACAATAGATGCAGGTATGTATCCGACACCGCCGCCAGTGGGCAGTATTGGAGACTTTGTTTGGAATGACACAAATAAAAACGGCATACAAGACTCAGGCGAGCCTGGCATACCTAATATAGTTGTGCTTCTTTTTGACTGTAATACAAATAAACTTATTGCCAGCACAACCACTAATTCAAATGGTAAATACTTATTCAGTAATCTTTCTGCGGGAAGCTATTATGTTCAGTTTGTATTGCCAAACGGCTATACATTCAGTCCGGCACTTCAGGGCAGCGACAGAACAGTTGATTCAAACCCCGATCCTACATCAGGCAAAACAGTTTGTGTAGATTTATCTGCAGGTGAAAATAACCTTACAATTGATGCCGGTATGTACCCAACTCCTCCTCCTCCGCAGACAGGCAGCATAGGTGATTTTGTATGGGACGATACTAATCATAACGGAATACAAGACTCAGGCGAACCGGGTATTCCCAATGTAGTTGTTAAACTTTATGACTGCAATACTAACAATCTATTATCTACAACAGCTACAAATAATAACGGTAAATATTTATTTAATAATCTTTCTGCAGGAAGTTATTATGTTCAGTTTGTATTGCCAAACGGCTATACATTTAGTCCCGCACTGCAGGGCAGTGATAGGTCGGTTGATTCAAATCCCGATCCTACAACAGGCAAAACAGTTTGTGTAGATTTATCTGCAGGTGAAAATAACCTTACAATTGATGCCGGTATGTATCCAACACCGCCTCCACAGACAGGCAGTATAGGAGACTTTGTATGGAATGACTTGAACCATAACGGCATACAAAACTCTGGCGAACCGGGAATTCCTAACGTTATTGTTAAACTTTATGATTGCAATACCGACGCTCTGGTTGCTACAACTTCAACAAACTCTAACGGTAAATATTTATTCAATAACCTTGCCGCAGGAAGTTATTATGTATGGTTCATTTTACCTTCAAGTTATAATTTCAGCCCTGCATTACAAGGCAGTGATAGAACAGTTGATTCTAATCCAGATGTTTCAAGCGGTAAAACTGTTTGCATAGATTTGTCGGCCGGTGAAAATAATCTTACAATTGATGCCGGTATGTATATACCTCAGCAAAATTATCCACAATTATGGATTACCAAAGACGACGGATTGGTATTTGCACCGGATTCCGGTAAAACTACAACTTATACAATTAAATACGGAAATTCAGGTTCTGCAGCGATTTATAATTCGGTTGTTTTGGATACCTTACCTCCGGGAATGGCATACGTATCATCTTCAAGCGGACAAGAAACTTCTCAAGGAAGTAATATTGTTCAATTTAATGTGGGAACTTTAAATCCAAATGATCAGGGAAGTGTTACTTTAACTGCCATGGTAACCAACTATTGTGATAACTATCTTAATTTAGCTTGTATAACAGGTAAAGATATTGATAACAATACATACGAAGAGTGTGCAACCGATTTAGATATAAAGGATACTACCAGTAATTCAAATAATGGAGGTGTAGAATCCAGAGGTGATCTTTCCGAACTGTTATTGAAACGTGAATTAAAAATAAAATACGGAATGACAACTCCAATTCAACTTAAAAAAGGTGCGGCTGCAATTACTGCCCTGTATACATTACAGGATTTTATTCCACAAACAGGTCCTTTAAATTCACATGCGGTAGCGGCAACACCATTTGATATTCTCGGCATATCCAATGCAATTTCCAGTTACGCAGTTAATTATACACTTGCCCTTGCAAAAGGTAATACAAGAGTAGGAGGAGTTTTCTCAACGATTACTGCAGCGCCAAATATTTATGATCACTTTAAGGTGGTATGCGATAGACTTGCCGGTTATAAAATTGACGAAATTAAATTGCTTAATATAAACGGTTATCAATTTTATGCGGCCAAAGAATCTCATCAAAAAGATAACACTACAGATTATGCAATATCATTCAGCGTTTACGAAACACCCGGTGGATATTTCGTGCAGAATAAGTGGACCTATGAAGAATACAAAGCGCCTGCCGGTGCCTCCAGTGTATATAACTTCCAGGTTTGGTCGGATTCATACACCGGAACTGTAAACCTCGTTCAAGAGATGCTTTCTAAGTTTAGTTCTTTGAATAAATTAAATTATATGAATACATCACAGTTAAATCCTGATGTTTATATAAGCAGTGCATATTATTCTTTAGATGGTTATATTCACTTAGCTGTTGTAAATAACGGTTCCCCAAAAGACCTGAACTTCACAACATATTATAGAATATCCCAGGGTGCAGATCAACTTTCAACCAAATCTTCATTCCATGTAAACAAAGGTACGAATGATGTTACAATTAACCCCGGTATAATATCGGATGCAAATGTTTATATGAGTCAAGCCAGCGGATTTACTGATGAAGTTTATGTAGGCGGCGGTGCTTATTCATATATAAATGGTCCATTAAGTACCTTTGATTCATTTAATACTTCAAACTTCCCGCAGCAAACCGTAACAAATTACCCCGAAGGTTCGGTTGTTCTTTCTGGCGGCGTTTCTGCTTCGGGACAGCTTAAGGATTGGGCGTCTATTGTACGTTCTTTATCCGCAGGAAATGAACCGTACGATCTTTCAAATTTTAATAAGGTTAAATTTGATGCCAGTGGTAACGGCACGGTTGAAGTAATTATAAATACTTCTGAAATTAATAATTATAATTATTTTGCTTATAAAATAAGCCTAACGGGAGAAAGCAAAGAATATACAATTAACTTCAGCCAGTTTAAGCAGTTGTACGGCAGCCAGGTCAATTTTGATCCTTCTCAGATAGAATTTATTGGTTTTATATTTTCAACAGACGATAATCCAGGGTTATCTACATTTAACATTACTGTTCAAAATATTTCATTCCAGGGTAATTCGATAACGGGAGTTAATGATGTCAATTCGGTTCCACATGAATTCAAATTAGGACAGAATTACCCGAATCCGTTTAATCCGTCGACTGTTATACAATTTTCAGTCCCGGCATCTGGAAAGTATGTCCTTAAAGTTTATAACCTTCTTGGGCAGGAAGTAGCAAAACTACTTAACGGAGAATTGAACCCAGGTAGTTATAATTTAACCTTTGACGCAAGTAAACTCTCATCCGGAATATACATATATTCACTTTCAAACGGGAAAGAACAGATTACAAAAAAGATGATACTTATGAAATAACGAGAGAATAAATCTTCATTAGAAAACAGCACACAAAAATAACATCTCTAAATGGCAGGCTTTACGGCCTGCCTTTTTTTATTTTATAGGGCAATCGCTTTGTTTTTTGGCCGAAGATACTTAAAAGTACAATGTTAATGAATGGTGGATTGATAGTTTATTAAAAACCTGATATTAATATTTATTCGTCATTTCCTAATTTTCACATAGTCTTAAAAGTGAAAGGCAAGAGATGGGTTCAGAGTCTTTCTAATTAACAAATTATTTACATTTGTCTTACCAAACTGCCGGCTGATCTATCACTTTTATAATCTAACTTATATAGACTTTCAATATAAAATTTATTAGGTTAGGTAAAATAAATTATGCATGTTCCTTTTAATTATTCTTGTTTTGTCCGATAATATTAAAGGGTGGATTTACTAAATAAAATTATACTATTTTAGCTGGTACATGTTTAAGAAAATACGTTCAAAATATTTTTTAATTTGTTCTGCATTTTTTTGCCTCCTATCCATTGCTTATTATCTGTATCAATCCGGCGGATATATTAAGCAAAAAGAAATTGAAATTAATGATATTATGGCAGTAATATCCGGCCATATAATAATCGATGTTCAAAAGAATTTGTATGATTCCTCAACAGAAGAATCAAATATAGAGCCTGAAGTAAACAGGTATATTTCTTATTTTGTAGTAACGGGAGACTCAAACAAAATTATTAAAAGTTTTAATTTAAATGCTGCAAAGGAGAACAATTATTTACAGACTAGTTACATACCGGTTACTAAGTTAAAGAATAATTTAATACGGAAATCATATCACTTTAAAATTAATAAAGCACAAAATGCAATGCTTTATATCGGACTTTTTGTTCCCAATCTAATGGAAGATATAAGCAGTAATAATTCAGAGATAATTAAGGTAAGCGCATTAATATTTATAATCGGATTTATATTCTCTGCAGCTTTTATAAGTTTAGTCTATATGCCGGTTAAAAAAGTCTTAAATGCTGCGGATGCAATAGATGTAGGCAACTACAGAAAAAAAAAGATATTTGAAAAATTTGATGAGTTCGGTATAATATTACATATTCTTGAATTGATTCCGGAAAAGATTGGGGATTTGGAAGGCCAGATTTATAATTTGAAGCAGGAAGCAAGCTATCTGTTTAGAGATAAGATAGGGGAAGTGGAATTTGAAATAAATCAGCGTAAGCATTTTGAAAATGCATTAAAGGAAAGCGAAGAACAATTCCGTCTTTTGGTTGAACTTGCACCTGTGGGTATGGTATTAACTTCTCCCGATAATAAAATTACAAAAGTAAATCTTTCTTTTTGCGAAACTACCGGTTATACTGCCGAAGAACTTCTAAACCGGCCCATTGAAGAAATTACGGTTAAAGAAGACTGGGCAAAGGAGGAATTTTTAAATAAAAGATTGATGAATAACAGAGCAAGTGATCTTGCTGACTGGCCTGAATCTAACGAGGAAGATTGGGAACAAAAATTATCTGCAAGTAAAAAGATGCTTAACGAAGATCTTTCCGATATATATTTTGAAAAGCGCTTTATTAATAAAAACGGCAAGATAGTTTATGCTATTGTTAAGTCCATACTCTTAAGAGATACCAAAGAGAGACCGTTAAATTTTGTAAGCCAGGTAATTGATATAAGCGAGAGGAAAGAAGTTGAAAAAGAATTAATACTTGCAAAAGATAAAGCCGAAGCATCCGACCGGCTTAAAAGTGCTTTCCTTGCACAAATGTCCCACGAAATTAGAACACCGCTTAATGTAATATTAAATGTTACGCCGATAGTATCGGACGAGCTTGCCGTATTAAAGGATGAAGAATTAAATACCTTAATGGAATCGATGGACAGTGCTGGGAAAAGGCTGCAGCGCACTATTGATCTAATTCTTAATATGTCTTCAATTCAAAGCGGTAATTATGAGCCCGATTTTGAATTAATCGATGCTGAAAAACAGTTGAAGACGGTAATTAAAGAATTAAAACCGTTATGCACCGAAAAAGGCCTGGAGCTAAATTTCGATTCTTATATTGATTCTCCGAAAGTTAATGTCGACCTGTACACATTTAACCAGATATTCCAAAACCTTATCGGCAATGCTGTTAAATATACTCCCAAAGGCTCTATTACAGTTAGAATTTATGAAGAAGGAAAGGGGAAAATTTGTATAGCCGTAAAAGATTCTGGAATAGGAATTTCCGAAGATTATATGGAAAAATTATTCACCCCATTCTCTCAAGAAGACGTGGGGCAAAAAAGGGAATTTGAAGGTAACGGATTGGGCCTGGCTCTTGTAAAGAAATATGTTGAGTTAAACAAGGCAGATATAAAAGTTGAAAGCTCAAAAGGTTTCGGTTCTATATTTACTGTCGTCTTTAATAAGCCGGCTGTAAATTGAAAGTTATTTCAGGTTCTTGCTCTGTCGGTTTTATTGTATATATAAAGCGCTTTTATTCCCTCCAATATCTTACATGCAATCTATGTGCATCAAAACCGTAGTTATCGTTACCATTACTGTACTTGCTTCTTATACCTAAAATTTTAGTTGCATTTCTAATTGATTGAGAACTATAAAACACCCTGTGGTCTTTGTTTCCGGCACAGTGGTGAACTGTTTCAAGGTCAGGTGAAAGTAAAATAATGGCACCTAGGACATCAAGATGGAAATGGAACATATAATCACCTATAATTATTCCCTCAAACCATTGTCCGGTTCCAGTATGTAATTGATTAATTCTTGTGGTTCCGTTTGCGTTATGTACCACAAGTATACCCCTGCTGTTGTATATGCTGGGATCAATTGTACCTTTTTCTCCAGGTCCACCAGGACATCCGGGGTCTTCTTTTCCTCCGGAGTCTTCTTTTCCTCCGGAGTCTTCTTTTCCCCCGGGACCTCCCTTTCCTCCAGTATAAGCCATGTCGATTTTTTCTTGTACCCCTTCGGGTAATTCTATATATGTAACGCCCGATAAAGGCAAAGTTAAATCTTTTACATCAGTCACATACTGACTTCCATCCTTACCGCTCTTTGCTATTTGTTTTAATGTTCCCTCCGGTAATCCGAGAGCTTCGTCTGGAGTACTGGGAAAATGACTGCCCCAATTATAATTCTGTTCAATAACATTAGGGTCTTGAGGATAAGACATAGGATAATCTACACTATCTCTTGTCCCACCTATCTGAGCGTCTTCAGTATTAACAAAATCTATGCTTGTAGAAATACCAAAAACTCCGGTATGCGGTACATAATTCCAATTTAGGTCATGGTCTTCACCATCAATATACATATCGCTTATAGTATTGTTCAAAGGGCCGTTTGCAGTCCATACTCCACGAACTATAGGAGGGACAAAACCGGGAGATTCTTTATCTGCAAATACGGTAACATTAGTCGAATAATTATTGTATTTACCTGTAACCGAAATTTTTATTACGGTATCTTTTATTCCGAGAACCGTATCAATAACCTTGTATTTTGCAGTCCCTCCTAGTAAATTAGTTTCTGTATAAGAATTAACCCGCCAACTTAGGCTGTCGCTAACCTCAGAAAGTAACATCTGTGCTGTGCTATTTGCAATATCTCTAGCTTGAGCATCCGAGTATAACATTACGGCATTCTTGGTGCCCTCATTTACAAAATTATTTTGCGGAATTGTAAGAATCCCGTAAGAAATAAATCCGCCTATTACTAAAATCATTAAAAATCTAGACATTATTTCCTCATAGATTTATTATTCTAATAATGCTGTGCGAAATAAATAATAAGTTTTATTATTATTCCAGCCAGTATCTTACATTCAACCTATGTGCACCAAAACCGTAGTTATTGTTACTGTTGCTGTAGCTGCTTTTTCCTACAATTTTAGTTGCGTTTCTAATTGATAGAGAACTATAAAAAACTCTGTGATCTTTATTTCCATTACATTCATGTGAGGTTTCAAGATTAGGTGAAAGTAAAATAATTGCACCAAGAACATCGCAGTGAAAGTGAAACATATAATCACCAATTATTATACCCTCAAACCATTGGCCGGTACCGGTTTTTGTTTGATTAATTTGTGTGGTTCCGTTTGAATTATGAATTACAAGTATGCCCCTGCTGTTATAAGCGCTTGGATCAGGGCCGCCGTTCCCCTTTTTAACATTGTAGGTTAAATCAAGGTGCTCTTGCTTTCCTTCCGGTAACTCTATATATGTAACACCGGATAATGGTAAAGTAAGATATTTTACATCAGTTACATATTGACTGCCGTTCTGTCCGCTCATTGCTATTTCCTTTAATTTTCCATCAGGTAGTCCTAGAGCTGCATCCGGCGTATTTGGGAAATGGCCTCCCCAATTATAATTCTGTTCTATTACATTCGGATTTTGGGGGAATGACATTGGGTAGTCTACGCTGTCTCTTGTCCCGCCAATTGCAGCGTTTTCAGTATTAACAAAATTTATACTTGTTGAAACACCGAAAACTCCTGTATGAGGTAGATTGTTCCAATTTAAGTCATGGTCTTCGCCGTCAATATACATATCGCTAATTGTCTTATTCAAAGGGCCGTTGGCCGTCCAAACTCCCCTAACAACGGGTGGAACAAAGCCGGGAGATTGCTTATCTGCATAAACGGTAACATTAACAGGATAATTATTATATATTCCGGTAACACAAATTTTTATAACAGTATCTTTAGGAGCAAGTGTTGTGTCTATAACTTTGTACCTTGCAATACCTCCGAAAATATTTGTCTCCGTATAAGAATTAGCCCGCCATGAAGTACTGTCGCTAACTTTTGAGAGAAGCATTTCGGACATTGAATTTGCAATATTTCTGGATTGAACCTTGCTGTATATTTTAACCGTATTATTAGTGCTCTGATTTACAATATTATTCTGCGGAATTGAAAGTATTCCGTAAGAAATAAACCCGCCTAGTATTATGATCATTAAAAATCTCGACATTTTCTCCTCCTTTATAAATTCTTCGGAGTTATTTTTTCATCCCATTCTGCCGCTTGATAGATTTTGCCCACAGGTTCCGTAGACTCGACTCTTAAATAAACTTTAATAGTTCTGATTCTATTACGTTGAACTTGGGAATTCAGGCTGCCGTAACTTAATTGGGCACCAAGTGAATCATAATAAGTTAGTTTAAATTCGGTAATTGCAATAGAAGACAGCGGTGTATCACCATTTAACTGCCTGTACAAAGGTTTGTCATTTGGATTAGGCGTTGAGGTAAGCTGGGAAGTGCTGCCAGGATAATAATAAACAGTATCAATATTTCCGTCATCACTAATATCGGTATCAAATTTAATTCTGTCGGAGTCAGCCAGTACTATAGAATTCCCGGTTGTTCTATATCCTATTTTATAAAAATCATAGTTTATTATTTCTGCGGCAGTGCCTATATTTCCTTGTACCATATTATTAAAAACAACTTCACTTGCCGATGTAGGAATGTATATATCCAGGCCGACAATCATCAATAAGACTATCGCACCGACAATGTAAGATCCCATTAAATCCAGCATGTAAGCCATGGTATTCCCTTTCCTTTAATATGATATAACTTGACTGAATTTAAGCGTGTCAGGCAGATACATGTTTGTTACGCTTACATTAACTTGTTTTGAAAATGTCTGTGTATAACTTACAACATCGGGAGACATTTTTTGGATGTAAAATACTTTAACTTTTACATTAAAATTGCCCAGAATATTTAAAGTATCTGTGGTTGTATAATCATTGTAGTCGTCAATATCATTAAACTGTGTTGGAACAGTTTCGGTACCGTCGGGACCAAGTGAATTAGGGGGAGTTAAAGAATCAGCGGTAGAAACAGATTTATAAACTGTAGTTTGATCAAATGCCTTACTCTCAATTTCATTGATCATAGCTTGAGCTATTCCCGTAGCGGTAATAGCTGCTTCATTATATCTCATTGAATCTTCTCTAGAGCCGCTGGATTTATATACATTTAAACTCAAGAATCCGAAGATAACAATGACGAATATTGTTAAAAGTTGTTGACCTGAGTTCATAAGATAGCTTTCCTTTATAAAATTCTAAAATTATTTTTCCAAATTTTCAATAGCTTGCAGAAAGATAATGCCAAAAAGCGGGCCAACATTTTTAATAAAATAGCGGAAAATTATTTCCTTAACAGAATTCACTACCTATGTAATAATTACCTATGAAAATTTAGGATACTGCTTAAAACTAAGGTTTTTTAATATCGTAAGTAAATTTTGCAAAAAAGTTGTCGATTCTTTTGTAAAATTAATTTGAGATTTGATCCAAATTGATGCATTAAAGTTATTCTTGAAAAATGTTTAAAGCAACGAATTATTTGTTATTTGTTGGTAAGAAATGTTTATAGGGATATTATATAGTGGTGATTAATAATAAGATATAATCTGGGGTCTATCTAATCCGTTTCCTTTTTTTACTTGCGGAGACCAAAAAGGAGTTGTAAGTGCGCCGGCTGCCGGTCTATAATAAATATTAACGTTTCCGTTGAAGTTTACCGTACCCTCTGTAGTTATACTTCCGTATACTTTACAATTTCCATTTAGGTTGGCATTGCCGCCGGTTAAAATTTGAGCGTATATTTTTACATTTCCGTTAGCATTAAGATCGTGGGCAGTATATAATCCTACGCTGCTGCCTTCGGGATCTAAGGTATTAACCGTTACATTTCCGTTTAACAGAATATTTCCCTGAACAATAAAAATTCCGTAACCGGATACATTTCCGTTAAGTGTTAAATCTCCTCCTACATAAATTATTTCCGGGTTATCTTTTGTTCCGAGTGTAATATTTCCGCTAATTGTTTTATTAGTAGGATAAACTTGTGCAGCTTTACTCTTATATTCATCCGGATTAAACGAAGGTATTGTAACAACAGAATCTTGGTAATAATTAGGAAGGCCATCAGGATTTTGATTTGGAATAATATTGGAGTCCATCCTTTTTGCAGGGTTGGAATGCGCTTTTCCAACGTAGGTTAAAAATCCTTTTATACTATTATTTCCATTCATTTGAAAATCTGAATTCGTATGTACGTTTGCATTCCATTGAGGGTTGTTGTCATCTTGAATATTTACATTACCGTTTAGAGACAGATTATCTCCCGTACAAACCGCATAATCCATAAATCCCGGAACTCCTTTAACTGTATCATCGGCAATAGGCAACTGGATAACGGATCTTATGGTATAAGATTGTTCACCGGCAAAACCTATAGATGTAATAAGCTTAGCACATAGCAGGTTATTTGAAGGACCTTTAAAATATTTACTTTTAGTATTATTTACTGTAATGTTTACAGAACCGGATTTTAATTGTTTGTTTAAGACACCGCTCCATGTGGTATCATCGGAGAGCTTCATAATAGCCATTTCAATACCGCTAGAGGCATAATCCTTTGCCTGCAGCCGTTGATTTTCTGCATAAGTGCTGTCTGCCATAATCAAATTACTGTTGGCTGTATTTACACTTGTAATGGAGAACAACACCGCAGCCCCCAAAATCAATATAATAATTAACCTGCCCATTCTACATACGCATTTTTATTTAAATATAAGAAAGAATTATTTTTAATCATTATAAATTAATACCCTTAAAATATTTAAAGTTTCATACTATAAATTCTTTGGATAAAATACTCTTACCCAAGAAGCTCCTACTTGAGTTTGGGAATCGTTAAAAGTTTTTTCCGAAGTGACTAAAGTGAACGAAATACCTATTATGTCCGGTATTTGCATCGTAGGTTTACCTTCACTGTTAAGTCCTTCAATATTTATACTCTTAATCGGCATAGACCACTTTCCGTTTACAGAGCCGGAAGTTTTTCTTTCCAGATACAAAGTTTGGTCTTTTGTATATGTTAAATATGTAATATTATCTACTATGCCATCGTTTTCTACATCTCCTCTAAATGAAATAGAATCCGGAGATATCGCAACAATTTTATTCCCGCTAGAAACCCTGTAGCCTAATTTTTCAAAATCATTTTCAATAATTTTACCAACTTGTATTATAGAAACCTGAGAAATTTGACTTAGTTTTGTTTCAACGGATTGATTGTTGAAATAAAAAGTAAAACTAACAATAGATAGCAGCACAACGCCGCCAATAACATAAGAACCTATTGTATCTATAATCGAACCCATATCTTAAATGCTTAATAACTTTTATAATAATATAATTTTACAGTGTCTTTCATGTAATTGTTTGTTACATCAACCTGTATTCTTTTAATTCTTGACACAGAGGAAGTTAATACGGTGTTTAAGTTTGTAGTATCAACATAATTAACAAAAGCCTTTAGATTAAAAATGCCTGCTCTAGGAACAGTGTCGGTCTCGGTATAACCATTATAGTCGTCAACATCATTGTAGGTAGCCGGTGTTTCGCCGGACTCGGGTCCTAAAGAATTTGCAGGTGTAAATAGTCCGGGCTTATATGCCGGGTTCGAAATTGTATTTTGGTCAAAAGCTTTTGAACTTATTTTATTTAGTAAATTTTGTCCTGTTTCCGTAGCAACGGCTAAAAATTCGGAGTTGTTTGTCTGCTCTTTTGAACTGGTAATAACATTATTTATATTTAATACCATAGCGGAAAACAAAACCAGCCCTCCGATTACAAGCATCATTTGTATTCCATTCATAACTTAAATTATTTTTTGAGTGAAGTAGGGTACAATTATTGTGCCGTTAATAAAGTTACAAATATGTTTTTAATACAAAGCCCCCTAAAATAATTTGGGAAAATTTGCCGATCCCCTTAATAAAAATTATCGATCTTCTTAGAAAAATTTACCGGTTTTTCTTGGAAAAAATTTCCATTATCCACATTTTTAAGATAATAAAATTCTTTCGAAAATCAATGAGTATGTAAGACTATATTTTTTAAGTGATTACCGAATTCGTATTATTAAATGAAAAAACTTGCGGGTATAGCAGCTGAGGTATTTTATGTATTTCTATCCTCAATGCATTTAACCCGGTTTCCAGGAAATTTATCTGGTTTACATTTTTTAAATCATTTTTAAAACTACCGCCGGCATTTAAGAATCTTATTCCTTTTTTATAATATTCATCTGTTTTATGGTAATGGCCGTGCAGTACCAGGTCCACTTTATAATTATTGAATAATTCTATCAGCTTCTTCTTGGTTCTAAGCTTCATTGTTTGCCTTTCAATAATCTGCCAGATGCTGCCGAACTTATTTTCCTGGAGAGGCTTGGTATCCTGAAAGTGATGATGAATAAGAACCAGTTTAGTTCTGCAGTTTCCGAACATATTAAAAATGTTTGTTAATTCAGCCAGTTGGCTGGTACTAATCTCGCCGTTTGAAGCAAATAGATTTTTAGCTTTTGAATATTCCGCAACGGAATTTATACCTGTAATTAAAATATCATCAATTACTTTTGCATAAGGAAATATATTTTGAGGAGAAATGTAACTGCATCCTTCGAAAGATTCGGAAAAATATTCGTAAAATTCTTTCACCCGGTTTTTATAGTCAATTGTTTCGCAGCGTGTTTTGAAATTAAAAAGATCCTCCACTGTTAATACTCCGCCGAAAATATCGTGGTTGCCTATTACAAGCGACAACCTGTCGGATGAAAGATATCCGTATTGATTTAATGCATTTCTAATAAGTTCAAAATCGTAAGGATCAGGGTTTTCAACAAGGTCGCCGGTAATTATTAAATGATCTACCTTTTTCGTATTGCAGTACTGTAAAAGTTTTTCAAATTTAAATAGGCCGGAATTCCTAAAAAAAGTTGTAAAATGTATATCGGAAATATGTGCTATTTTCATATTAGTTTTCTTTAATCAGCTATTTGTGAGGGTGCCACAAGATGTTATTATTTAAGGCTTAAAGTAGCTAAGTTAAAAAAAACAAAATGTTAACTGTGCCAACAACAAAGAATTTGGTGACGTAAAATAAATTAATATTGGTAATAATTTCACTTATTAACAATTTTAACGATCCAGTCACCAATAATTTTTAATGCAGCGGGAGAAAAGGTTTCTTCAATTTTACTATACTCGCTTGGAGCGCCTGTTGTTGCATCCTGAAAAAGATGATTTAATCCCGGGAGCTCTCTTACTTCAAAATTCTTATTACCGCCTTTTTTCAGTGCTGCTTTAATTGCCGCAAGGTCTTCTTTGGGAGGAACTTGTACATCTTTTGAACCATCTAGAGCAAGCACCGGGCATTTTACTTTTTCTAATGTCGGTACGGGGTTGTATCTTATAAAGTATTCTATCCATGGAGAAGTAAAAGCTTTTAGCATTTCTTTTTGAAGTTCATCTGAACTTCCAGCCCCGGTTTTTTCTTTTTCGCTTAGGGTGTTATAATAATTACTTACTATTTTTTTTATGCCGCTAATAGTTTGTTCCGCATTTTTATTTTCTTTAATTAAATTAAAAATTTTAGACTTAAATGAAGTATCTCTTTCAACAGTTTTCTCCGGTACTCCTGCCAGACCTGCAATAAGAGCTTCCTGCTTTAATAAAATTTGATCACCCGGTAAACCCGGCCCGGCAAGTAAAACTATATACGCCACATCGTTAGAACCTGCCGCAACAATCGGAGCAATTGCACCGCCTTCACTGTGGCCAACTAAACCTATTTCCTTTGGGTTAATTATATTCAGAGTTCTTAAATATTCAACTCCCGCAAGTGCATCCGAGGCAAAATCTTTGGTAGTTGCTTCGGTATAATTTCCCGTAGATTTCCCAATTCCTCTTTTATCATATCTTAAAACTGCTATTCCCCTGCGCGTTAAATAATCTGCTAAAACAAGGAACGGCTTGTGTCCGAAAATTTCTTCGTTTCTATTATTCGGCCCTGAGCCGGAAATTAAAAGAACAGCCGGAAAGGATCCTCCTTTTTTAGGTAAGGTTAATGTACCGGCAAGTGCAACCCCCGCCGAATTATTTTTAAAAGTTACATTTTCAACTTTATAGGGAAACGGCGGTTTGGGTTCCTGCGGCCTTTTTATAGCTTCGACTTTTTCTACTTTTTTTAATGCAAGCGGAAGAGACATTCCGTTTTGATGCCACGTGCCGGCTATAGTCATACTGTCGGAATTGAATTTACCATCGAAGTATCCGCGGACAATCTTTACATCTAATTTTAAATTCCCATCGTTAAAAATAACGGTGTCAACCGGAATTTTATGTGATGTTTGGTCCGGGCTTTCCATATATGCAGATAAAATTCCTTTGTCGTTTTCCTTAATGTTAAAAACAATTCTTAATTCCATCCCGGAAACTTTTAATATTCCGAGCCAGGTTCCGGTAATTTTATTATTCGAACCGGATAAATTTTTTCCGAATGTTAAATTAGAAATTATCATTAAAGCAACCGTAAAAATCCGGGGTAAATTTTTCATTGGTGAAGCCTTTTTACTTTTCTTAAAATATTTTTATTAAGGATATTTGTCTATTTGTTATATTTGTTCTATTTTTAGTAGAACAAATATAACAAACAGATATGATAATCAAAATAGATTTTGAATCTGAGGTTCCGATTTATGTACAGATTAAAGACCAGGTTGTAGAAGGAATTGCCTCCGGCAGTTTTACAGAAGGAGAATCGTTACCTTCGGTACGCCAATTTGCAAAGGATATTGGCGTAAATATGCATACAATTAACAAAGCGTACACGCTTTTAAAGAATGACGGTTTTGTTATAGTTCATAAAAGGAAAGGTGTTGTTATTAACCAACTTTCCCGGATGCGAAAACCGGATTTTTTAAAAGAAATTCCCGATATTATTAAACCTGTAATTGCCGAGGCGTACTGCAGGGGAATAAAAGAAAAAGATTTTATTGAGGGATGCAAAAAAATTTATTTAGCTTTTAATAAAGGATAAAATCGATGGGAGCAATTGAGAATTTATTCTGGCTTTCGTTTTTAATTATGGTTATAATAGGATTCACCAACTATATAATTCCTTTTCTCTTAAAAGGAAATATTGTATTCGGCTCACGGTTTCCTAATGAAATAGCAGCTCATCCCGAAACAGAAATTCTTAAAAGAAATTTCAAGCATGTTTACTTATCAATTATTATCCCGTTTCTTATTGCCTTCGGGCTACTGTCGTATAATTCCTCCGGCAGTTTAAATTTTCCAATAGGTATTTTTACGGAAGTTTTATTATCATTAATTATTTATGTGGTTTATAATAAAAAAGCTAAAGAATTAAAAAACGAATTGCTAAACCATGAAAACATTAAACCGGCTAAAGAGTTATTATCTGTTGATACAAAGTTCCGGGATGGGAAATTTCTCGTCTCTATCTGGTGGTTCCTTCCTTCGCTTATAATAATTGTTTTAAATATTTTAGTATTGTTTTTGGACTATAATAAAATACCCGCTAAAATAATAATGCACTATAATCTGCAGGGTGCTGCAACAGAAACAACGGATAAATCTTATTTGCATGTTATGTTAATACCGCTGATTTCAATCTCCCTTTTATGCATGTTTATTGCAATATATTTTTCAATAAAAACATCCAGGCAGCAAATAGATTCCAATAGGCCGGAAACATCAATGCTGAGAGATAGACATTTCAGGCTTATCTGGTCGGACTATTCCGTAATCCTGTGTACACTCCTAGTAACATGGATGCTTTTTGTCTCGCTTAACATGAACAGGCTATTTATTATTCCGGAAAATATTTTTAAAAACTTTAATATAGCAATCCCGCTTTTAATTTTACTAAGTGCAGTAACGCTGGCGGTAAAAACAGGTCAGTCCGGCAGCAGACTAAAACTTAAAATTAATGAAACGGCCAAAGGTATAAATAATGTCGATGATGATTCTTACTGGAAACTGGGAATGTTTTATTATAATCCTCATGATCCTTCTATTTGGGTTCCTAAAAGGTTTGGAGTTGGGTGGACTATTAACTTTGGCCGCCCGGCGGGCTTTGCTATAATAATTGCACTGGCGGCATTTGTTATAATAGTAAAATTCATTTTGAAAAAATAAACGTGAACTCTTTTAATTTCCGTTCCGGATAAATTACGGATTAATGTATAATAATTTTTGGAAACATGTTCCGAATATTATTAATTTTAAGGAATAATTTACGATCTTATAAATAATATACATTTCACTTACTAAAGGGTATTTAATGAAATCTCATTTTTCCATTTCTTTAGTTTTACTTATTCTTCTTTCGGGCAATATTCTTTTTGCCCAGCCAGAACGCCGCAACAAGGGTGAGTTTGTTACTCCAAAGAATAAATTTTTTAATGAAATAAAAAAAAGTTCCGACGAATTTATTGCACAACCCAAAAAAGATCGCAAAACATTTAGAGTAGACCTATCCGGTGTTCAAATTCCAAAATCGATTGATGAATTTACAAAGTACTGGTTTAATCCCCCTGTATCCCAGGGGTGGACAGGCACGTGCTGGGATTTTTCTACAACTTCATTTTTTGAATCTGAAGTTTACAGGATTCATAAAAGAAAATTAAAGCTTTCCGAAATGTATACCGATTATTGGGAATACGTAGAAAAGGCAAAGCGTTTTGTAGAAGAACGCGGTAATTCCGCTTTCGGTGAAGGTTCCGAAGCTAATGCAGTTCCGAGAATATGGGAAAAATACGGAATTGTTCCTGAAGATGCTTTTACCGGATTACTGCCGGGTCAAAAGTTTTACGATCATAGGCAAATGTATTCAGAGATAAGAAATTATCTTAATGGCGTAAAAGCTGCAAATGCATGGAATGAAGAAGATGTAGTAAACACTATTAAAGATATTCTGAATCACTACATGGGAGTTCCGCCTGTAAAAGTAACTGTTGACGGCAAGGATTATACACCTAAAGAATATCTTTCAAAAATCGTTGATTTAAATCTTGATGACTATGTTGATGTTATGTCTTTAATGCAGGAACCTTACTGGGAAAAAGTTGAATATACAGTTCCGGATAACTGGTGGCACAGCAAAGAATATTACAACGTTCCGCTGGATGTTTTTATGAGTATAATTAAGGAAGCTATCCGCGATGGTTACACCATTGCAATCGGCGGAGATGTTTCCGAACCCGGAATCGTAGCTGATTCCGATGTTGCAATAATTCCTACATTTGATATCCCGGACAAATATATAGATGAATATGCGAGGCAATTCCGCTTCAGCAATAAAACTACAGGCGATGATCACGGCATTCATCTTGTCGGATATAAAAATATCGACGGAACAGATTGGTATCTTATAAAAGATTCCGGCTCAAGCGGGCATAACGGCAGGTTCCCCGGTTATTATTTCTTCCGTGAAGATTATGTTAAATTAAAAATGCTCGACTTTATGGTTAATAAAAATGCACTTGGCAATTTGCTTAATAAATTTAAAACCGACTAACCGGAAATCCTATTTATAATTTTTTAACTTCTTGAACTTTCAGCCGAAGGTTTATCTGCCTCCGGCTGATAGTTCAAGCGTAAGTTCAGGAATATGAGCCGCTGAATGTCTTAGCTACAATCTTCAGCTTATGCCTTTTCTTCCGGTTCGGTATGAATCATTACATTTATATTTTCAATTTTATCTGTAATTGCTTTTTCAACTTTATGAGTAATTGCATGGGCTTCATCTATTGAAAGAATTTTTTCTACATGAATATTAAGCTCAATAAATTTTTTTGCACCGGCTTCCCTTATCCGGATATCGTGAAAATTTTTAACCTCTGGAATATCTTTAATAATTGAACTGATAGTTTCCGTAAGTCCTTCGGGTGATTTATCAATTAATACATCAAATGATTTTTTGCCCAACCGGTAGCTGATATACAAAACAATTACTGCAACTACTAAAGCCGCAATTATGTCTGCATAATAAAATTTAAAAGCAGCCCCTACCAAACCGAATAGAACAACAGCAGAACTCCATATATCCGTAGAAAAATGAAGAGCATCTGCTTTAAGTGCCTGGCTGTTATACTTATTTGCAACTCTGTTTAAAGCACGAGAACGTGAAAAATCTACTACTATTGAAGTAAAAATAACGATAAAGCTCCAAACAGTAACATCTATATGTAACTTATGTACGGTAACCCTGTGAATTGCTTCGTAGATAATCCAGCCGCATGTAATAAGCAGAAGCATAGTTTCCACAAGAGCTGAAAAATTTTCTATTTTGCCGTGGCCAAAGTTATGTTCCTTATCGGGCGGGCGGTCTGCTGCTCTTACTGCAAACAAAGTTATTGCAGCAGCAATTAAATCCAGCGCCGAATGAAGCGCTTCCGACAGAATGCCCAGGCTTCCGGTGGAAATTCCTATAACCAGTTTAAAAGAAGTTAAAAATACTGCTGCCAGTACGGAAGTTAGTGCAATTCTTTTCTTCTCGGCTATTGCATCTGCAGATAGATTCATCAAATTTATTTTTCCCACACTTTTTAATTTTTTTATTATAACTTAATAATAGTTTAAATTCTAATAAAGTGCTTTACCCTAGAATATTTCTTTGTCTCAAATTGGAAACAAGCTTTTCATATCCCGTAAATTGAACCGCATCCCACCCTGCTTTCTTAGCGCCTTCTGCATAATCCGCAATATCATCTATAAACAAATGTTCATTTGAAGGTTTTTTAGTAAAGGCTTCGGCAGCGCGGTAAATTTTTTCTTCGGGTTTAACAGCATGTACTTCATAAGATAGGATGAATTTATCAAAATACTTTAAGAATCCGTAATCTTTCCAGCCGAATTGCCTGTGAATTGAATTTGTATTTGATAAAAGTACAAGCAAATATTTTTCTTTTAACAACGGAAGAAGCGAAGCAACATTTTCATTAACATTAAATACCTTAGAGTAATCATTTAAAAATTTTTCTTTTGAAATTTTATTCTCCAGTACAAAAAGCATTTTGCTTATAAATTCGTCTTCCGTCATATCGCCGCGCTCAAATTTTCTGTGGACATCATAGTTTGAACTATAATAATCTAAAAATTTATTCCCCAAACCTTCGCTTACATTATTAAACCTTTCAATTACCAGATTGTAATTAAAGGGTATAAGAACATTTCCCAGGTCAAAAACTATTACAGAATATTTTCTTCTTTCCATTTTATCTTTTATTAATTAACTGATTTATTTTATAACGAATAAGCTGTCGCTTAATCCCGTGTTTACTTTAACAGATACAACTTTAAAATCAAGATGCTGTTCGCCAATTGTTTGTTTAACGGTAAACGGGTATTTAACACCGTCAATATCCCGGTAATCGGAAAAATAAGTGTTCTGTATAAAAATTCCGCGCGGAACATTTATTTCTTCGGACTCTTTTACTTTAAGCCAGGTGTCCGGATCGAAATATTGTGCCCACATTATACCCGACGGGAAAATCATATCAACCTTATAGGCATCTTTCCCGTTTACTTTGTCTTCACCGTCCAATTTTAATTTTATTCCAAGAGAATCGCAGTTAGTCATCAGGTTCATCATAGCTCCGTACTTCAAATTCTCCAGTTCCGAACCTTTAACATCCAGAGTTTTATCTTCCACTTTAATAATTCCTTTTCGGCCGTTAAAATAAGAGTATTGTTTTATCGGGCCGTCAATAATTTCCTGTTTCATTTTATCGGGAGCTTTTTGATAAATTGTCATGGTAATTTTTTTACCTTTAATACTCCCCTTCATTACAGTAGTGCGGTCAACAACTTTATTAAGATTATCTCTTCCACCCAGAGCATTAATATAATTATCGATTACCTTTTTACCGGTTAAGCCTTTTGGTATTTGGGCTGCAGATGAGTCTGCTTTTGTTTGTGCAAAGTTTAAATAAACAGTAAACAGGATAAAAATAATTAAAAAATAAAATATTTTCGGCATAACTATATTCTTATTTATAAAATAACGTTAATTAAAAATTAAAACTACTAATAAAACATCATTGATTAAAGTGTATAAAATTTATCGAACGTTAGGTTATCAAGCTTTATGCTGAACAATATTTGTGCGCCGCCCTCCGATTAAATTTTCAATTCATCCATTATATACTTTGTATTAACCTCAAATTGAAAAAATATTTTCAATGTAAATCAAAGTTTTATTTGCTATTAATTTTAACAGGTTGCTTAACCAGGAAATTTTTATTAAAGTTATTATGTTTAGTTTTGGTTTGCAGCATATATAAATATTTTTCCATTCCGGGTTAAATTTATTTTTAAAGTTAAAAAGCCCCTTATAGTTGTAGGCATACCTAAATCGTCTGCCTGCAAAATTTATGAAAAATTCTTTGGAAAAAATTTTACTTCCGTAAATAACATAAGGTACTTCGCCAAGGCTCCAGGTTTTGCTGCCTTCATTTTTTAATAAGCATACTATATGATAAACGAGAGCCTCCATTGTACCTCTGGGCGAATCTTTTTTCCGCAGTATTAAGTCCGTAATAACTTTGCCGCTGCCCTTCGGCGCAATAAGAATTGCTCCTTGCCAGTGGTTTTGTTCGTTTTTACATACAAAGAGCCGGGACACCGGCAAAAATTGATCGTTGAAGAAGTGCTTTAACTGGGGTTCCTTTCCGTGGACACATTCTGTTTTAAATTGTTCAAGCCTTGCGCAGTTTTCTTCCGTATAAAAAACTTCTTCTATGGCGCCTCTTTTAAATCCCGCACGTACAAGTTCTTTTAACGACTTCTTTTCAAAATGATTTTCGTTTAAGTTAAGTACGGCTTCCCGGCCGGATTTAATAACTTCAAATTTGTTTTTCTTAAAGAATTCCGCCAGTTCTTCACTACAACTGCTTATAAAGATTGGAATATCCCGCAAAAATAATTTGTTGTAATCCTGAAGAGGAACTAGATCGAACCGGTACTGCGGATTGTTTATCCAGATTATATTTTTGTGTCTCTTTTTCTTCCAGTTAAATGTAATCCGGTTAAGCAGTGTCTTTTTATCCGGGTGTTCGTTTCTTAAAATAAATGCTGAAAGCTTTTCATCAACTTCAAAGTTGTAGGTAACTATTTTCTTGCCGGCAGACGTCCCGACTAAATCTTTTTCTATCAAAATATCGCTGATTATTTTATTGATTGCGTTCTCTGACGAATGCAATATAATCAGTAAGGACCGGTACTTTATTGAGTCTGCGCACTTCCCTGGCTGCCTGGCCTCTGTGGTAAGCTGAATGAAGTGCTACATGTGTTATTGTTTCGCCGATAGTATTTGTGTATTTAGTACCTTTACTGTTTGTGTAAGTAAAAGTTTTGGAATAATCATTATCTTCGTGTGAATTCAGAAATTCCATATATTCAGCATAATTTTCGTTTGATATTTTCCCGCATTCTTCTATGCTTAATAATTTCCAGAAATCCAATTTTTTATAATCTCCCCCTTTTAACCTCAACATCCATATTTGTTCGGCTAGTAGCAGGTGAGACAATAATTTTAGTACACTTTCTTCATTAACGTTTTGTGTCTTTAAGCTTTTAATTAATTTTTTATTCGCCCAATCATCGTATTCAAAAATATCTTTGAGATAAGTTTTCATAATTACTCTCCACAATCCTAATTATTCAACAGCCTCTTAGCCAGTATATCCATTTTATTCATTACTTCTTTTTTTTGAACGTCAGACAATTTTAATTTTTGAATTGTTTTAAAATCATCGTAAGCATCTTCATTAAGTCCTAAGTTGTAAAGAATGTCCGCAAAATAAATTCTAAAAGCGGCAATGTTTTTTGTATCGGGATACTTTCTAAAAGTTTCTCTTGCAAAAACAACAGCCGATTCCCTGTAGCCTCCTTCTGCAAGCTGAACCGCACCATTTAATCTTTTAACTCCAAAGTCATCAGATTTGATAATAGGAGGTTTTATACCATTAACCTCTGCTCCGTATACTGCAGTGTTTTGTGAATTTAAATTTTCTTTTTTATGCGGTGCATTAAGCATGTCTTCCATTGCAAGTGCAAGTATTAATTGATCAACCGTCATTTTTTTTATGCTGGAAAGTGAAACTGCCGATGAGCCTTTTAAAAGTAGCTTTACATTTTCACCATGCAGCCAAACCTGAGAATTACCTGAAGTTTCCACGGTAGAATTCGGCTGCAAAATCTGCCCGTCTTCTACCCTTGTCCATTTTTCACCGGTGCCGGATTGAACCGTTACAAGGCCTTCCACCTGAGAAGCCTTATAAGTTTGTGCGGAAATAATTCCCGCTGCAATTAATAATATTAATAAAATTTTTTTCATTTTTTCACCCTAAATTTTTAATACACATCAACAATGCTTACGGTGTTTTTAGCCAGGCCCAGGTTGTCGATGGCATCCTCGTTAAACTTTTGAGCTCCCAGGTCCCATGCCTTATCAAAACTGGTTAACGAAGTTGCTTCAACCGGTATCCAAACTTCGTCAACACCGGAATCATTTTTTCTAACAATGTATTTATTATCGTTATTTGTTATCAGCCTTGCCTGTTCGGGAGAAAGCTGGGTATCTACAAGAACATTAACATGCCCAATACCGTTAACCGGTTTGTAATCCACTAGAGCAGTTTGTATTCCAATACTTTCAAGCAGAGAGCTGTAACAAACGCTCAGGTCGTCGCAATTGCCACCTTTAAGCTTTATTGTTTCATGAGGGAAATGTACATAATCTACGTCAGCCCTGGGATTGGATGCATAAACCATATCTTTTACAAAATTATTGAATATGATTTTAGCTTCGTAAAAAATTGAAAGGGCATACGAAAGTGTATCAAGTTCACTTTTATATTTACTTAAAATGTTCTTTGCATAATCCATGGAAAACCTGTAATCTCTTTTAATATAATACCGCAAGTTAATTACCTTGCCGTCCCATGAATTAATACTGTTAACCAGAATGGGCTTTTGCAGTTGTACTTTGTCGCTGCTCTTTTCCGCTTTAACATTAAAAATTACATAAGAAATGCCTGCTTTATCTTTACTGAAAGATTGAGGTATAATAGTATAAAAAGGAACAGAGGCGGTATCTTTAGGCCCTATTATGACCGAAGGAGATTCTATCCCGTCGTTATTTATTCCTTCAATTTTGCTGGAGGGTTTAACAGTAATATTATGATTAGTTAAATTCACTATTTCCCCTTCCGCAAACGGTTTGGTTAGATAATGATCCGTTAATGCGGGATAAATACTTGTAAGGATTTTTGCATCCATAAACTCAATTGTTTTTTCGGGTATTGTATTAAGAGTAAAAGAAAACGTAACGAAGGCTTTATCAAAGCTGTAGCGTGTATTTAATATATTATTTATCCCCTCATTAACAAAGTCGGAATAAGAATGGGTTACATCTCTCCCCGAAAAATACTTTACACCTGAAAATGTTATCCCGAACATTTTTGTTGCAAAAGTTATTGCCGGTATAATTCCCGCTATATAAGGGGATTGAAATTTATCATGGAATGCGGTAAGGCTTAAGCCGAATGTTCCGCCGAATAAATTAAAGAAATTATTAAAACCAAACTGGTATGCGTCGTCTGTTTCGTATAATAAGTTTAAACCAAGCTGTTTAAAAGGGCTGTATGTCATACCTAGTAAAGCAGCTTTTGGTCTTTTCATTTCATAAGGAACCAAATCGGTATTTACACTGTTTTCGTTAACATCAATTAAATTAATTGAAGAAATTGAAAACGAAAAATTATTAAAAGGAGAATAGAATAAACCCATATCGCCGCGCCAGTAGTTAGCTTTTTCCAACTGGCTTTCTCTTATTAAGTACAATGTATCGGAAAATACCGGCAGCACGGATTCCTGATTAAATTGCTGTGTAAAATACCGCAGGGTAAAACCTGCACTAAAATTATTTGTAAACCTGTACGAATAACCCAGCCCGAATAATTCTTTATAAGTAAATTTAGAATCCAGAGATTGTACCGATGAATCCTGCAGTATAATAGACTGCCCGTTGTTGAATACAAATTCTTTTTGATAGCCGGGTGTATATCGCAGGGAAAAAAAATGCGGACCAATTCTTTTGGATAATGAAATTAAATACAAATTGGAAGCATCAGAATTTGCAAATTCACTTCCGTAAGACAGCATAAGCCCCCAATCTTTAATTAAAGAATAGTTTGAAGGATTATCCTCAAAACTATTCATCATACTTATGGAATTTGCATTCGGATTCCATAGGCCTGTAAACTCAAATGAGCTTTGCGCAGTTAATTTCATCGTTAATATAATTATTAATGCAGCAAAAATTTTTAAAAAATTTCTTCTCAAGGAATATCTAATATTATGCTGTGAATGCTTTGAGACAAAACATAAATGTCCGTACCTTTTTCATTGTACTGTTTTTCATATTTTCTTACAAAAGTAAATTCCAGCCTGTCGTACTTGTTTTTCGGAATCGAATTAAGCAGCTTTGCAGGGATGTTTAACTTTCCGTCATCATTTACAGTCAGTTTGTAAAGCGGAATACCTTCGGATAAGCCTTTTGGAATTATTCCCATAATAATTTCAATATGTTTCTGGTTCGATTTGTTCCATTGCAGGCTTGCTTTTAATGTTCCATTTGCCCTTTTACCGGATAGCATTACCTGCCCTGTAATTTCCTCGGGGGTTATAATGTCGAATGAGACGGCAGGGCCGTGCATAGGTATATACCTAAAATTTACGGAAGAATTATATTCAAAGTTAAATTGATTCCTCTGCCTGTTTGTTAAAACATACTGGTAGCCGAGAAGCGAATCTACTTTTCTGCCTAATACGTTAAACGCAACATGATATGGAATTTTATTTGCACTGCTGTTATTAAATTTTACAATGCCCGGTGTAATAGTTCGGAATCCGATTAATCTTCCGTTTGGTTCGTGTACGGGATGTCCTTTATCAAAAAAAATTGCCTGGGCAAATGCGCTTCTTATAGTAGAGGATTTTGTTGTAACTTTTATTCCGCTGACGTTTATTATGTTTGTGTAATTTGTAATACTGCCGGTAACACCGGTAGTATCAAAACCGTTGCCGTAATAAGCATCGCCGGTATCTTTTGCAACAACCTGTACCTGAAGCGGGTTCTGCTGGGACGGGCTGTCCTGCACTAATTCCGTTGGTGCCGGGCTGTTACACCCGGCAGCAAATAGAATAAAGGATGCAGATAAAATTGCAAAAAAATATTTAAACATGTTTTTCATTTTCTTTAACTTAACACAGCAATAATTTATTTGCAATCTAATAATTTATTCAATAAAGTAAGGCACACCCCAGGTGCTTACTTCAACAGGGGTAGAATTGTTAAAAATAACCTGCCTCGGCAGTGCGTTTATAACAGCATTCCTAAAACCGGGCCATGGGTGAATTCTAAAAGAACCCTCGTATACTTTATAGTAGCCCGTGCCTGTTTGTGTGGAAGATATTAGATTGAATTTAATTTTTTCTCTGTGGAAACCGTTAAGGTTGCCGCCAACAGTAAGCGTAACAAAGTCGGTATCTGCAAAAGCACTGTTTAATTCAACTTTAACCATAACTTTTTGACCATGCATAAAATGAGGCAATTGCTTCCAACGTTTTTTACCTTGCGGCCTGGCAATAGAAAAATAATAATCATTCGGGTTATTAATTATAATAACATCTCCGTTTGGCAAAAACATGGATAGTTTTGTAACCTTAAGGCTCGATACTAGTGTTCCGCCTTCAGGTAAAGAAACAGCTAGTAATCTCCAGGCATAATTTGCGGTATCGTAACGATTGTTGTTTACCTTTAACAAAATTACATTTCTTGTAATTACTGTTGTAAAAGGTTTTTGTATAACGGTATCCGCTCTGCCTGCCGCCGAATCGTAAGATGCCGAAATATAAAGTACACCTTCGTATGTTTTTGTATAAGTACCGAATGCTGTATCGCCGGACATTGTATATGTAAAGTTTCTTGATACTACACGCATCTTCTGGCCGACTCGAACTGGATAAATTGATGTCCCTGAACTGTCTGTAATATCCATTGCCGATCCTTCATTATAATTGGGCCCAAAGGAGGCAACGGCAGAATCCGATTGAATAACTTTTAACATAGCGGAAGCATCCGTTGAGTTCTGCGGCGTATTCGGCGAAGTTGGCGAATTTTGGCATCCGCTTAAAAATATTAGTGACGATACAAAAGACAATAATATTACTGTCTTAACAATAATCCTTTTTTTTATCATTTTATTTCTCCTGCAATTTTATTGAAAACAATATCTTATTTAAGGCCATTTACCTTTTTCATATTATAAAAAATATGCCATACATATTTATTGGATTAACCATTTGAAGTATAAAGGTTTAATGGTTCTAACCCTGAATTGCTAATACCTGGAATTGTGATTGATTTGCCTGAAAGATATATTTCAGGCAGAGAGGCTTTACAATTATGCCATCACTTAATTTGATTCTTGTTCAAAAACGATTAATATTGAATTACTCTTAATGAAAATATATTAAAGGAAGAAAATGAATCGTAGAATACTTATTTGCATTATACCCCTTTTATTTTTAATAACCCATTTAACATATTCACAGAATAAAAACTATCATACCGTATTTCAATCTGCGCCTATAATATCTCTAATGAATGGTGTGATGAACGATAATTTTAAGATCGGAGATATTAATAAGCACGGAGACTTCGGCCTGGGCACTTTTAATGGTGTAGACGGCGAAATGATTGTACTTAACGGAATAACTTACCAGGTAAAAAATAACGGTAAATCAGTAATTCCTCCACAGGGTGAGGAAACTCCTTTTGTTACGGTTACTTTTTTTAAGGCTAATAAAACAATTCACCTTAAAGACACATTAAATTTTAAAAACCTTACTGCGTTTATTGATAAAAATATCCCATCTAAAAATTTGATTTATGCGATTAAAATTAGCGGCGATTTTAATTTTGTGGAAACCAGAAGCGAACCGAAACAAACAAAAGAATATTCCAGTCTTGCAGATGTGTTGAAAAATCAGTCGGTATTTAAGTTCAGGAATACTACAGGTACAATAGTCGGATTTAGATACCCGTCGTATTTGGAAGGAGTAAATGTACCCGGGTATCATTTTCATTTTTTAACCGAAGATAAAAAAGAAGGCGGGCACGTGCTGAACCTGATTACAAAAAATATAAATATTGAAATAGACTATATCCGTAACATAAATTTGAGGATACCCGGAAGTAAAGAGTTTTACAATTCCAAATTTAAAATGAATACTATGGATTAGATAAAATATTACGGTATGATCTGAACCAACAACAGCTCAGTTGAGCATTGAAAATTGATTATTGAATATTGGTAATTTTCAATACCCAATGTTCAACTCTCAATTTCTTCCATTTTATACAATGTATTCTAGCAGGAAGTACCCTACGGTACATAAGTATTAGTTATACTATCTGCTGCATCCCGGTGGTAAATGTAGGTATTGAAGTTTACTTTTTTAACGTTAAATTTTTTTTCGGCCCTTTCAAGAAATTCCGAGTCTTCGCTGTATTTTATATTTTTAAATCCTTTAAGTTCGTCAAACACTTCTCTCTTTCCAAAGAAAGTTGCGCCAATGGTACAGCTGGAAAGATGAATAAATTTTTCCGGGTTGTTTTTATCCCGTACAAATTCATTGCCTATAATATCCACACCGCCGTGCAGAAGGTCTATTTCCGGGTGTTCGTTCATGTAATTTACTCTATGAGCCAAATGATCTTTTTCAAATTCATCGTCGCTGTCCAGAAAAGTAATGTACTTTCCGGCTGATAAAGTTATTCCCCTGTTCCGGCTTAAAGGAAGTTTCAAATTTTTATGCCGTGCTACTTTTATATTATTATGTCTTGCTTCATATCCTTTTAAAATTTCATGTGAATTATCAATACTGCCGTCGTCTATGGAAATTAATTCCCAGTTTGTAAATGATTGAGCCAGGAGTGAATCAATGCATCTTTTTAAGTAGCCTGCACGGTTATAAACTGTTAAAACTACCGAAACTTCCGGGTAAATTATTTTATCAGGCAATACTGCTTTTATCCTTTTGTTTAATTTACTAATTATTCACTCTAAAGATATAAATTTTTCAGTTTTAAAAAAGTTTGTTTATTTTTGCACCAGTGTTATATCATACGTAAAATGCCGAACGCTATATCTTACGTTTTTCGTTTTTCGTTTTACGTCCTACATCTGAAATTTGGTATAATTGTAATTAAGTTGATAGGACACTGGTTTCTAACATATTAAGTATAAGCTGATTTAACGAACTTGAAGCTTAAACCGGTTTTAAGTTTTCAATTTTTGTAAACTTAATTACGGAGTTAAACATGTCTTACAGAGACCAACAAAAATATCTCGATGCATTACGCAGGTATGAAAAGAAGTTCGACGGGGATGAACTTGAAGATTATAAAATGTTTTTAAAACGGCAAAAAGACGACGAAGACTTCGATTCTGTTTCTATGAGCAGGCTAAAGGAATTATACGATAAATACAATGTACCGGTAGATAGAAGTAAGTACGATGCCTTTTTTAAAAAGAAGGATAGTTAAAAGTATAAACAGGAATATGCATCCAAGGCGTGTAGCCGCGGCTGATGAAACCGGCATACCTTAAAGTAGTCCCCTTGGAAGTAACCTTAACCGGATGACTACATATGTCACTTCTTCCGTTTCTCGTTTTTCGTTTGTTGCTTATTTGACTGCGGTTTTTTCTTTTTTATTCTATCTACCACATCATCATAAACGCTGCGCTGAACTTTGCTTAAGATTATTGTCTGCAGCCCGCGAACATTTTTAATGTTATTAAAAAATCCGATGCTAATATTGTTTTTGTTATCGGTTACTTTCATAATACCGCTAAGCTTGCCGTCAAAAATTCCTCCCGATAAAGTGCTTATGTCTTTATGAAAAATTACTATTTCCTTTTGCGAAAAAAGGAAATCCATGCAAACCAGTTTATCGTTATCGGCTTCAATTTTATACGGCATAATTTTGTACATCCTTAAATACTGCCTGTTAAGGAAAAAAATAAGCATTGCGGAAACCGCAAAAGGAAATAAGTTTATCAAAGATTTATCCAGGTTAACTGCCGATAAAATTAAGTACACTGCCAGAAGCAAAGTAACCGGAATGTTACCATACCTGTAAAACAATCTTAATAAAAAAGAATATTCGAACTTTTGCATTAAATAATAGATTAATCAAATTTAATTTTTACCGGATTCTCCATTTCTATTTTTATGCCCGGTATTTTCTTAAGTAATTTTTTTGTTTCCTCCGGATCGGAATTCCGGAGGTTGTACAATTTGTCTACATCATTTTTATTCTTCATAAGCTTATCAAACTCTACATCGAATAAAGTAACCTTTGAACCTTTTACATAAGAAGCATTAGTACTTTTAATTTTGCCGTTCACATTTACGTCAAGCGAAAATCTAAAATCTTTCAACATGTTTAAAAACTGCATTGCAAAAGGATTGTTCATATTTGAAGTATCTTTTTTCGTTTCGGATTCCGGCTTTGCTTTCTTCGTTTTATCATTAGGCAAATTAATACTAATTTGGCTGAAAGTTCCCCGCGTAAAATTAAATGTTATGTATTCCTTTTTTTTATTTTTATCGTTTTTACTGCCGGTAAACAAGGTTTTAGCTTCCGGGTTTTCGCTTACTTTGATTTTATTTAAATCTTTAAATCCGTAAACCGCTTCGTATCCTACCCGGCCGTCTTCTTTTATTTCTTTACTCGAAATATATTTTACTCCTTCCCCCATATTGCCAGCTTCCGATTTTAATTTTTCCACATCGTAAAACGGAGAACCGGATTTACCTTTTGAACCGGTGCTGTCAGAAACATTAAAGCTGGACAATAAGCTTACCATTTCTTTACTGAATAAAACTTTTTCATTTATAGTTCCTGATCCGTCTTTGTTTACATTTACATGCGTTTGAACTTCAATGCACCCGCTGAAGAATAATGCGGTTAAGGAAAGCATGAATAAATTTTTTAAAATTTTCACGACCGGTCTCCTTTAATATAATTTTGTTGGGATAAATATAAAAAATAAAATTTATAATTGGGATATTAATTTGAGTTTATAATAAGTTGCTTGCCAGTTCAGCAAGTTCGGAACGTTCTCCCTTTTCCAGGTTTATATGAGCGTAAAGTTTTTGTCCCTTGAAATGATCTATTAGGAATGAAAGGCCGTTGGATTGAGAATCAAGGTATGGATGATCAATCTGATAAATATCTCCGGTAAAAACTACTTTGGAACCTTCGCCAGCACGGGTAATAATCGTTTTAATTTCGTGGGGAGTTAAATTCTGTGCTTCATCAACAATAAAGAAAATTCTTTGCAGACTTCGTCCGCGTATGTAAGACAGCGGTTCAATTACAAGCTTTTCATCTTTTATCATATTGTTTACAAGCTGGCTTTGTTTATCTGCATCGGTAAACTGGTCCTGGATTACTCTTAAGTTATCCCACAGCGGCTGCATGTAAGGCTCAATCTTGCTTTGAACATCACCGGGAAGATAACCAATGTCTCTATTACTTAAAGGAATAATCGGACGGGCAACAAAAATCTGCCTGTAATACTTTCGAACCTGCAGAGCGCTTGCAAGTGCCAGAAGAGTTTTGCCGGTTCCTGCTTTACCCGTAAGAGAAACAAGCGGGATATTGTTATTAGTTAATGCATCCACGGCAAATGTTTGTTCGGCATTTCTCGGCTTAATTCCGTATATAACATTCTTATCAACTTTATGAAACTTTTCCGTTTCCTGATCAAGATATGCAAGTACGGAACGGTTTGAATTTCTTAAAATATAATATTTGTTGGGAACCGGTTCGCTTTTAAATTTCTTTAATATTTGTTTTGCCGGGCTTTCAAAAGGGATTTGAAACAACTGTACAATTAAATCATCGTTAAAATTTTCCAGAATTTCTTTTCCGCTGTAAAGTTCGTCTATGCTTGTAATTCTATCTGTCGTATAATCTTCGGCTAAAATGCCGAGTGCCTTGGCTTTCATTCTTAAGTTAACATCTTTACTTACAAGAATAATATTGGAATTATTCCTGTATTTTTTATTCCACTCAAGTGCTACAGATAAAATCCTATGGTCTGGCGTATCCTCTTTAAAGATATCTCTTATTTCGTTTGAAATTCCTCTGGCAATTCCTATTCTTACCTTGCCTCTGTTTTTTCCCATCGATACGCCGCCGTTAAATAAAGCTGCGCCTGTCATGGAATCAAGCGTCCTGGCAAATTCTCTTGCATTTAAATTTATTACCTGGCTTCCTCTTTTAAAGTGATCAAGCTCTTCAATTACCGTTAACGGAATTACGACATCGTTTTCCTGGAACTGTTTAATGCAGGTAGCATCGTGAAGAATTACGTTTGTATCTAGAATGAAAGTTTTAGGTATTTTGGATTTTCTTGCGGACCCAACAGCTTTTTTACCACTCATTAATTCTTATCCTGAAGATATAAAACAAATATCATTAAAATTACCGGCAGTGACAAATGATTTAATTTTCTCTTTGATTAAAAAATTGTTAAAAATTTCCCCGTGTACTTTAAGGCATTGTAATAAATCATAAATAATTGCAATTATATAACACTTTATTCAATTTATAAAAAAATATTTTCATAATTTACCTAATAAGTGAAATTAATCACTAAAAAAAACGCATTACAAATTGGAAATAAAAACCCATTCATTTATATTTGAAAAAATTTTTTAAGGACTAATTGAACAAGAGAAAAATTAAAAACCCCGGGGTATTAATTCAAATAATTGAGTCTATTATTTAATAGTCCCTTTACCGGGACTATTTTTTTGCTCTTATATAAAGATTGAGATAAAATGAATTTAAAAAAGAAACAGGCAAAATTAGTTCTGGAAGATGGTTCCGAATTTGCCGGAACGAGTTTCGGCTTTGAAGCAAACACCAACGGCGAAGTTGTATTTAATACCGGAATGGTCGGATATCCCGAAACAATGACCGATCCGTCGTACCAGGGACAAATTTTAGTTTGCACTTATCCTCTTATTGGAAATTACGGTGTGCCCGGAAACGAAAGAGAAAACGGGCTCTATAAATATTTTGAATCCGAGGCTATACACTGCAGAGCACTAATAATTTCAAAATACTCGAATGAGTATTCTCACTGGAACGGCAAACGTTCCCTTTCCGATTGGATGATCGAACAAAAAATTCCCGGCATATACGGAATTGATACACGCATGCTTACAAGAAAGCTTCGCGAAAAAGGTACTATGCCCGGCAAAATCATTATAAATGAAAATGAAAAAATAGATTTTAAAGATATCAGCAAGTTAAACCTTGTTGAACAAGTAAGCATTAAAGAGCCGGTGGAATACAAGCGGAACGGGAAAAAGATTGTACTTGTCGACTGCGGAACAAAGAACAATATTATTCAGGCATTCCTTAAAAGAGATATAACTGTTTTACGTGTTCCTTATGATTATGATTTTTCCAAAGAAAAAGTTGACGGGATATTAATTTCCAACGGGCCCGGCGATCCTAAAATGTGTACCGCTACAATTGAAAATACGAGGAAAGCAATGGAGGCCGGTACACCGGTGCTTGGCGTTTGTCTCGGCAGCCAGATTATGGCACTTGCTGCAGGCGCCGACACTTATAAATTAAAATACGGGCATCGCAGCCACAATCAGCCGTGCAACGAAATGGGAACTAAACGTTGTTATATAACTTCCCAGAACCACGGCTATGCGGTTAACTCAGAAACGCTGCCTCTTGATTGGCGCGAATGGTTTGTAAATGATAACGACGGGACAAATGAAGGCATTATTCACATTTCCAAGCCGTTTTTTGCTGCACAGTTTCACCCGGAAGCTTCCCCCGGTCCCGACGACACGGAATTTATTTTTGATTTGTTTTTACGTGCACTAAGGTAAAAGAAGAAAATGATAAAAAAAGGTAAACCAAAAAAAGTTTTAATATTAGGTTCAGGTGCTTTGCAAATTGGGCAGGCAGGCGAATTTGATTATTCCGGCAGCCAGGCAATTAAAGCATTAAAGGAAGACGGGATAACTTCTGTTTTAATAAATCCGAACATCGCCACAATACAAACTTCGGCAAACTTTGCGGATAAAGTTTATTTCATGCCGATTAAAGCTGAGTTCGTGGAAAGGATAATTGAAAAAGAAGAACCGGACAGTATACTTCTTCAGTTCGGCGGTCAAACAGCATTAAACGTCGGTGTTGAGCTTTTTGAAAAAGGAATTCTTGAAAAGCATAATGTTAAAGTATTAGGTACTCCTGTTACTGCAATTCAAGCTACGGAAGACAGATTGCTGTTTGCAAACAAAGTAACTGAAATAGGTTTAAAAGTTGCTGTTAGCCAAACTGCAAAAAATATAGACGAAGCCTTAGCGGCAGCCGATAAAATCGGTTTCCCGGTAATGGTTAGGATTGCTTATGCTTTAGGCGGACTCGGTTCCGGTATTGTTAATAATAAAGAAGAGCTAATTGAAAAAGCCAGAAGAGCGTTTACTTTTACTAGTCAAATATTAATTGAAGAATCTGTTTACGGCTGGAAAGAAATTGAATATGAAATTGTAAGAGATAAATACAACAATTGTATAACAATCTGCTCTATGGAAAATATTGATCCGATGGGCATTCATACCGGCGACAGCATTGTAATTGCACCTGTTCAAACATTATCTGCAAGCGAAAATTTTATGCTTAGGTCTATCGGCATAAAATTAATTCGCCATCTTGGGGTTATCGGTGAGTGTAATATTCAATATGCACTTGATCCTAGTACCGGAGACTACAGAATAATAGAAGTTAATGCGCGGTTAAGCAGAAGTTCTGCATTAGCATCCAAAGCTACGGGATACCCGCTGGCGTTTATAGCTACCAAACTTGCTTTGGGTTATGCTCTTAACGAAGTTGAAAATATTATTACAAGGGAAACATCCGCCTGCTTTGAACCTGCGCTTGATTATGTTGCACTTAAATTCCCAAGATGGGATCTTCAGAAATTCCGCCAGGTTAGTACACAGCTTGGAACGGAAATGAAATCTGTCGGTGAAGTAATGTCTCTCGGTAGAAGTTTCGAAGAGGTCCTTCAGAAAGCAATAAGAATGCTGGATATTTCCATGAAAGGATTTACAGAAAATGAACTGAAGTTTGATGACCTTGATAAGGAATTGTCGCAGCCTACCGATAAAAGGATTTATGCAATTGCCCAAGCATTAAAGGAAGGATATTCTATTGATAGAATTTATGACCTGACAAAAATTACAAAATGGTTCCTTTATAAAATGAAAAATATAATTGAAACCGGGAATAAATTAAAAGGAACAAGGCTGAATAAAATTTCTCCCGCTTTAATGCTGGAAGCGAAGCAGAATGGATATTCGGATATTCAAATAGGACTGCTTACAAATTCAAGCGATTTTGAAATTAGAAATTTTAGAAAAAGTTTAAATATACTTCCGGTTGTTAAGCAAATAGATACTCTGGCGGCGGAATATCCTGCGCAGACAAATTATCTTTATCTTACTTACCACGGCGAAGAAAGCGATATTGAATTTGGATATAAAAACGAAAAGGAATCGGTTTCCGCAAACAACCAGGTTATTGTACTTGGCAGCGGTGCATACAGGATCGGTTCTTCCGTCGAATTCGATTGGTGCTGCGTTAATGCGGTTATGTCCTCGAATAAACTTGAGTACAATACTATTATGATTAACTGCAATCCGGAAACGGTAAGCACAGATTATGATATTTGCGATAAATTATATTTTGAAGAATTAACCTTCGAACGAGTGATGGATATTTATGAAAAGGAGAATCCGGATGGTGTTATTATTTCTATGGGAGGACAAATTCCAAACAACCTTGCCGTAAAGCTGCATAATGCAAAAGTTAAAATACTCGGCACTTCGCCGATGCAGATAGACAATGCTGAAAACCGGCATAAATTTTCTCAAATACTTGATAGAATTGAAGTTGACCAGCCGGAGTGGAGAGAGTTAACGGATTTAAAAGAGGCTAAAGAATTTGCACACAAAGTAGGTTATCCGGTTTTAATCCGCCCGAGTTATGTTCTAAGCGGTGCGGCAATGAGCATAGTAATTTCCGATGATGAGCTTGAGGAATATCTCAAAAAAGCTTCCGAGATTAGCCGGGAACATCCCGTTGTAATAAGTAAGTTTATTACAAATGCCAGGGAAATTGAAGTTGATGCGGTTGGAGATAACGGCGAACTATTCTGTTATGCAATATCCGAACATGTAGAAAATGCAGGTGTACATTCCGGCGATGCAACCATGGTCCTGCCGCCGCAGCGCACTTACCTGGAAACTATGCGCAGAGTAAAAATGGTTACACGGCAAATTGCAAAAGAACTTAAAATTACAGGCCCGTTTAATATTCAATTTATAGCCAAGGATAATGAGATAAAAGTAATTGAATGCAACCTAAGAGCTTCACGGAGTTTTCCTTTTGTTTCCAAAGTTCTTAAAATTAATTTTATTGATATTGCAACAAAACTGATGATGGGGGAACGCGTACCTAAAATAGATAAGTCTTCTTTTGATGTTGACTATGTTGGAGTAAAAGCACCGCAGTTTTCGTTTACAAGGTTAAAGGGTTCTGATCCGATACTCGGCGTTGAAATGGCATCGACCGGGGAAGTTGCATGTCTTGGGGATGATTTTAACGAAGCTTTCCTAAAAAGCTTTTTATCTACCGGCTATCATGTTCCGCAGAAAGCCGTAATGCTTTCTACCGGTACGCTAAAAGAAAAAGCGGAGTTCCTGAATGATACAATAAAAATGTACAATATGGGACTTAAGTTCTATGCCACAAACGGAACTGCAAAGTTTTTAAAAGAGCATAACATGGATGCGGAAGTATTATATTGGCCGCTGGAAAAGAAAGAACCGAATGTTTTATCTTATCTTAACGAAGGCAAAATCGATCTTGTAATAAACATTCCTAAGAATGAAGAAAAATATGAGCTTGACAATGATTATCTTATCAGAAGAAAAGCTGTGGATATGAATGTTAATTTAATTACAAATATTCAGGTTGCCAAAAGGTTCGTTAAAGCTTTGAATAGAATTAAACCCGCTGAACTACCTGTTAAAAGCTGGGATGAGTACAACTAATTTCGTAATTTCCCGATACGTAAATTCTTAAACTTCTTAAACTCGAACGTGAACTTTCAAATGCTCCGGGATGAATTTTAAGTTCAATAGTAAGTCTAAGAGCAGAACACTATAACCATTTTATAAGATATATATGGCATTATTTTTTTCAATTTTCTTTTCTATCTATGCTGCAATCAACTATTACATTTTTATTAGAGGATGGCAGGCGCTTTCTATTTTTCCTCACGTAAGAATTTTCTATTTAATTGTATTTCTCTTTTTCTCATTCTCTTATATTATAGCAAAAATATTTACCAAAACCATTCCCGGTTTTCTTTATGATATAATTCTGTGGGCAGGTTCCTTCTGGTTCGCATTTATGATTTACTTTTTAATATCGATTATTTTAATTGATATTATTAGACTTGCCAACTGGCAGTTTAATTTTTTCCCTAATATCATAAAAGATAATTACTCTATAGCCAAATTTATTATTGCGGCATTGGTTTTTATAATTGTATGTTCAATAGTTACGGCCGGATTTATAAATACAAGAACTCTCCATGTAAAAACTCTTGATTTAAATTTGCGTAAAGGTCAGAGTCCGTTGGCTAAACTTAACATTGTAATGGCATCGGATATTCATCTTTCGCCGATGGATAATGAAAAATTTCTACTAAAAATTGTTAATAAAATAAATTCTCTTGACCCGGATATAATTTTGATTGCAGGAGATCTTTTTGACGACCATGCCGATATACTTAAACAAAGAAAAATAGGGCCTGCTTTATTAAAGCTAGAATCAAAATACGGTACCTACGCAATAACAGGCAACCACGAATTTATTAACGGTATAGAAAGTGCAGTATCCTTTATTGAAAGTTACGGTATAAAACTACTCCGGGATACCTCGGTTATGATTGACAATTCTTTTTATCTTGTTGGAAGAGACGACAGAGCTAAGAAACAATTTACTAAACAGAATAGAAAACCGCTTGAAGAAATAATAAGTAATGTCGATAAAAGTTTCCCTGTTATTATGATGGATCATACGCCTTTCGCTCTTGAAGAAGCTGAAAAGAACGGAGTTGATCTTCAGCTTTCCGGCCATACACATCACGGTCAAATGTTTCCCGGTAATTTAATTACCAATAGAATTTATGAAGTTAGCTGGGGTTACCTGCAAAAAGGTAATACACAATACTATGTTTCCTGCGGAGCCGGAACCTGGGGCCCGCCTGTAAGAACCGGCAGTTACTCCGAAATTGTAAATTTGAAGATAAAATTTGTTAATTAAAATTACCCGATTATTCTTTTACTCTTTTAAAAATTATAAATTTACCGTTATACTTAAGCGGAGTGGTAAACTCATCAATTTTTAAATCCATAATTTTATTTCGGATTTGCGTTGGGTAATTCATAATATTTACCTTTGCCGGCTGCTCTTGAGAAGCCCAGACCGCTGTTGAATAATGCCGTGCAAGTTCTTCAAAACTTTTATTAGCCTTTAGCTGGCTGTAAACTTTTTGTGCAGTATCCGGAGAGTCAAATTGCATTTCTGTAAGGAAGTAAAATTTAGGCAAAACAATATTTATAATTGTTCTTTGATATATCCAGATATTAACCGGCTTGTTGTTAACATGAGCGGGCAGATATTTCCATTTTAAAATTGATTCCTTAGCAAGTGAAATCCATTTACTATCCACCCGGCCGTCGTTAACAATTACATTTTGAACCGAGCCTTCCTTTGTAATGTATAACTTTAAATTTATTGTAATGTTCGGTTCCTGAATGGAAGACGGCAAGGGAGGCAGAGGATATTGGTCTATCAATTCCGGGCCGGTAATTTCATCACCGGCCATTTGAATTGACGAACAGCTAAAAAGGGAAATACAGAGGATAAGAGCAGCCGCATATCTAATAACTTGTTTCATAGCAATGAACCCGTTAAAAAATATTTTATTCTGCTTACGTTATTTAATAATTTTATTTTTACCGTGCATAATTTATAATAAAATTTTTTAATAGAAGCAAATATTAAAAGACGAAAGTTAGACCGAATTTAAATTGATTATATGCAAGCGGTGCTGCAGTAGCAAAAGGCCAATTCATTTTTTCCTGCCTTAATTCATATATACCGTACGAAAGTGCATTCTTTAAAACGAAGCTGACTACCGGAACGGCATACGGCGAAGCATCCATTACCTGATCGACAAAATGATCTATTGCACCCTGCCCGGCTACCTCAATTATTACACTGCCTGCCCACTTCCAGAATAAATGTCGGGGAAAAACTATACTGCGCTGGTATCCTGCATCCAGCATTATATTGGGAATAATTTTAAATTTTATGCCGCCGTCAAAGCTGGTACCGAAACGGAACGAATTATTAAAAAGAGCTATCATGTTTTTGCCTGCCGGATTAGCAGGCGTATCAAGCATCTTTAATCTTGTCCATTCGAATGAATAAGTATGATACGGTATAATTGCGCCGTCGCCTAATTTATATCCGTAACCGGAGGATCTTCCGAATCCGAATCGCCACATATCTGTTGCAAGTTTGTTAGCGGAAGATGAGCCGGCAAGCTTAGTAGAAAAATTACCTAAGAAAAAATAATGGAACTTATATTTAAGTATGTTTTCTTCATCGGTACTTTTTATGTCAGTATACCCAATTTTAAATTCTGCAAGGTTCGGGTTGCCAAAAGTTTCGTTAAATCCATTTAAACTTAATTTGGAAAATCCGTACTCTAGAGAAATTGTAGGCATGCCTTTAAATTCACTGCTAAAAAGATCAAATTTAAACTTATGATGATCCCATCCCCAATCATCCTTGGTTTTTGTTGTGTCATTATCCTCTTGAGCGAAAGCGGCGGCTGCTTCTAAAATTACAAACAGAAACAAAATAAATATTTTTTTGTAATTCATTTTTCCTCCTTTGAATCAGTGTTATATGCGGAATCTGTCGCAAGACCTCGGCAGTCCGTCAAGAACGACGGGCGTGAAATATCTCTCCCAGATTTCGTGAATTTGGACTGATAATATTTATTTATACATAGTAATTAAATGTACTTTTTATAAATGGCAAAAGATATCATCTCAATAATAAACTTAATTCGATTAATTAAACCTATTTTATTAGGTAGAAGTAATAAAATGAAAAATGCCGGGAAGGAAATAATAATGATATGCGGTGAATATACTAAATAAATTATGCCAGGTATTTTTTGATAATCTCATCAAGATAATAATGAAATTTATGCGGAAGGTTTTTGTATTTAGATTTAAAGCTTTCTTTAATCGCATCAAAATCTTTTGAAGATATAGCATCCAGGTCGATTTCTATATTTCTTAAAAACAGCTGCAGTTTATTTTTTGCCTTATCCAAGGCATCTTCATCACTGCTGCCGGCAATAATTCGGGCGGCGGCATTAATATTAAAATTATTTTCAACGTAAGCTTTAAATGAAAATCCCCTGAAGTTTTCGGATACAACAGTTCTACTTACATTTCCCAATTCTTTGGCAGTTTCATTTATTGAAGAATGTGAAAATTTTTTACTTCTCAAAGATTCCATTACAATATCATCAAACGAAAATTTCCCGTCCTTAATAATTTCTTCCGGGAGGTCTGCAAGTTGGATTAAATTTCTGCCTGATGATTTTGCGAATATGACGGCTCTTTTAATAACCGCTTCAAGTTCCCTTACGTTGCCTTTCCATTCATATTTTAACAATGCTTCGGAGGCAGCCTGGGATAATTTTATCTCTCCCTTTTCTTTCAAGAGAAAGTATTTAGCAAGCGGGTCGATATCTTCCTTGCGATCGCGAAGCGGCGGGAGCTCTATCTTAATTACGTTTAACCTGTAAAAAAGATCTTCACGGAATTTTCTTTCCTTAACTGCCGCTTCTATATTCCGATTGGTTGCCGCAATAATTCTTACATCCGTATGGAATGTTTTGGAAGAACCAACTTTTTCAAAGTCGCCAGTTTGCAAAACCCTTAATAGCTTTACCTGAAAATTTTCGGTAGTCTCTGCAATTTCATCAAGAAAAATAGTTCCTTCGTTTGCGGCTTCAAACCTGCCGACCTTATCAGCAACGGCTCCGGTAAAGGCACCTTTTACATGTCCGAACAATTCACTTTCAAGCAATGTATCCGATAGGGCGCCGCAGTTAACGGCTACAAAATTATTATCCTTCCTTCCGCTTAATTGATGAATTGCTTTTGCCGCAAGTTCTTTGCCGGTTCCGCTTTCTCCCAAAATTAAAATATTTGCATCTTCAGGAGCAGCCTTTTTTATTATATCGGTTACTTTCTGCATAGACCTGGAGCAGTAAATTATTCCCTCAAAATTTCTAATTTCAGATGAAGAAACCTCATGTGCCGATTTTTTATCTGCCTCGGTTTCCTTTAACTTTTCTATATCATCTTTTAAAGATTTTATTTTTTCAATAAGCAAATAAGAATTGCTTTCGCCGGTAATATTCAATTCTTTTTGCAAATTTGCCAGTTCGTTCTCTTTAGTTATAAGAAGCTTCTTCAAAAGGTTTGATTCGTCAACTGCGCCTTTTAATAAAACATTTCTATATAAAATGAAGAAAACCGAATCCGTTAAAACCATTATTACAAACGGAACCAGAAAATAAGAATAGTTTAATTCCATGTTGAAGAATGAATAGACGATAAACGTAAAAACAATAAACGATAAAAATACGGTTGTATAAAATAAAATATTTCCCCGCGGTGGCATCTTAAATTGGATAAAAAACAAAAGCGCAATTAAAAAAATAAAGAATACTCCGGATGCAACCAGATAATTATCGTTCAGCCATCTATGTTCTAAAATATTATCCAGTGCAAATGCATGAAGTGCAGAGCCCGGAAGCGAATTGTTAAAGTTGACCGATAAACTTGCGGATATACGCGGGTCCGTTACTCCGATAAGTACAGTTTTTCCGTTAAGATTTTTTAATTCCGTACTTTTGTCATGAACAAGTCTAAAGAAATTAAGTAAAGAATAACTTTTGAATTTTTTCCATGAAGAGATAAAATTTACTTTTAATAAATCGTTTTTTCCGAAACGATAACTTGTTTTTGAAAGTTGGAGTGCAAATGCTTTAACTTCTGTTTTATTGTTATAAATGTACAAAGGTATTTGTATACCATTTGAATAAAAGTAATTTAAATGGCCTGTAACCAATTTATCATCAAGCAGTTTGGGACTAGGATAGCTTAGTGAATCGGTATAATATTTTCCGTCTTTAAAATTAAGCCTGCCGGCAACCGAGCTTAAAACAACATTTCCGGCATTTTCAATTTCTTTGGTAACAAGGTTGTCATAAATTGTTTGAGTAACAAATTTTGCACTTAAAAATACTTCCAGCCCTATGGTATTTACTTTATACCTTGTTAAGCTTTTAATAAGAAGTGCGTAATAGCTACGCTTCAAAGGCCAGTGCCCCAGGTTATTAATATCTGCAGCAGTAATATTAATAAGCACAATATTCGTATCCGGCTGCTGCTGCCCTCTTATTAATGAATAAACACTTTCCACGCTGTTGTTAAGAGCGTTTTGATAGCTGTTTAACGAAAACAAAAATAAAACAGAGACTGCCGCCAAAAATATTTTTATTAAAGTTTTATTTTTCAGCAAACCCGGCACTTTCATAAAATTGCATCCGGAAAAAATGGTAAGATTTTTATTTGCTAAGATAAAGAATTTCTATTTATATTAAACATGTGTATTGCAACAACTAAAAGAAATTATCCGGCTTAATCTTTTTTATTATCTTATTCATCTTTGTCTTTTATGTCAGAATAATTTTTTTTAATTGTTCATTTCCCGTCCGCGTCAAGATTTACCTTTGACCGTTAAATCATAATTTTATTAAGCCGAATGCTCATCCCGGTTTAATCGAAAAATTACTGCTTGCCGAATTGTGCGCTCTACTATACTTTCTTTTAATTAAAAATCCTTTTAACTATCTTTTCAGTTTAATTTTTCTATAAGAATTTATTGCTGTAATAATTATGTATAAGCTAAAAGAAATTTTGGCGGAGTTGGTTGAAGACAACATTAGGCAGCGCGGCTATTTGTATTTTATAAAAGGATACGTAAGAAATTTAAAATTCGAATCAAAAAAAGCAACCGCCGATGTTCAAGGTACTTCGGTTTACAAAGTTGAGATTAACTTTAATAACGACAGGTATCCGTTGGACTGCTGGTGCACATGCCCTTATAATGAAACTGCGGTTTGCAAACATGTTGTTGCAGTACTTTATAAGCTGAACAGTTTCAACTTTTTTTCATTTAGTAATATCATACCTTTCGACGGCGCTTCCTTTTCATACGATAAATATACAGATGACGTGTATGAGAGATTAAACCTTTCCTTAAAGGATAAAAATAAATCCCTTAATAAAATATTAAAAAGAAATATAAATGAGCCGAATACCAGGCAGCAATGGCTGAAAGAATTAGGCAGAAGACAGGAAGAAGATAAATTAAATGAATTTAAAAACCGGTTTACCGGCCTAATTGGAAAAAACGAAAAGAAGAATTTTAATGCTAATTATAAAATTGCGTATGCTATAAATGTTACCGAATATAATTCAAGCATTTATGTGGTTAGGCAGCGTATAAAGAAAAACGGAACTTTTTCTGCACCGGAAGTTGTTCACGGAACAAACTTAAAAGATCTCCCTGTCGAATCTTTCCAGGAAAAATTAATTATTGATACCATATCAAGGTCATACGGTGAATTTTCCGTAGAACTCTACCATAATAATAATTTTTTGACCAACTCACAGATAAGGTTGCACATTAACGAGGCTTATATCTTTTCCGAACTTTTAAATTTTTTAACGGGTAAGGAAGTTTATTATTTCGAAGGTTACGGAGAGATAAATAAAAGAGTTTTTATTCAAGAAGAAACGGGCCATGCAGAGGCAGTAATTGATGATAATGGAAACGGGGAATTGTCCTTAAATTTAAGATTTTATTTTAACAATGAACTATTAAAACCCGGAACGAAAATTATACCCGTGCTCGATTCACCGTTATGGGTTATGTCTGAAAATAAAATATTTAAAATTACAAACCTTACCTACCAACAAATTGTAAACTTTGCTGAAAATCAGGGTGGAATTTTTATCCCTCAAATATACCTAGAATATTTTGAAGAAAGCCTGCTGCCCGGGCTGGTTAAAAATCTTCCGCTTGTTTCAGACAAGTACAAAATAGAAGAGATACCGGCTGCTGCTGTTAATAGAATTTACCTGGAGGAAGAAGATAATAAATTAAAAATAATTTTAAAATATTATTATTCCGGTTTTGAAGTCGGTTATGATGATACGGAAAAAGTTACCTCATTTTTTAAGGAAGGTAAAATTACCAAAATTATAAGAGACAAAAATTTAGAAGAATCCGCAAGACAGGAAATCAAAAATTTTTTCGTTAAGGAAATTGATAAAGGCGTATTTATAGTTAGAAAAAATCCTGTCGATTTTTTATTTGAAAGCCTTCCGTATTTAAAAGAAAAAGGCTTTGAAATTTTCGGTTCGGCAGAACTGTCTAACTTTAAAGTTAATACCTCCAAACCTGCATTTTCTTTTAATGTTTCTTCCGGTATTGACTGGTTTGATGTTTCTGCCGAAATAAATTTTAGCGGTGTACCCATATCATTTGATTCTCTTATAAATGCAATAAAACATAAAAAGGAATACGTCCGGCTTGAGGACGGATCGGTTGGAATTTTACCAAAGCAGTGGATTAATAAATTCCACCGGGCTTTGGCTTTCGGCACGATAAATAAAAATCAAACAGACGGAAAAGGAGAAATACGATTTTCAAAGCTGCAGGCTAACGCACTGGATATGCTGATTGAAGACGCCGAGGCTGAAACCGATGAAGCATTTAAAGAGCAAATTGAAAAATTAAATTCATTTGAAAAAATTACTTCTAAAGAAATTCCCGGGATTTTTTACAATGTTTTGCGGCCGTATCAAAAAAGCGGATACGATTGGTTGTACTTTTTAAAGGAGTTTAACTTCGGCGGTATACTTGCAGATGATATGGGGTTGGGTAAAACAATCCAGGTTCTAGCATTGCTTTCAAACGAATACGGAAACGGTAAAAATATTCCAAGCCTTGTGATTGCTCCTACTTCCGTTGTGTTTAACTGGATGAACGAAGCGGAAAAATTTTCTCCTCATTTAAAATTATTAAACCACACGGGAAAAGAACGAATTAAAGAAGATTCGCTTCACTTTGAAAATTATAATGTTATACTTACAAGCTATTCAATCATTCTTAGAGATATTAACATTCTTACCGGCAGAGAATTTAATTATTTAATTCTTGATGAGTCGCAGAAAATAAAAAATCCTAATTCCAAAACTGCAAGACTGATTAAAACTATAAAGGCAGAACACCGCCTTTGTTTAACCGGTACACCCGTAGAAAATAATTTAACCGAGCTGTGGTCGCAAATGACTTTTCTTAATCCCGGAATGCTTGGACAGCTTAAAAGGTTTGAGGAAGCATTTGTAAGACCTATACAAAAGTCGGAAGATAATTCCGCATCCGAATATTTACGGAGGACGGTTTACCCGTTCATTTTGAGAAGGACAAAAGAAGTAGTTGCAAAGGAACTTCCTCCCAAAACAGAAATGATTCATTACTGCGAAATGGAACCGGGACAGGAAAAAATCTATAATATATGGCGCGATTCAATACGGGAAGAAGTAATAAAAGAAATTGAAACGAATGGTATTAAAAAATCCGGCTTTAAAGTCTTGGAAGGCCTGCTAAGGCTTAGGCAAATCTGTAATCATCCCTCCCTTGTCAAGGAAAATTATAAAAACAAGTCCGGCAAGTTTGAAGAATTTAAGGAACTATTGGAAGGAGTGCTGGGTGAAAACCATAAAGTGCTGGTATTCTCTCAATTTGTTAAGATGCTTGAGATAATCAAAGAGTATCTTGACTATAAAGAAATAACCTATGAATATTTAACCGGCAGTACTTTGAACCGCGAAGCTTGCGTAAATAATTTTCAAACAAATGATGATGTTAAAATTTTTTTAATTAGTTTAAAGGCAGGTGGATTCGGGCTGAATTTAACTGCTGCCGATTATGTTTTTCACTACGATCCCTGGTGGAACCCGGCCGTGGAAATGCAGGCTACCGATAGAACTCACCGGATTGGCCAGGATAAAAACATTTTCGTATATAAATTTATAACCAGAAACAGCGTGGAAGAAAAAATCCTTAAGCTTCAAAACAAAAAGAAAGAGCTTGTGGAAAATATAATAACCAGTGAAAACGGAATTCTTAAAAACTTAACCAGGGAAGATATAGATGAATTATTCGGCTAATAATTCATTTAGTTTGAATTAACACCTAATTTTTTTTTAATTTTACAATGTAAAACAAAAATAATGAAATTATGCGGAGAAAAGGTAATGGGAAAATTTATTGAATATTACAAAGACTTTATAGAATCTACAGAATTAAATTTACGCGATATGCATGATGACTTTGCAAGCCTGCCGTACGGACCGGGAAAATGGCTAAGGAAAGAAGTGCTCGGCCATTTAATTGATTCGGCTGCTAACAACCATGCCAGGTTTGTAAATGCACTTTTTACCGATGAGCTTATTTTTAATACTTATGATGAGAACCGCTGGGTTAAAATTCAAAATTATAAAACTGCCTCCTGGGAAGAACTGATTAACTTGTGGGCATCTTACAATAAACTTCTGCTTCATTTCTTAGATTCCATTCCCGAAGAAATTTTAACCGAACCGAGAGAGGAGCATAACCTTAACGATATTTGTTGGGAAAAACCTCCTGCCGATGAACCTGCTTCACTTGAATATTTAATTAATGATTACTTTGCACACATGCAGCATCATTTCGAACAAATTTTTTCTTAAATGAATCGCAGCTATTCGAACCGGGATAACGAACCTAGCGTAAGAAGTGTCCTTAGAGACGACATTAGGCATGTGAACTTTCTACAGGATTTAAAAAGAGAGTACAACGAGTTAATAAAATTTTATATATCCGACGATAAAAAGAAACGCCTTAAAAACATGAGCAGAGTCGGGCGGTTTGTTCACGAGATACTCTGGATTTTTAAAAGTATGTTTGTCCGCTTAACTCCCATTAGAAGATTATTCGTACTGTTCGGTTTTATTTTATTAATAACTTCATACTCCATTACTATTAGGGGAGAAAATGTTTCGACCACCGATTATAAAGGATTGTTGGGGGGATTATTAATCTTATTTGTTTTAATTCTTGAACTTAAAGATAAGCTTCTTGCTAAAGATGAACTTGAGGCGGGACGAAAACTTCAGCAGGCACTAATGCCGGAAAAAAGCCCTGCTTTTTCGGGCTGGTCGATTTGGCTTTTCACCCGCTCGGCAAACGAAGTTGGCGGCGACCTTGTGGATTATTTAAAAATAAATGATAATGTTGCGGGTATTACTCTGGCGGATGTTGCCGGTAAAGGACTAAAAGCTGCTCTTCTTACCGCTAAACTGCAGGCAAGTATTCGGGCAATAGCTTATGACTATGAATCTCTCTCCGATATGGGTTCCAGGCTTCACCAAATTTTTCACAGGGATAGTTTACCGGGTATGTTTGCATCTATGGTGTATGTTAAGCTTTGCCCGGACTACGGTAATTTGAAATTTATAAATGCCGGCCATTTGCCGCCGGTATTAATTAATAACGACGGTACCAGCGAATTGTTTAAGGGCGAACCCGCACTCGGTTTAATGCAAAGCTACGAATACACCGAAAGAGAAATTAGTTTAAAGCAGGGAGATGTTTTTATAGCTTTTTCAGACGGAGTGACTGAAGCACAAAACGTATCCGGTGATTTTTTCGGAACAGCAAGACTTTACAAAATGCTGCCGCAGGTAAAGGATCGTAATGCGGAAGGCATTGGACAGGCTATTGTAAGCTATGTAGATAATTTTGTCGGTGAATCCCCCGCATTTGATGATCTTTCAGTTGTTATCCTTAAAAAAATATAAAATATACAATAAGATTTAACATAAAAAAACATTGCCTCTGCAGATAAAAAATTTTTAGGAAAAACATTAATGACTAGAAAACCGGAATATATAATTTACACAATCTTTATTCTTGCAGTATTACTGCTTTATTCTTGTTCAACTTCAAATTTAAGCATAAGAAATAATTATCCTGCACCAACTCTAAAGAACGGATTTTCTCTGCCGCGGTACGTGGAAGGCGAATTAATTGTTCATATAAGAAATATAAAAGTTTTATCGGGCGATTCCCTAAAGAATTGGAATATTGCACACGGTATACCTGCTGCACAGCCTCCGCTGTTATTATTATGGAGCCCGGATATAATAAATCGTATAAACCAGAGAGATGCTAAAGATATAAGTTATTCTCCCGAACCTACCGATATGTTTTTAGATAAAGAAAACGGAAACAGAATTTGTTTTTGGAATCTGACAAATAAATTAAAAGACGGCGATTCAATAACCGTTATTAGAAAATTCAGTTATGCAACGTACGACTATAAACCAAACATAGATAAAAACATTATAGAAAATAACTGGGATAAAATACCTGACAGCATAAAATCCTTTTACACTAAATCGGAATATTTGCTTTTTCAGACTTCCGGAATAAAAGATACATCAAAAAAAATAATCGAGGGTTTAACAAATCCTTTGGATAAGGCGCATGCAATTTTCAAATGGGTAAATGATAAAATGAAGTATGTTTACCCGCCTAAGAAACGGGGAGCCGTTGAAGCATTAAATACGTTAGAAGGAGACTGCGGCCAGTATTCCGAATTGTTTATTGCCTTAGCAAGGGCAGCAGGTATTCCGGCAAGGCAGCAGTCGGGATTTGAATTTGCACCAGGTAACATCGGTTACCACGTCTGGTCCGAAATTTATTTACCTGTTTACGGATGGGTACCCGTAGATGCAACTAAGAAAGACGGATTTTGTCATATTGATAATTCAAGACTTATATCCTCCGTAGGGATGAATATTCCTATAAAATATACACCTGTATGGGCAACATACAAAAACTCAGACGTTGAAAACAACCGCGATGATTTTATGCAGCTTGTCTCCACAGTTGTAAGCGGAGTGGAAGCAGACATATCTACGGATAGAATTTTATTAAAGTCTGAAAATAAGTAATGATTTATTTTCTTTTTCTCATACCTTCATGTTTTGGAAGGCTCTCGTCTTCATATTCGGAAAAGATGTCTTCAACAATTTCATCTGTAGATTGTGTCTTTTCCGATTGGCTGTTTTCTTTTTTATAAGATTTAACGGCGGCATCAATTGCTGCTTTAATGCTTTTGATTTCTTTATCTATTTTTTCTGCGGGTAATTCTGCGGTACCGGCATATTTGTCTGCCAGAGCAACAAGCTGAGTTGCTTTAAGTATTATATCATCGGCAACAATTTTAGCCTTTTCAATTATTTCATCTTCTTTTTGCTTTGCTTTTAACAAGCCTGTGTTTACTTCATCCTCAATCTTGTTCCGCAGTTCCTTACCCGAATAAGGCGTAAAGATAAAGGTAAGAACACTTCCGAGAACTCCTCCTAGAATAAAAGCCGGTAATATGCCGTCTTTCCTATTCTTTTCATTATTCATTTTTCCCTCCTAAAATTATTTCCCAATTTTATAAACATTTCAATCCAAAGTTTTTGTAATAATTAAGAATACTATAATACATAAAAACCTGTTAATCAATACATTTAAAATTATTTACGAAATTTAATTATTTTGTTATCTATATTATCAAATATCTTAACGGCTTATGTTATAATAAAAAACAAATAAATATAATATTTTTTAATTTATTAGGATATAGTAATGAACGGATTAAAACATGAACGGAAAACAGCCTAACAATATTCATCCAATCCAGGTAAGAATTGCCAGACCAACCGACAAATTGGATAAGGTAAAAGAATTCTATAAGAACGGTCTTGGGTTGGAAATAATAACTTCATTTACAAAGCATAACGGCTACACAGGTGTTATATTCGGAATACCGGGACATGATTTCCATCTGGAATTTATCTCTCACGACAAAGGAATTCCATGCCCTGCACCAACCAAAGAAAATTTAATTGTTTTTTATATACCCGACAAAATCGAAATAGACAGTTTGGTAAGAAATCTTAAAGGGATGGGTTATGAACCTGTTCCACCCGAAAATCCTTACTGGAAAGAAAAAGGCTTTACGTATGAAGACCCCGACGGCTGGAGAATTGTTCTGATGAATACTAAAGGTATTTAAAACACACTTAATAATTTCAAAGACATAATTAAAATAGCAGCAATAAGAACCGTTTTAATTAATTTATCACCCTTCTTAATGGAAGCTTTAACAGCCCACCAGCCGCCGATTGCATTGCCTGCTGCAAGGCTGAGTCCAAATGTCCAATTTACATCGCCGGTAAGGACAAAAATTAAAAGTGCCGGTACCGTGTAAACCAGAATTATAAAAACTTTGTGCATATTTACATGAATAAGATCGAACTTTAAAAGATAATTCATGGATGCCATTACAATAAAGCCCACACCTACCTGTATAAACCCGCCGTAAAACCCTATGAAGATCATCGATATAGCAACCACCCAGGTTAACTTTTTATTTTCAGTGTTGTCAATTAAAATTTTTTTCCTCGGTATAATCATCGAAACGATAATACCAATCATAACAATGCCGAGAATTTTCTGGAACAGTGCATTACCTATATTAACCGCTAATAATGCGCCTGCAATTGCACCCGGCAAAGTGAATAAAGATAACTTTAAGCTTAAATTAAACTGCTGGTATTTTTCTTTTTTAAATGAATAAACCGCAAAGATGTTTTGTATGAAAATTGCGACACGGTTAGTCCCGTTTGCAAGAGCCGCATCCAGGCCTAAAAAAATTAATGCCGGCAAAGTTAAAGTGGAGCCGCCGCCGGCATTAACATTTATAAATCCTGCCAGCAATCCCACACCGAACAAAATTAATATCGAATAAATTTCCGGCAAATTATTCTCCCTAAATTTTTGATATCAAATTTATCACCTAATTAAATAGTTACCAAAATTTATAAGCTAAATTGTTTTGGTTTTGAATATTAAACTTATAATAGTAATTTTGATTGAAATTAATAATCGATTATGCCGGTAAATAAATGGAAGATGGGGAACGGATAAAATGACGTTAATTTAATCTCTCAAATTTCTAAAACACGGAAACCGGTTGAAGTAAATCTTTTTAATTATAATAACAATAGTTATGAATAAATAGTTATATGCTGACGACTGAAATTAAATACGGGGTAATGACCGGTACGGGAATGTGTTTGTGGATATTAATTGAATTTCTTTTAGGATTTCATACAGACAAAATGTATATAGGAGAATATACAACATGCTTTATTGTATTTGTTCCTTTGGTAACTTTGTATCTGGGAATTAAAGAAAAAAGGGATAGGAGAAACAACGGTCAAATTTCAATAAGCAGCGGAATAAAGGCAGGGCTTATGATTTCATTAATTGCCGCAGTTATAATTGCATTCTTCCTAATTGCATATTTTAATTATATAAATCCCGGTTATGCCCAATTAGGTATTGCCTATCAAAGGCAAAAGCTAATCCAAAGTGGAAAATCTACAGGTGAAATTGCTAGTGAAATGGAAAGTATAAAAGATATGTTCGGTTTTATAAATCAATTCTTATTCGGTACCCTGGGCGTATTAGGAACCGGTTTTATTATTTCTGTTGCACTATCCATATTCATGAAAAAAAATTCGGGTAATAATTTGTTAGCTTAATTTTTTTAATAATTTATTAAAGGGATTATGAAAAAAGTAATGAAATCCGATATTGAAGAATTTTTAAACTGCAAAAAAATAGCCGTAGCAGGTGTTTCACGCAGCGGGAAAAAATTCGGCAACTCGGTTTTTAAAGAATTAAAATCCATGGGCTACGAAGTTTACCCGGTTAATCCGAACACCGATGAAATTGAAGGAGTAAAGAGCTACCCCGGATTACTTACGCTTAAGGGGATGATTGACGGAGCGGTTTTAGTAGTGCCTCCTAGGCAAACCGAACAGTTGGTTCGTGATGCGGTTAATGCAGGTGTAAAACACGTTTGGATGCAGCAAGGCTCGGAATCTGAAGATGCAATAAATTATTGTAAAGAGAATAATATAAAACCCGTGTACGGCGAATGTATTTTGATGTACGCCGAACCAACGGCTTTTTTCCATAAGATGCATAGAGGTATTAATAAATTAATTGGCAAAGCACCCGGGTAAATTCTAATAAACAGGTATGTATAATTTTGTGTGGACAAATGAACTAAGATTTCTTGTTGCACTAGGGCTGGGATTTTTAATAGGGCTGGAAAGGGAAAGTGCAATTTCCGAACGCAAAGGTAAAACCTTTGCCGGAATACGAACTTATACTATCATCAGTTTGTTTGGCTTCGGATGCGGATGGCTATACAAATTAAATATAACCTTTGGTGTTTCTGCCGGGCTTGTTTCTTTAGCCGCACTTGTTTTAACCGAATATTATGCAAAACAAAAAGAGGGCCACATAGGATGGACGAGCGAAATAGCCGCTTTGCTTACATTTGTTATCGGCGCGCTTGCACTGCTTGCAGATGTGTGGATTTCCATGGCACTAGGAATTATTACAACTCTGCTGTTGTCTGAAAAATCCGAATTGGAAAGTTATGTAGAGAAGCTTAACAAATCCGAATTCCTTGCCGTATTAAAATTTTTACTTATTACATTAATAATTCTTCCTGCATTACCGGACAAATCCTACACACAATTCGAACTAAATCCAACACATATCTGGCAAATAGTAATAATGGTTTCCACAATCGGGTTTGTGGGATACTTCCTTATGAAAAAATTCGGCGGTAAAGTCGGGCTTTGGGTTTCCGGGTTGATGGGAGGACTGGTTTCCAGCACTGCCGTAAGTATAGCCGTTGGAAGAATTGCAAAGAACAATCCGATGCAAAGCGGCAACGCACTTCAGGCATCTATACTTGCAAGCAGCATAATGTATTTGCGCATATTGGTTATAATATGGGTTATTAATCCGGTAATAATTCCCCAATTATGGTGGAAACTCGTACTCCTTGCCGCGATAGGAACCCTGCTTTCCTTTACAATTAAACAAGGCGAACAAAAGCCGGGAGAACATCAGGTATCAACGCTTCAAAACCCGTTTGAAATTAAACCGGCAGTTATCTTTGCGGCATTATTTGTAGTACTTTCCGTTATTACAGTTTTTGTAAAAAACTTTTTCGGCAATATAGGTCTGCTTATACTATCTGCAATTGTCGGCGTAACCGATATTGATCCTTTTATACTTTCACTCGTCAGAAAAAGCGGATCCGTACAGGCAATAATAGTATCTGCAATTATACTGGCAATGATGAGCAATACCATAATAAAAGCGTTTTATTTTGCGGTACAGGCAAAGCAGGAAAAGAAGAAGACCTATCTTATGTACGGTATATGGGCCATTCTGCACATTCCGGTAATACTAATTTAGCTCACATTATTAAAAATTTTACTTTCCACTTTAAATAATATTTAATAGATTCTATTTGAATTAATAAAGCACATCCATTTGCCGTATTTATAAATATACCGTGGAGGAATTATGTATGCTGTTTCAAAGCTTCGTTCTTCCGGGAAAAAAATAGGAAATTGGGCAAACCTGCATTATCCCAGATGGTTTGAATATTTAAGAATTTTTTTCGGTGTTATACTAGTTACTAAGGGTATTGCTTATATAATCAATAAAGATGTTGTTATAAGTATGATTGAGAACAGCGAATACTGGGTACTTCATTATGCAATTGCTCACTATATAATAGGCGGATATATTGCCTGCGGAACGGCAATAGCATTCGGCTTATTTACCCGAATTGCCGTATTGTTTGAAATACCCGCATTACTCGGCTCAATAATTTTTATGGATTTTCATAAAAATCTTTTTGAATTGAATTCGGCAATTGTTTATTCAATTATTGTTCTTGCGCTTTGCTTCTTCTTTTTAATATATGGCTCCGGTAAAATATCTGTGGATAATTTAATTGAACAGCAAAGGGATAAAAACTTGAATGAAGGCTGAAAGCTTTTTATTTTTTATACGGTGTGCTTTGTCATACTTCAAAATATTTTCGTTTTGTATATTTACTTTCTACAAAAGTTAGCGGTAAACAATTTAAACGATCCCGGAGTATAAATGGACTCAATATTAAAAATTGAAGACTGGGCAGACCAACACAGACCGGCATGGATGGATTACCTAAGAGTGCTTCTTGGTTTGGTTGTTTTGGTTAAAGGATTTCTGTTTTTTGATAACAGAATTTTAATTAATGACTACGTCCTAACCCACACATTTGAGTATTTAAACTTTATGAGTGCTCAGTACGTAGTGTTAATAAGCTTTGGCGGAGGAATCTTAATTACAGCCGGACTGCTTACCCGTTTTGCATCTCTTTTGAATCTCCCTATCCTAATAGGAGAAGTATTCTTTGTAAAAATGCCGGATAAATTTTCTTTTATGAATACAAACCCGGTTATATCTATTGTAGTACTGTTATTACTTATAGTTTTTGCAATATACGGAGCCGGCTCTTTTTCAACCGAACATTACATTCAAACGCACAAAGATATTTAATATGGACGGCGGATTTGGAAATATTCCATTCACAAAGAATGCAGCGAACTCTAAAAGATCGCAAAGGAAAAAACAATTATGAAATAATAATTAATTGATTTTGTCATAAATTTTTTGATAATTACAAGTTATAAATCATACCACCGGTATAGCATTACTTAAAATTTCCTGTACATACTTAAAGGGAAGAAAAAAATTAAAAGGAGGAGCAATGAACGGGAAAGACAAAACCTCGAAAATAGACTATATCCAAAAACCCTGGGTTACATTAACAGGGGTAATTGCCGTACTTGTTATTATTGCGGCAGTTTACTGTGTCTGGCATACAATTAAAACCGGCAGCGTAAATGAAAGACTTTCCGATACGGATAAGTCGGTTGTAACTTTTATTTTAACCGATACGTCGGCAAATTTAACAAGCCGGATTAAAGTTGAAAAAGCAATTCAATATTTATTTGAAGAAATCCCTCCTGCAGACAGTCTTATATTTCGGAAAATTAAAAACGAATATTCCGCACTTACAATTAACGGTTTTTTAAATGCACTGCCGTCTGTAACAATTGAAACTTCATCGTACTTTTGGCTTAACGGGGATATGAAATACCTGGAAGTTATTTTTTGGTCTGTATTCGGAGTGCTGGCGAGCCTTTTATACATGGCTTCCGAAACAATGCGTAAGGGAGAATTTAAGGCCGCCGAACTTCCTGTTTACTGGGCAAAATTATTTTATGCACCGTTAATAACATTAGTTATTGTTTTAAGCTTTAACATAATTACATCGGCAAGCCAGGCAAAAATAGAAAGCACATCAATTGAGATTATAATTTTTTCTTTTGTTCTGGGTTTCTTTTCTGGCAGGGCAATAGAACTTTTAAATAAAATTAAAGATGTAATTCTTCCCGGTAAATCTACCACTCAAGAAGAATCAGCCGGCAGGTTAATGCTTGCGGGTACGGTGGATATTCCCGAAGAAATAAAAAATTTAAAACCGGGTTTTGATAAATCCAAAATGAAAGTTGTATTAATACCCGCTGATGATAGAGGACATCCTTTGGAAAAAGAAACCGATAAAGACGGCGCATTTTATTTTACACCTGCTAAGGAAGGTTTGTATGATGTTGAAGTAACTAAAAAGATAAATGATAAGTTATATTCCGCATCAATTAAAAATAAAAAGATTACAAAAGAAAAACCTGTTGAATTAACAAGTCTTCTATTACAAAAAGAAAGGGATGATAATGAGCAGCGTTAGTTTTACAAATGAGCTTGGAAACGAATACCGGAAACTTTTCGACACTTGTATAATAAAAACTGAAAAGTTTCAATTAGTTGAAAGTATAGTTAACAAACTTTTGAATAGTAAAAGCCGGTACGAATCTGCAGGTTTAATAGTTGGAATTCCGTGGTATTTTATAGCTGTAATTCACAACATGGAATCATCTATAAATTTTAACAGACATCTGCATAACGGGGATCCTTTAACCGCAAGAACAGTACATGTGCCAGCAGGCAGGCCTCCGGATGGCAATCCGCCTTTTACATGGAAAGAAAGTGCGGCCGATTCCCTGCGGTTTCAAAAATTGGATTTGTGGAATGATTGGACTTTACCCGGAATGTTATATAAGGTTGAATCTTACAATGGGTTCGGTTATCGGACAAAACATCCGGAAGTTCTTTCTCCCTATTTATGGAGCTTTTCCAATCATTATAAAAGCGGTAAATATGTTGCAGACGGCAGATGGTCTGATACTGCAGTTTCCAGCCAGTGCGGTGCGGCTGTGCTATTAAGAAGGCTTGCCGAAAGAGATGAAATTACTTTCCGGGATATTCCCGTTCCGGTTAAAGCCGAAGAACCTTTGATAAAATATTCTAACAATAAAATACCTTATGCCGAGGAACTTCAAACTTTTCTAAATAAAGTTCCCGGGATATATTTAAAACCCGACGGAGTACCGGGAAAGCGTACTTCCGAGGCTTTCAAAAAAGTTACCGGTTATTATCTAAAAGGAGACGAAAGAGCGTGAGATAATTTAAAATGGATTATATAAAATAGAAGAAGTAATTAAAACCCTAACCTGCCCTTCCCCTTTGTAAAAGGGGAAGGCTCACGCCGTCACTTCCTTTAATAGAGGAAGGCAAGGGAAGGGTTCAACCGCCTTAACAATGTATATTACAAATTAAATATTTCCCATCACTATTAAATGAACAATTCTAATTTAATTCGTCTAAATAAATAAAGACAATTAATCATCTATAAAATGAACAGAGTCCTTTATATTGCCTCTTTAATATTCCTTTTAACAGCCGCAGTGTGCTATGCACAGAAGACTCAACAAAATTTTACAACAAAAAAAGATTCCGTTCACGATATGACTAAACTATACAATGATGAACTTAATAATAATCTGAACCAATTAATGTTTTTTAATAAAAACTTCTCTCTAATTTTTCATAATTATTTTACAGCAGGAGCTTCTTCCGGGCTTCCTAAGTCGTGGGCAAATTTAAAAGATATAAAAGTAATTGCCGATCCGCTTGCAAATGTAAAAAAGAATTTATCCGGTTTCCTGTCACTTCAGTTTAACTCTCTGCCAAATTATAACCTCGGTCTAGCGGGGAAGTACATTACATACCTGAAAAATGCCGCCGCATTATATATAGCACTTCTATCTATACTATAACTCTTAATTCGTTATTCTTATGTTCTTCATTCTTCATTTTTTTATTAAGAACAAAGAACAATTGAATTAAGAAATTAGAAATCTATTCAGGTTCGTTTGCAGTGTGTTGCACTAAAAAACAAGTTAAATGAATTTTGTGTTATTATTTTGAAAGGTAGCTTAAAATCCTTAATTTTGCGCCGCACCCTTAGCTCAGTTGGTAGAGCAGTAGACTCTTAATAACTACACAAACCAAGCATCCACTCTTAAAATCAAAGAAATGATCTTAACTGTACATCTAATTGACAATTCAGTTCTTTCTTTCGACTCTCTAAGAACCATATTACATTTATGTCATTTAGGATTTCATTTTAAATGATACCTAAAGACATGGTTAAGGTTAATAATATTTGAAATTTATAATTTTAATTTATTCAAATCTTTCTTTTAATTCAAAATATATTTTATAGTATAGGGAACCTTTTACTTTCTTTAATGATATAATCCTTTATTGACTATCTTAAATGACAAATAAAAATAGTAATAAAATATCTCGGAATTATTTTCAAATATGTTGTTTAAAAAGGTTGAGAAAACAGGCTAATTTAAGAGGATTTCGCGAGTTTATTATTAAGGTTTATAACTAGAATTGTATTTATCTAAATTAGCAATTAAAAATTGACCGGGTCATACCCATTACATTTATTTCTTCGGCAATAAATTTAATTAGCACGACGATCACCCACTAATAAATACTTTGAATTGTCTTACTGCGAGCTATAAATAAGGTAACAGCTATCTTCTCTGGATCAGCTAAACCATTTAACTCTTTCTGTAACTCTAGGGCATCCTTATAGCATTGTAGCATTATTTCATAGAGATTGTCTTTCCTAATAGTGGAGGAATTACTATTTGAAGTCTCACTTCTATATGAATTTTCAGCACCGGATTTAATAGTATTATCACCGTCTTTTTGAACTTCATAGGTTGTAATAATCTTCTTACCATTTTGAGATGCAATTCTGGTTATAACTGCCTTAGCTCCTCTCCTCATATCCTTAAGCTGTTCATGGACTTCTTCCGGTGGAAAGAAAGAGAATTCTTTACCTTCTGAAGAGACCGCGTACATGTAATAGGCACCATATCTAGACGTTCCGGTTATCGGCTCATCATATAATAGTTCAATTGTCACCGGCTGGTTAACCGGCAATTCAAGTTTAGCTCTCTGAGTCATGGTCTTTCTCCTTTGTTTTTATTTTTAGTTTAAATTCTTCTTTACCCTCAATTATATTTACTCCGGCAGGAACTCTACCCGAGGATTTAATATATGCTCTAATATTATTGAGATTCGGCTTAACGGATTCCGGAATAACTGTCAGCATTTCTCCCTTCGCTTGTTCAAGAAAGATATCCATATCTATTATCTCAACCTTATCAGGCTGCTTCCGTATCTTTAATACACCATGGGGCAAATCGATAGTTTTCTTTCCTTCTTCGCGAGTGAATGATTCTAATTTAAGTCGAAGGAAATTAATCTTATCTTGAATAGAGGAACTTCTATTAAGCGCCCAATCATTAATGATCTTGCTTTCTTCCTCTGCCTGCATAAGGATATTTGAAATCTCCTTCTCTAAATTTGATATCTCCATTACTACCAAATCAAAGTAGGCCACGGTTTGTTTATGCTCTTTGGCTTCAACCTCAAGTAAAAGTTCATCTAGAAAATTTATCTCGCTGTTCATCTTGAGTCTCCTACTTAACAATTAGATGTTAATTTCTCAAGTAAAGTTCAATTGCTTCGTTCGCTAATCGTGTCATTGGGCGCTTTTCGATCTGCTTAAGCCGGTAAAGCTGGCAAACGAACTCTTCTTTAATTTTAGGTGAATACATTCTTACTCCTTGTTTAAAATTATTGAGATGATTTTGAGAACTGTTATTCAGAATTGCATGCATTCTTAAAAGATATTTTATAACTTGAATGATATTTGATAATGCCATACATTTGTATGGCATGGGAAAAAGAGCATTTGAATCTATATTATTTCACCGGACGATCACTCCGAGCGAGAAAGATTTCTGGTCATATGTCGTAGCTGAAATCCTCTTCCGTCTGGAAGACAGAGATATTAAAGAATGCACTTGTATGCAGCACTCGAAAGAAAGGAAGAAACTTCAAACTGCTCTCACTGAAGCAATGAAATTATTGAAGTAACCATCCGGTGAGTTTAATTAAACGATTATATCGTCCTCTGATATTTGTATCCCGCAGTTGACACATACATTTTCCAATTTTTCTTCATTGAACGGAGTCATTCCATAACACCACGGACACTCGATCATAACCGTACTATCAAAATCCTCATAGGAATAATCTCTATTGAAATACCTATAGGACATATATCTCTTATAGATTTCGATACCGGTCTTATTAATAATTAGGCCATGTTTATTTTCAAGCTCATAACAATGAAAAGGCTCATCTCCCAGATTGAATCCCCGTTTCTTATGAGTCTTTATATTCAGAGCTTTCTTCATTATCCATCTTTCACTGCAGAAATAGAGGATATCATCTTTAGCATTATAACAAAGCTCGAGAGGATTATCTTTCCGGATTAGAATTAGTCTTTCCGGATCTTTCTTATCAATAACCGCAACGGCAAAGCTGCCGATTAGCTTATCAAAGAGACTGTTTATCTTATCCTTGCTTTTCGCTGATAGGACAGCAAGTATAGGTTCCGAAACGACCTCACCTTCGCGCTTATACTT
>JBJKSH010000056.1:0-13360 GCA_046704255.1 Ignavibacteriaceae bacterium | reverse complement strand
TTTAATCCTCTATCGCTCCAATATTGTAAAGCATAACGCATGTGAGAATTTATTGATTGAGGCCCGGTTGATAATGTATGAGAAGAATCCGGCCACCAATTAAATATTTGAGTGGAATTATAAGTTTTACCATCTACTGAAAAATTTAAACTATCGGGAATTGTTTTAACAGTTACATTTATTTTTTCACCGGTTGTTCTTTTTAAAAATTTTTCAACGGACCAACCGGTAACATTATTATTCCACTTTACCTTCCACCAGTCATAAGTAGTATCATTGAGTACGATTGATTGAGGCCCTCCAATAATAATTCCAATACTTGAAGAATCCTCCTGTTCAATTTCAGCTCCGCCGGGAGAGGCAGCAACATTAATTTTGCCTACGGCAAAAACAGTATCATCCAAACTTACACCCGGCTTCCATAAATAATTTACTTTTATCCAGCTGTTATCGGGTAAATTTAAATCATCCCAGAAAGTACCATCGGCAAGATCAATACCGGCAGGATTACCAACTTTATAATAGTCTTTTCCCGTATTATAAAAATCTCCGCTGTAACCCTGGTTATAATTGTAATAGTAAGCTGCCATAGATTCCGGAACTCCCTGACCTAGACCCGGCTTTCCGCCGTGCCTCAATGTTTTGTAAATATCACGCAGGCTGTCGGGTTCCCAGTAGTTATCTCTTATATTCCAGGGACCTATATCCCAGACGGGTGCTACAACACTTTTCCCGTTGTAAGTTAACTTTACCTTAAAAGTATAAGTCTTATCATTTTTATTTAACACAGTGCCGGAAGGCAAGGCAACAAAGTGATCATGAGATTTAATAATATGCCCGTTTGCACAGGTTCCACCGACCAATCCTTCTCTTGTAGCATAGACATAATACTGTAGTGCGGTAGTTTTTTCCGGCTTAGGTTTTAACGGCCTACCAACTTTATATTTTAATGCAAGATATTCATCTCTGTAAATAAAAGGTCCGTTTCTATTACTGCCCCGGTAAAATAATGATTTGCTGCTGCCCCTAGAAAGCAGGCAATTTATTTGAAGCGCCATAACTGCACCCGGCAGCACAGGCACCTGGTTAACAATCAGGTCATTATATCCTTTTGCTTTAACTATTATTGTATATAGTTTGTAAGGTGCGGGTGTTTTAACAAAGTTAATTAAAAATTTTCCTTCTTTGTTTGATACACCATGTTTCACTGCCGAATTAAAATCCGGTAATAAATAAATACCGTTATTTGTATTTATAATGTTACCGTTTGTATTTTCCGAAGATTGATCAACTCCGGTACGAAGCGGTTTGGTAAATAAATATATTTGAGCATTAACAATGGGATTGCCTGTTACGGAGTCATTAACTGTTCCGTACACATTGCCTACGAGCGAATCGGGTGAAATTGCACCGGTATTATTCTGTGCAAAAACACTACCGATTAAAATTAAAATAAAAACAAAAATGAACGAGATGTTAAACTGTAATTTTTTCGTCATAGTATTTAATTATTGAATTTATGCATTTAATGAAAATGATGGAAAACTATACCGGTCATTATTCAAAATTATTTCATTTTATCAATTGTATTTTTTTTGTTTCAGCATTGTACGAATATTTTTGTCCTGCCGCCGATGTAAGCGTCATCGCCCGGAAAATAAGAATACTGCCCGAAGCCCACCTCGGATCAAAGGAAGACAATCTTTCGTTAGGCGGGAGCGGTTTTATTTCGGTTACATCCCGGCCCATGCTTCCGCAGACCCAAATATGAGCGGATGTTAACGGACTGTGTCCTTCCAAATTATAAACTACTAAGGCAAGATATAAACTGTTGGGAGACCAGTTTATCGACTTAACCCCGTCTTCATCGCCCAGGTTTATTACTTTATTACTGAAAGTATTTTCTCTATCGGTAATCCAAAGTACACTGCCGTTATTATTTTGAGCCTGTATTAAGAGGTTTTTGTTATCGGGTGAAATTGATAATATGTCCCCTTCAATTTTAATTTTTTGTAATTCTTTGGATTTAGAAGAATCTTTTATTCCCGCAGGTTTTCTATTATTTTTACACCCAATAAAAAGAGCAGCAATAATTAAACAAATTGAAAATAACCGTACAACAGTTTTCATGATAAAATATTCAAATTATATATTATAAAATAAGCAAATTTCAATTTGAATGTTATTGTATATATAAGAAACTTAATTACTAACAGAAATTACACATTAAACGTAAGTGATGGAATATTAAACAAGTAGTTATAGTTAATAAAAAACTTATTAGGATGAAAAATTTTGTAACTTAACATTTTTTTACATCTCCCGCGTCGAGGATGACTAAAAGTAGATTGTGGTTAATAATTATTCAGCTATTGTATTCAAGACCTCATCCCGCATAGCGGCAAGCTCAACCTTTCTCCTAAGGGTTGAAGGGCTTATTAAAGGTTATGTCTTATCGTTAACATTCTGACAGAATATTAACATAAATCGTTCTATTGTCAATAAGTCCCGACTTGTCGTATGCGCGTCAACCTAATACATGGATTTTTTAACATTATATGTTTCTAAACTATTAACAGAAATGAACATAGCGCTCCTAGGAGCTCAGATGTTTGAGCGGTTAATATTTCTACAAACATTTCGTTCCTCCGGAACGAGGAAACCAAAACAAGAAAATCCGTTAGTCCGAAGGACTCCTTTGGAGGATTTAAATTTTTGTAGTATGGATATCGCTCCCAAACATTCGAACTCCAGAGGAACCTGCCTAACGGTCAGGAATTTAATATTGTTTTTCTTGATGCTTAATCAATTAATATGTATGAAATTATATCATGATTAAGTAAATTTAAGTTGACGCCTATGCGTCTTGTCGGGATTGGAGTGAGGTCGATTATTTTAGTATTCATAAAAATAAATTTTTATACGATAGAATTTACTTTTCAGTCACCCTCGCTAGGGAGTGAGTTTTATTTTTGGTAACTTCAGTTCTAAAATATTTCTATAATTTTAGCTATATTTATATCAATCAAAATTTTTAAGCGGTAAAGGGGAACTTTTATTCGCTCATAAAATAACAATAATATTTTATCGATATTATTTAATAAAAACTAATTCTATACTGAAAAAATTAAAGTATGTTACTCCGGTTTTATCTTTTCTTAATATTAATACCGTTTACCGTAGTTCCGCAAACGGGCGCTGTAAAGTTCCAAAGAATTTCAATTGAAAAAGGCCTTTCCAACAGTGTTGTTACATGCATTTATAAAGACAAAGAAGGCTTTATGTGGTTTGGCACCCAGGATGGGCTTAACAAATATGACGGCTATGTCTTTACAATTTATAAATCAATTCCGTTTGATTCGTCCTCGCTTGCCGATAACTGGATACAGTCAATTACCGAAGATAATAGCGGCAATTTATGGGTTGGAACTTATTCCGGAGGATTGTTCAAATATAATAAACAAGAAGAGACTTTTGTAAATTTTAAAAACGTGCCCGGTATGAAAAATTCTCTTTCTAATAACAGAGTATGGGCTTTGTCGTTTGATAATTCAGACGGCATTTGGATAGGAACCTCCGGCGGACTTGATAAATTCGAAATCAAAGAGAAAACATTTTCACGCTTTAATACTCTCGGCGGAAAAGCTTTCGATCCGGGCAGGGAAGCTGTAAATTCTATTTATGACGATCGAAACGGTGTTTTATGGTTGGGTACATGGGGCAGCGGACTTATTAACTATAATAAAAAGAAAAATATTTTTACCCGCTATAATTTTAACAAACAGAAAAAATCGGGCTTTGATTATATAAAGACTATTTATGCAGACGGCAATATTCTCTGGCTGGGAACAAGCTCCGGATTATTAAGATTTGAAATTAACAAAAAGACTTTTAAATATTTCGCTCTTAACGCAAATAAAAATTCTGCAATTCTGAATTCAGTCCTTTCTATAAATAAAGATAATAACGGAGTTTTGTGGATTGGAACTCATAACGAAGGATTGTACAAATTAAACATAAACACCGGTAAATATTTCAACTACCAGCATAACGCTTTAAACCCACGGAGTATAAGCGACAACTGGATATCCGCTGTTTACCGGGATGAGAACGATTTATTTTGGATTGGTTCCGGCCGCGGAGTGAATAAAATTTTACCCTACTCTAAATACTTTTTACACTTTGCTAATAATCCTACCGACCCGAACAGCTTAAGTGCCAACGAAGTAAATACCGTTTTTGAAGACAGTGAGGGTACGGTTTGGCTGGGTACCTGAGGCGGAGGTTTAAACAACTTTGATATGCAGACTAAAAAATTTTATCATTATAAAAATTCAAATACCACCAGAGCAGACAAATTCGATGAAATAATATGGTCAATCTTTGAAGGCAGGGATAAAAACTTATGGGTTGGAACGTATTCCGGTTTGAAAATCTTTGACAGGTCCATTCATGCTTTTAAAGAACCCGGGCTTAAAATAAATAGCTTTTCAAGCCATAATATTTCCAAATTATTTGAAGACAGCCGGGGTAATTTATGGATAGGTACATGGGGAGGCGGGTTGTACAGATACAATAAATCCAAAAACAAAACTTCACTTTATTTACAAAACAAATCCGACAATTCTTCTATAGACAATAATTTAATAACAACAATTTATGAAGACAGCAGGAAAAATTTATTGATTGGTACTAATGCGGGCGGGCTGAACCTTTATAAATATGACGAGGATAAATTCTATCATTTTATTTATAATCCCGGAGATGTTAATTCCATAAGCAATAATAATGTTACTTGTATCTTTGAAGACGACAAAAACAGGCTGTGGATAGGAACCTGGGGCGGCGGATTAAATATGACGGACTTTGAAATGAAATCTTTCAAACACTTTACTGAAAAAGAAGGTCTTTCAAATAATATTCTTTACGGCATACTGCCGGACGATAATAATAATTTGTGGATTAGTACTGGCAGCGGTTTATCAAGATTTAACCTGAATACTTTTAAATTTATAAATTATGATGCAAAAGACGGTCTGGGAAACAGTCAATTCAGCCAGGGGTATTTTAGATGTACTAACGGAAACATGATATTCGGCGGAACGAACGGTATAACTATGTTTAACCCGGATAGTATTAAGATAAATAAAAATATTCCCAGTGTTGTTTTAACCTCCTTTACCGTATTCGATAAAAAACGAAAACCGAAGAATAATATTTCCGGTACCGGCAGCATTATACTTGATTACCATGAACATGATTTTGCAATAGAATTTTCCGCACTGGATTTTATTAGGCCGGATAAAAACAGGTATGCTTATAAACTTGAAGGATATAGTACCCATTGGACATACAGCGGCAACCGTAGAAAAGCTTATTTTACAAACATGGAACCCGGGAGGTATATTTTAAAAGTTAAAGCTTCCAACGGCAACAATATTTGGTCTAAAGAAACTGCACTGCTGAAAATTAAAATTGTTCCTCCTTTCTGGAAGACCTGGCCTTTTATAAGTTTGGCTTTGTTACTGTTAATTTCCGCTGTATATCTAATTCACAGATACAGGCTTGAACAACTGCTTAAATTCGAAAGGATAAGAAATACAATTGCAGTGGATCTTCATGACGATATAGGCGCAAGCCTTACAAGGATTTCCTTATTCAGTCATGCCGCCTTGCGATCACTAAAAAAGATAGATAAGGATTATAACGAATACGATCCCATAAACAGGGTTAAAAAATTACTGATGGAGATAGATGATAATTCGCGTGAACTAATAAGTTCCATGAGTGATATTATTTGGGCGGTTAATCCGAAAAATGATTCTTTTGATAAGGTTACAATTAGAATGAAGGATTATGCCGTAAAAATATTTGAAGCCAACGAAGTAGATTATAACATTTTTATTGAACCCCGGCTTTCATATTTGCATCTTCCTATGGACTTTAGAAGGAACATTTTTATGATTTATAAAGAAAGTATTACAAACATTATAAAGCATGCAAATGCATCCGAGGTTGAAATAAAATTATTTAAAGACAAAGAAAACGTTGTCCTTTCAATTAAAGATAACGGTAAAGGTTTTTTTGTCGGAAACGGAAGCAATGGAAACGGTCTTAAAAATATAGAAAGCAGAGCTGCTGCTTTGAACGGCTGCTGTAAAATAAATTCGGAACCGGAAGGAGGTACAATTCTTTTAATATCATTGAAATTACCCTGAACAGGTTATTTCCAATTATATTAATATAACCGATTTTTGTAACCGAACCGGTTAAATATTTTCCAAATATTTTTACTAAAAAATTACACCGGTCGGAAAATTCAAATTTTATCTAAAAATAATTCGGGAGGTTTAAATGAGGAGATTCTTCTTAATGCTGATAATCGGTTTTATTGTTTCTGCATTTTCCCTTAACAGCGTTTTTGCTCAATCACCGTATATGAAAGGTGATAAGATAGGGCAGGTTGGTATTGGTTATGGATTTGCAGGTATTTACGGTTCAGCCTCAGTTCCCCCTATTAGTGTGGGCTTTCAATACGGACTTGAAGATAAAATATCCATTGGAGGGCTTATCGGATATACATCTTCTTCTTACGATTTAGGCAACTGGTATGGGGAAAGTTATAAATGGACTTATACGTATATAATTATAGGAGCCAGAGGGGAGTATCATTTTCTGGAAAGTTCGGATAAAATGGACGGGTATGCCGGCGCCACATTAGGATATGCTATTACCAGTGTATCAACACCTGCGGGATATTACGGCGGATATAGTGCCGGTGTAAGCTATATGATTTTCGGTGCACATGTAGGCTTACGATATTATTTAAGTCCGCAAATTGCCTTATTCGGTGAAGTCGGGTACGGTATAGGATACATTACGGCAGGTGTTGCATTTAAGTTGTAGTTCTTTATTTCATGTAAATTAATAGAAGGCTGACCGGAAAGCTCTTTGAGAAATTCTAACTTTTCCTGGCAAGCTCCGATTCATTTGGAAGAAGCTGTTATTTAATTAACATTGAAACTCAAAATTCACTTTTGCAGTTAGGTTGCAAAGATCCCTTCTAAGTAGTCCTTTTTAGAAATGGTTCTACAGGAAAGGTTACTTTACGGTTAGCCTCTTTAATTTGAAAATATTATTGTTCTAAGGTAATTGGAAAAAGATTATTTGTAATTCTTTTAAAATAAAATACAAGAAAATTCAATTGATGAAAAAAAAATACTCTGAACCGGAAGACCAAAACGTACCTGTTATTCGAGTTGTTGTTGTGGAAGACGATAAAAAGATAAGGGAGTCGTATGTTCAGTTGGTTGATGACTCGGATGACATGGTATGCGTTGCGGATTTCGGATCTTGTGAGGACATGTTCAATAATTTGGAAGAACTTCTTGTAGATGTACTTTTAATGGATATAGAGCTGCCCGGCATGAGCGGCATTGAAGGAATGAGAAAAGTTAAAGAATTATATCCCTCTATTGAAATATTAATGCTTACCGTATATGATGATGAAGAAAAGATATTCAATTCAATTTATTCGGGGGCTTCCGGGTATATTTTAAAAAATGCTGAGACGGAAGAATTATTAAAAGCAATCCGTGAAATTAAAACCGGTGCACCGATGAGTGCCGCAATTGCTCGTAGGGTTTTAAATTTTATAAGAGAAAACGACAAAACACCTCAAATAAGTGAATTTAAATTAACGCCAAGAGAAACAGAAATTTTACATCTTCTTACCGAGGGATTAAGTTTTAAGAAAATAGGTGATAAATTGTTTATCAGCTCCTACACAGTTCACTCGCACATTAAAAGGATTTATGAAAAGTTACACGTACATTCCAAAACGGAAGCAGTAGCTAAAGTACTGAAAAATAAATTATTCAATTAGATATTGCACAGAGGTTCCCGTTACTATCTATCCCGAAGAAAAAATTTTAACAAAACCTATATAATAAAAGGAGAAAATATATGCTTAAATCTTACTTCAAATTGTTGTTTATACTAGCGCTGTTTGTTCTAGCTGCAATTACCGGCTGTAAAAAAAATAGTGAAAATAATCCCGTAAATCCCGGGAATCCGGCAAACCCCGTAAACGGTTCCGGCAGTATAACCTTGAATGGAGGAGAATATAATAATAAAACTATAAACTTTAACCTGGGCATTGGTGGGTATAGTGTTTCCGACCAAATGACCGTGTGTGTATTTTATGGAGCAGTTAACAGTGATTCGCTTATGGTTGTTGTCGAATTTCCGCAGAAGGCAGCCGGGGATTTTCAATGGGAAGAGTTTACCGAAAATTCTTCAAATTTAAACGGAGTGGGATTAAGCGTATATAATTCTTCAGGAACCTATAAATATTTTGTACCTGTTTCCGGTGGGAAGACAAAGGTTAGCAAATATGGTAATGTAGGAGAAAATATAGAAGGTAACTTTAGCGGTACATTAAAAGACGCAATATTTTCTTCGGGGAATATAGATGTTTCCGGTTCCTTTAAAGTACTGCGCATGGCAGATGAATAAAATGTATATACAATAAACAGAGGTAGAATTAAATTAAAAATTGTGTTAATAATTTTAAGATAATTCGTTTTATAAATCAACGGGAGATTTTACTGCTGATTTATTACTACTTACTGAAGTTATGCAAAATAACCTCACCACCGTTCCGGGGTTGACTAAAAAGTAATTTTCTGTTAAAAAATCTGTGTGAATCTGTTAAAATCTGCGTCATCAGCGTTCTATTTTTTAGAAAGATATTACTTTTTTATCAACCCCGGGCTAGTGAGAGAGGTAAAAGGATTACAACATTTTTCATCTTTATAAATTTTTTAAATTATAACTACGTGATTATTTTTCTATCATTATCGTTGAATACGTAACTTCAGCAAAGTCACTCTTATTAACATTATTTCAAATCCAGTCCATTGCAACTGCATCCAAAAGCCGCTGAACCAAATCTCTATTATGCCGGGTTATTTCATTTTTTTTTGGAACCGGATCAAATGCAGGGAGAACATCATGCAAAAACTCGGGCAGTTTTTTATTTAATTTTTTTTGCCACCTTTCCCGCCAACCGATTGGAAGCTGTTCCGGCAGATCAATATTAAAAAGGGTAAGGTAAAGAATAGCCCAGACTCTGGGAGCGGCATTAAGTGAGTAGCCGCCGCCAAGCGTAAATAAAATTTTTCCATTGCAATATGTATCGGCAAGTTCAATTATTCTTTTAAATAATACTTCATAATCATAAGTGGTAAGCATTAAGTCTGCCAGCGGGTCCAAAAAATGAGCATCAGCGCCGGCCTGAACAACCATAACCTCCGGTTTAAACCATGCAATTGCGCCGGGCAAAATTCCGTTAAAAACTTCCAAATAAGATTCACCTTGTGTAAACGGTTCAAGAGGCAGATTAAGCTTTAACGATCTTCCCATTCCCCTGCCCAGTTCATAAATCCAGCCTGTACCTGGAAATAAATATTCACCCGATTCATGCAGTGAGACAGTCATTACGTTTTCATCTTCATAAAAAATTTCCTGCACGCCGTCGCAATGATGGACATCTATATCAAGGTATAAAACATGCCAGCGGGCATTTGTAAATTCCTTAATTGCCAGAGCAATGTCGTTGTAAAGGCAGAAGCCTTCCGCTTCTTTTTTACGAGCATGATGGAAACCTCCGCCAAGCTGCAAGACTTTTTTGGCTTTGTTTTCAATTAAGGTACGGGCGCCAAGCAGTGTGCCTCCAACCTGCCATCTGGCTCCTTCCGCCATACCTTCAGCAACAGGGTTATCTACTGAACCCAGTCCGTATTTTTGCATGCCGTCAACTTCATGCCCGATACTAAGTGCTTCAACAACATCCACATAAATTTTATCATGAATTGTAATTAGCTCTTCCGGATAAACAGGGGCCGGAACCAATGGTTCTTTTAAACAGCCGTACTCTTTCAACAAATCCAGCATCATTTCAATACGCTTAGAACTAAAGGGATGCCCTGGGCCAAGATCATATTTATTATAATCCGGTGTATATATTATTTTACACATGATATATTAACCGGCCATATTACCTGAAACCCTGCATTGCAAATTGCTTCCGCAAGAGATTTGATTTCTATTGAACCTACTCTTAATACAAGCCGGACATTATTATTTTCTTCGGGATAAGAGAGAATGGAATTTATATTAATCTTCCTTTCCGCCAAAAGCGAAGACAGCCTGGCCAGTTCACCGAAGCGGTTGGGAAGCCTTATATCAAGACGTCCTGAGGGCTGATGAATCCCGGTTAACAAAAGCAAGGCGTCCATTAAATCCGTAACAGTTACAATACCGGTAAGTTTGGTATCTTCTAATACAGGCAGGCATCCTATTTTCAATTCTCTCATTTTTTGTACTGCTGTTTCAACCGGATCGTAAGCGCCGGTAGTTTGAACCGGGCGGCTCATCATATTTACAACTTCGGTTCCCGGATCAAATTGATGCCCTGCGAGCCTGCTTGTAGCAAGCCGTAAATCTCTATCGGTTACAATTCCAATTAATTTCTCATCTTCCACTACGGGAAGATGCCGGATTTTTTTCTCAATCATTACTTTATAAGCTTCGGATAACTTAACGAAAGGAGAAATTGAAACCGGGCCGGATTTCATTATTTCTCTTATTAGCATAATACCCTCTCATCAATTAATTAAATCATTTTAAATCTACAAAATATTTTTATTTTTTATCAGGAAATAATTAAATTTTAATATTGCATTTGCAGGATTGAAATCGGATACAAACAAAGGGAAATAATTTACAATCAAAAAAAAGCCGGATGTATTTTGGGACTAAGGGATAACAAATCACTAATTCCGTTAATAATCGGAATAAGTTTTTTATTGGTTATTGTATTAATCGAGTACTTTAGTATAATCCATTTAAATAACGGCAAAATGGTTTATACACTTGATGATCCGTATATTCATCTGGCACTTGCCCAGCACATTCTTAACGGTCATTACGGCATTAACAGTTCCCAATTCTCTGCACCTTCATCTACCATTTTATGGCCGTTTATTTTGGCACCATTCTCCTCAAATGTATATTTCCCTCTTTTATTAAATGTTGCTGCCGCAATTTTAACCGTATATATATTCTATAAAATATTAATAGTATCGTACAATATAAAACAAAAAAAGGCTAACAATATTGTTATCTCATTTTTTCTAATTTTATTAATACTTTCGACCAACATAATGGGGCTGATTTTTACCGGGATGGAACATTCATTACAGGTATTAGCTGTATTAATTATAGCATACGGACTGATTGTAGAAATTGAAAGTAATAAGGTGAAATCATGGCTATTAATTTCAATTGTAATAGCACCATTAATTCGGTATGAAAATTTAGCCGTGTCAATCCCGGCAATCTGTTATCTTGCGGTAAACAAGTACTATAAAGAAGCTATTTCTCTAATAATAATCATAATTATTCTGCTCGGTGGTTTTTCACTTTTTCTTATTTCACTCGGCCTCTATCCTATACCTACTTCTATTTTAGTTAAATCTCCTATTATGGAAAACAGTAACAAATTTACCGTTGCCGTACATAACCTTTTTAATACTTTTAGTTATAGACAAGGTAAAGTACTTTTTCTTGGACTATTAATACTCTCATCTTTAGTTTTCTTTACAAAAAAATCTAAAAAGAGAAAATTAGCTTTGATTACCATAGCGGGAATTATTCTTCATTTTATTGCCGGTGAATACGATTGGTTTAATAGGTATGAAATATACATTCTATCATTTTCTCTACTAGTTATTATATATATATCAGGGGAGATTATTATGAAACTATTAGAAAAAGGAAATCAAAATTTAAAATTTATTTTGTTATTAATAATTGCCGTATTCGCAGCGCGAGTTGTTGGTTACAAATATATTATGGATCTTTTTCTAATTCCAACCGCTTCAAATAATATTTATGAACAGCAATACCAGATGCATAGATTTATTGTTGATTATTATAAAAAACCCGTTGGTGTAAATGATATCGGATACGTGTCATATAATAATAAAAACTATGTTTTGGATTTATGGGGATTAGCCTCTATTAAAGCTTTAAAGGATAGACTGAAAGATAATAATCCGGATTGGATGGAAAAACTTGTAAAAGAAAAAGATGTTAAATTAGCCATGATTTATGATAGGTGGTTTAAAAACATACCCGGAGATTGGATAAAAATAGGAGCTTTACATCTAGGGAAGAAGAGAATTACACCTGCACAAAGTGCAGTTTCTTTTTATGCAACCGGTCCGAAGGAATATTTTAAAATATTAAATGAATTAAAACTTTTTATTAAAACATTACCGCCGGACACCAAATTTACCTTTAATCGCGTTAAAGATTTTTATGAAAAAGGGGGAGAAATAAATGATAGTGTAAAGAGAGGCGGAAGAAGAAGTTAATTGATAAAAACAGAAAGCGTTTTTAAGGCTAAGCCATCCCTGTTGGGAGAGCAATGTCATTAAGTTAAGGTGAGCTTACCGATGTGCGTATAGGTTTCAACCTAAATTTTCTTTTATGTACCCTTAAGTTTTAAAGTTATCAATACTTAGCATTTACTAATACACTCTTGTGGATCCTCTACGAGGATCTGCCTTTTTTGGGTTTATTCTTTTTACAATAATTTACCATCTACAATGGTAAATGACCCCGACAAGTCACATAGATGTCAACTTAATTCTAGCTTATTTCTTTGTATAAAGTTATGTTACAATTAGTTGACAGAATGTTAATGTTTAAGTTAATTCTACCTATAAGCCTTTCGCCTTTTAGGAGAAGGGTTGGGATGAGGTCATTATTTTGTTTGTTACAGTAAACTCTCCCTAATCCCTCCCTTGCCTAGGGAGAGACTTGTTATCAATGATATCTTAACTTTTTATTATTCTGTCTTAACATTATTTCTTTAGATTTTAGTCCATTTTTACATAGTGCTTTAATAAAATAACATTACTCATGCGTTTTTTAAGTTGACGCCTATCCGACAAGTCAGGGTCAAATTATTGTAAAAAATAGATAATCTTTATCATCAAATCCTTGTAGAGGATTAACAAAAATGTTCAATAAAGAATATCTATTTGAAAAAAGATTCTTCATTCCAAATTCAACTACTTTATTTTCTTAGTTTAATTAATGTAGAGTGAAGAATCCGCCGGAGGCGGAAATAGTGAATTACGAATTATGGATAGACTCCCTCTAGTACCCCGGCCTCTCCGCTCCGCCGGATTTTATTGTAATCATAATTTCTTCGTTAAAGACCGGAGTATCGCTAGAAATTATTCTTGCATTTAAGGCCCACAACCAAGGTATCTCTTCTATCATC
>JBJKSH010000055.1:0-2676 GCA_046704255.1 Ignavibacteriaceae bacterium | reverse complement strand
GCTTTAAGATAGATTATATTTCTTCTAAGCTGTTCAGTAGAGTTTGAAAGTTTATCATAAAACCAATCATTAAAACCTTTGGGATCATTCTTTATCCAGGAATTACTTTTAGTATGAGCCAAATAAGTATCATCATCTTTAACACCATAAATCGGTAAGTCTATGTGATAATCATTTGCATAGACAACTCTAATGCAGCTGGGCTTATCTACAATTTTAGCTTTAGTAGCATCTTTAACGGCATCTGCAATCCATTTGTGAACGGTCGCCGGTTGTAGAGTTGAAAGGAAATCGTCCTCAAGATTTTGAAGGTAAACACCATCGTCAACATCATATTCGCCGTCAATAGGATTTATTGTGGTTTTAAAAGAAAATGATCCTTGTTGAAAAAACTCAGGTTGAGATTTTTTTAAAATTTCCTTAAAATGTTTTTTTATGCGATCGCGATTTGCTTCCCTGGAAATAATTAAGTTATCTTTTTTTGATTTTGATAATCTTGCTTTATCGCAAAATTTTAAGAAGGAAGAATTTAAGTCAGCCATTTTTATATACTCCAATTAATTATTATTAAAAAATTCTTTGATTTCATTTCTGTCTAATTGATTGTTTATAGTTGAGTCAGCTAAATCAAAAAGTATAGAAATGGATTTAGAAGATGCATTATCAAGATCGATATACTTCATCTGAATAGGATTAATAGAAGGCTCATCGATTCTAATGTAATTACCCATTGGGAATAGTTTTTTATCCGAAGCAATTTTCAACAAATTATCCATAGCATTGCTCTGGACAGAGATAGTAAGAGGAAAAATATTTAGAGCCCAATTTGCAATAGAAGCATTTTTATGATTACCTGGGTACCATGATTTGGATGAAGAAATTGTCCCAATAGAAAGTATAGAGAATTCATCATAATCTTTACCAGGGCCAACAAAATAGCTAACAGCCTCAATTGCGCCAATGAATGCCGGATTGTTAGCCCACAAACCGCCGTCAACTAAACCAGAGGAAATGTTAGTTATTTGAAAGGACGGGAAAAAAGTTGGGGCTGCGGAAGTAGCAAGAGCAACATCTTTCATAAATAAATTTCCATCGCGAGTAAAATCCGGAGAATGAGGAGTTTTGAATATGATACCTTTAGCATCAATTAAATTAACCGCAGGAATACAAAGGTTACATTTGGCATCCCTCATTTTAACGTTGCCGAAAAAAGAAATAAGGGATTTTTTTAATACTGTGTTAGAATATTTAGAAGAAAATAATAACTGTTTAGCTGTATAATAAAATTTATTTAAGAAATTTCTAACAGGAAATATTTTAGGACCGTAATTTAAATAATATTCCACTATCTCATCAGCGGATTTACCTATACCGAGCCCAAGCGCTATGATACCGCCTGTAGACGTTCCACAAATTAAATCAAAACTATCACTGATTTTGCCATATTTTTTTTCAATTTCGGAAATAATCCTGGCTGTGTAAATGCCTTTGAAACCACCTCCGTCTAAGGAAAGAATTCTGAATTTTCTTTTTTTATACATGTTTTATGTTAAATATAAATTAACGTTAGAAAAATTAATGTACTATGTCTTTAGGCGGATATGGATCATTGCCGTAACTATCTTTATCGCGAATTCTTCCATCACGGCCATGAATTACCAATTCAGATTTTTGATTTCGCGCTATAGCCCTGCCTGCATCAATAGCTTCAGCTTGTGTCTGATGAACCGAAGTTACTTTAGAATTTCCCTCTCCGCGAACAGCCCAAATTCCGTTATATGGAACAATGTGTTGATTTTTATTTGTTGGCATTTCAAACTCCTATTAATACACTTAGAATAAAACAAAAGGGATGCCAATAATAAAGAAGGTATTAAGAAGGATAAATAAAGAATAAGCAAAGCGTGTAGTTACATTTGTAACCTTAACGAGTTATGAAAGTAACCCTTATTATTTTTTCTTTTTTCTATGCTGCCTAACTTTTTCTGTTCCGGTTTTTTGTTTAAGCAGGCGATCGACCTCGGAGTTGTTACCTAAGGATAGTTTCCGGGCTTTATTACGAATTAGTTCAATATATTCTTCAATGGGTATTGAGAGAGGAAGTTCCGGTAGGATTATATCTTTCTTAGATTCTTTTTGAAAACGAACTAAATGATTTGGAGGCAAATTTGATAGCGATATATAGCCACCACCTTTAAATCTTCGGAGAAGCTGCTGTACCCACTTCTCAAGTCCACGAATGTTGTCCGGCCAAGAATAATCTAATAAAGTTTTTATAAGATCCCTGGAAAGCTCAACCGGAGATTGAATGTTGTTAAGTTTTGAATTAACTCGTATAAAATGATCAAGGAGTATTGGTATGTCTTCTTTTCTTTCACGCAACGGAGGTAGTGTAATTGTTTCATCAAATCTGTTTCTTATATCCTGCGCAAAAATATTTTCATCATCAACATCTTTATTTGTTGCTGCGATAATCTGGATTGAAATTGTTTCACTTGAATCTGCACCAAGTTTTCTTATTTCACGATTGGATAGAACACGCAAGAGTTTTTGTTGACCTTCTTTAGGAAGATTTCCTATTTCATCAAGGAAAAGCATTCTACCATTACATTTTTTTAATAAACCTTCTCTTGCTTTTTCTGCACCGGTAAACCCTCCTCTTACATGGCCCAATAA
>JBJKSH010000054.1:0-5038 GCA_046704255.1 Ignavibacteriaceae bacterium | reverse complement strand
TACTGCAAGATACAAAATAACGTTTCGATTTACGAGGGCGTTACTCTGGAAGATTACGTATTCTGCGGGCCTTCAATGGTCTTTACAAATATACTTGATCCCAAATGCAAATATCCGCAGGTTGGTGCAGAGTTTTATATTGATACGCTGGTAAAAGAAGGTGCATCAATTGGTGCAAACGCTACTATAGTCTGCGGGCATACTTTGGGCAGGCACTGTTTAATAGGTGCGGGAACCGTAGTAACAAAAGATGTCCCCGACTATGCATTGGTAATAGGAAACCCCGGCAGGGTTGTAGGATGGGTAAGTGAAGCCGCGAAAAAATTAAATTTCGATACCGAAGGTTTTGCAGTTTGCAGCAAGACAAATAAAAAGTACAAACTGCATGAAGGTAAAGTATCTGAAGTGTTTTAACATTCTTACAAATTGAAAAAGTTATGACGTATGAAGAAAAATACAAAAAATTAAAAGGGATTTTTTGGGATTATGATACTGAAAAACTGCCTCTAGATAAAATAATAATACGGCAATATGGTTTTATTGATAACTATGTATTTAATTTAATTTTAAGCCGGATGCTCGAAAGGCTTAACTGGTATGACCTTTTAGATATATTAAGTTTGCAAAATGTAAGGGAGTTTCTTACCAAAGAAACAATAGATAGGTTACATTTTGCAGAATTAAGAGATAAATATGAATTCATACGAAAAGTATTATCGGGAGAAAATATATCCTTTACAGGATGGGGTGATGAATATTATAAAAAAATTAAACACACCCTTTTTTCTAACCGGTGGTACAGCACTAAGCAGACACTACTTTAATCACCGGTTTTCAGATGATCTGGATTTGTTTGTAAACTCAGATCCCGAATTCCAAAATTATCTTGATTTAATTTTATCATCTTTAAATGATCCTGAGAGTAGTAGTGCCTTTTACTTAGAAAAAGAGAGTATTAAAAGATTTGAACACCATGCTCAAGTTTTTATTACAGACTCTTCCGGCAGCGACATAAGAATGAAAATAGATTTTGTTAATGATATTTCTATGCACTATGGAAATTTTGAGCACAACAACTGCCTGGGGAAAATTGATGGATGGGAAAATATACTATCAAATAAGATAACTGCAATTTTCCGGTTTGAGCCAAAAGATGTTGCCGATATTTGGGTAATAGCTAAGAACAAAAGCTTTAACTGGGAAACAATTATTAGAGACGCTAAATCGAAGGAAGCAGGAGTTGAACCTGAGATAATATTTAATATTTTAAATTCATTTCCTGCAGAAAAATTAAATTTGATTAAATGGACAATCAAACCCCATTATGAAACGGTTAAATCGGATTTATCCCTAATTGCCGGTGATATTTTTTATGCTAAGGATAATTCACTATTTAGTTAAAGAAAAAATAAATTGATTAATACACTCGTACAAATAGCCGAACAAGCCGGTAAACTTATACTGGATGTGTACAATAAAAATGATTTCGAGATTGAAATCAAAAACGATAACTCTCCCTTAACCGAAGCGGATAAAAAATCCAATGACTATATTACTGCGGAATTAAAGAAAAGCTTTCCCGGTATTCCAGTCATGTCCGAAGAAGGCGGCGGCGTTAATTATGATGAAAGAAAACAGTGGAATAAATTTTTCCTTGTAGATCCTCTTGACGGAACGAAAGAATTTATAAAAAGGAACGGTGAATTTACGGTTAACATTGCTTTAATAGAAAATAAAATTCCGGTACTGGGAGTAATTCATATACCGGTTACCGGCGAAACATATTTCGGCTCAATTGAAAGCGGCAGCTTTAAAATATCCGGCGGAAAGACAAACAGGATAGAAGTGAGTAAAAAAAATAAGGATGATGAATTAGCCGTTGTTCAAAGCAGGTCGCATGCAGGTGAAGAGGAAGACCGGTTTTACGGTAAATTCAAAATAAGAGAAAAATTATCAAAAGGCAGTTCGCTAAAAATTTGTCTTGTTGCGGAAGGTAAAGCCGAAATATATTTTAGAAGCGGCCCCACTATGGAATGGGATACTGCTGCGGGTCATGCAATACTTCTTGGTGCAGGCGGGTATTTTGTAAATAAGGACGGCAGCCCTCTTGTTTACAATAAAGAAATAAATAAAAACTTCGGGTTTATAGCCAGCGCTTTTGAAATTTAATAAACAGCAGGAGAAATAATGACACAAAATAAAGCAACAAACGTTTATTGGCACGAAGGGAATATAACACCCCGGGACCGGGAAAGGCTGAACGGCCATAAAGGTGTCTGTCTCTGGTATACAGGACTTTCCGCAAGCGGCAAGTCTTCAATTGCGGTGAGGGTTGAAGAAAAATTATTTGAATGGGGCATAAGAACTTTTGTGCTTGACGGTGATAATATCCGGCATGGCTTGAATAAAAATTTAGGCTTTTCACCGGAAGATAGGACAGAAAACATTCGCAGGATCGGCGAAGTATCCAAATTGTTTGTTGATTCCGGTGTTGTTGTTTGCACCGCATTTATCTCGCCTTACCGCGAAGACAGGGACAACGTTAGAAAGATTATGCGGGAAGGAGAATTCATAGAGATATTTATTAAAGCCGATCTTAAAACTTGCGAGGAGCGGGATCCCAAGGGATTATATAAAAAAGCATTGGCCGGAGAAATAAAAGAATTTACGGGAATATCGGCGCCTTATGAAGAACCTTTAAATCCCGAACTGGTAATAAATACTACGGAAGAAACAGATATAGATAAAAATGCCGATAAGGTTGTTAAGTATCTTATGAGTAATGATTATCTTCATTCACATATTAAAGAAAAGTTAGCTGCTGCCGGATATTGAAAGGAATAATAAATGGATCAACTTATCAAACCACACGGTTCCGAAACACTTAATCCTCTTTTTGTCTCGGACAAAAATGAACGGAGAGAATTACTAAAAGAAGCAGAGAGTCTTCCTTCCGTAGTAGTAAGTTCCGCTGCTGCAGCAAATGCGGTTATGCTTGGAGGAGGATATTTTAATCCGTTGAAGGGTTATATGAATCTTTCCGATGCATTGAGTGTTTCTGAAAATATGACGACAAACGAAGGATTATTTTGGCCGGTTCCTATTCTTAATATGTTAAAAGATGCATCGGCGGTTAAAAGTGCAAAACGTATTGCTTTACGTGATCCGAATGTTGAAGGCAATCCCGTAATAGCCATACAGAATGTTGAAGAAGTTGAAGAATTTACTGATGAACAAATGAAGTTTATGACTGAAAGAATATTCCGTACAACAGATAATGAGCATCCGGGTGTTGCTGCTTTTAACTCGGTTGGCAAATTTGTTGTATCCGGGCCGATACGAGTATTAAACTTTTCTTATTTCGAAACCGACTTCCCGGATACTTTTAGGACTGCTTATCAGATTCGTAATGAAATGAATAAACTCGGATGGAAAAAAGTAGTTGCATTCCAAACACGCAACCCTATGCACCGTGCACATGAGGAATTATGCAGGATGGCTTATGAAAGATTAAATGCAGACGGTATTTTAATTCACATGCTTTTGGGAAAATTAAAAAAAGGCGATATACCTGCAGATGTAAGGGATGCTGCAATCCGCAAGATGGTGGAAATATATTTCCCTCCCGATACCGTGCTTGTAACAGGTTACGGGTTTGATATGCTTTATGCAGGACCGAGAGAAGCCGTACTGCATGCGGTGTTCCGCCAAAACTGCGGATGTACTCATTTAATAGTAGGAAGAGATCATGCAGGTGTCGGCTCTTATTACGGCGGATTCGATGCACAGAAAATTTTTCATGAAGAAGTTCCGGAAGGTGCGCTTGAAATAAAGATATTCGAAGCCGACCATACTGCTTATTCGAAAAAGCTTAATAAAGTTGTTATGATGAGAGATCATCCAGATCATACCAAAGACGATTATGTTTTTCTTTCCGGTACCAAAGTGCGCGAGATGTTATCCAACGGAGAAGATTTGCCTGTAGAATTTTCAAGGCCTGAAGTTGCTAAAATATTAATGAATTATTATATGAGTCAAAGCAATTCGTGAATTCGCCGTACAAATATTAGCCGCGAATTCGCGAATTATTGATGAATAAAAAAATGTGAAGTACCTTATACATAATCTTTCTACACAATTTTATCATGGGTTTTATTGATTATGATAAAATTGTTATTTAGGTTAAAAGCATGTTTGGTATTGCAGATGAACACATAGCGCAAACAATAAATTACTTAAAAGTATCCGGTAACAAATTAGGAATGATAGTAAACTTTGGCTGCTTATCTTAGAAGTATAAAAGAATTGTCTTATAATTCCATTCGTGAATTCGCGGCTTATCACTCCTAACGGTTTATATGTCGGAAAATTTTCAGTTTTGGTATACCTTAATAATATTTCTCGTTCTTACTGTTGTTTTAATTAGGGAAATAATTGCCCCGGAAGTTGCGGTTTTTTCCGCACTGATGCTTTACATAATTGGTAATGTGGTTACCGTAAAGCAGGCATTCTCCGGCTTTTCCAACGAAGGTATGCTGACCATTGCGGTTCTGTATGTTATAGCAGGAACTATACAGAGTACCGGTGCGATGGATAAACTTAATCCGTTTTTATTTGGCGTTAATAACACCGGGTTGAAAAGAAAGTTAGCAAGGATATTATTTCCCGTTGCATTCTTTTCGGCCTTCTTAAACAATACGCCTATTGTTGCAATGTTAATACCCAGTGTTAAAAACTGGACTGAAAAACATAACCTGTCTATTTCCAAATTTCTTATCCCTATTTCTTATGCAACAATTGTAGGCGGTATGTGTACATTAATAGGTACGAGTACCAATTTAATTGTACACGGTTTATTACTGCAGAACGGGCTAAAAGGATTTTCTTTTTTTGAAATTGCACCTATAGGTATCCCGGTTGCAATAGCTACGCTTTTGTATCTTATCTTTTTCGGACACAAACTGCTGCCGGATAGAAAATCGCCTTCTTTTAATTTTACAAAAGACAGCAGGGAATTTGTAATTGAATTAAAAGTTAC
>JBJKSH010000053.1:0-15876 GCA_046704255.1 Ignavibacteriaceae bacterium | reverse complement strand
GATGTCCCATTCTATCGGATTCCATCCAGAGCGTTAAATCGAGTGCGGAAGTTGGAACAGTTTCAAAGTAATTTGTACGGTCCTGGTTTGTTGTACCGTTCAAATCCGTCGAACCGATTTTTTCCATAACTTTAAAATAATCGTTGTTATAATTTTCACTGCCGTTGAACATCAAATGTTCAAATAAATGTGCAAAACCTGTTTTACCCGCTTTCTCGTTTTTTGAGCCTACATGATACCATACGTTAAATGCCACTATCGGGGCCTTGTGATCTTCATGAACAATTAAGGTTAATCCGTTATTTAAGACAAATTTTTGGTAAGGAATGTTAATATCCTCAATTAAGGAATTTAATTTGTCTTGACCGGGAGAATTTGAAAAGAAGATAAGTACAGCTAAAAAAATATACGTGAAGAAATTTTGAACTTTCATGTTTTCCCTCATTTAATGTTGTTAGATTTGTTAATTAGATAATAAAAGTTCTGTATTTATTACTCGTTATAAAATTGCAGTTAAATTTCTTTATTTTAAATCGGTTTTTTTTACATCCACGAGTCTGTGCCTAATCATATCAACGGCAGCTAAGATTTCTCCAATATTACATAACAGTCTAACGGCTCATAAATTCCGTTAACAGGGTACATATCTATAAACATAACCTCATCATAAATTGGGGCTAGACATTCCAGAATAATTTCAACCGGTCCGCATATTTCTCCTTCAATAATTTCTTAAGTTGCGGTTTCACAGTTAACTCTTGTAACAGTTATAACCTTGCCTAACCGGTTTTTCCAGGCAATTGATAAAATCAAATTTACTGCACCGGTATCAACTAGAGCATCTAATGTTAAAAAAGCTTCGGGTTCAAGTAAATTCTTAACTCTTACATTGGTTATAATCCTTCCTATATTCTCCTCCTTACTGTATATAATACCGTTTGGAAAATAAACATTTAATAAGGCTGAATCAACAATATTAATAATCAAACATTACATACATAATGAAAATGTCTATACTTTCGAATTATAAAAATCCTTTCTTGAAGGATTTAGGAGGCACTCATTTTAACAATTCCATCTTAATAATTTTATTGTACTCTCCGATTTGTATTTCACATAAATAAACACCGCTCGACAAACTTTCAGCATTTAATTTTTTTTCGTAAGTCCCTGCTGCCAATCGTTTATTTATCAGGGTCTTAATTTTCATTCCTAAAATATTATAAATTGAAATTGTAACTAAACCTTCCTTTGGAATAGAATAACGGACAGTAGTAGAGAGATTAAAAGGATTAGGATAATTAGAAAGGCTAAAACTTTTAGGAAATGCTTTATTATTTTGCTGCAATATCCGGGATACATTTTTCGTTGTAAAATTCCAAACTTCCGTCCAACTTCCCGTGCCATTTAAATTTGCTGCGCAAACTCTCCAATAATAAAGAGAGTTATTCTGCAGGCCGCTTACATAATAATAATTCAAATCAATTCCTTGCTTGTTTAGTACCAAAGAAGAAAAATCTGGTAACATTGAAATTTGCAACCCGTATGATGTTGTTGAATCAACAGGATACCATTTTAGCAGTAACGAGGTTGAATCATCTTTTTCATCATTTACCGGAGTTTGTAAAGCGGGTACTGACGGAATACCGGCGGGGTAGTTAATGAGATATTTTCCAAGCATTGAAAGCAAGGGAGTGGTTTTCCCGTTATAGTCTCTACCAATCTTCCAGATTATAGTTCCTTTTAAATTATTCTTACGAACATATTCACACTTTAATTTAACCGAGTTTGTATCGTCATACGTTATTAATTGAGTGTTTGCCTGGTTTTGAAGATACGGCTGTTTACAGACTTCATCCCAATGGTAAATCCAGCCCTGGTTTTTCTTCGCATTCGCATCTATATAGGAAATCGTTGTTCCCCCGGAACAAGATGCAAAAATAGATTTTGTATTTAGGGTATAACCGCCGAACGGAGTTCCGATGCACATTTTATCTTTCGGCATTCCTTTACCGGAATAGTATTTAATGCTGTTATCAACAGAACTATATTGTTTTGAAGAAGAATAAAGTGCTGCATCATTTCCGGATGTAGTTTCCCATGGCCCGTAAAAATCATAAGTCATTATTCCGAACCAATCGAGATAATTTTTTAACTGAGAAATATCATAAGCATTGTTCCAATCCAGGGATGTAATTGCGGCACTAAGCGTAGAAATATTTGCATCGTTAAATGCTTGCCGGATTTGAACAACCAGCGCAGTAAAATTATTTCGGTCCTTTGCCGCAGGATATTCCCAATCCAGGTCTGCGCCGTCAAAATTATTTTGAAGACAAAAGTTAACCAGGTTTTTAACAAACATTGAACGAGCAGCAGTATCCGCCGCCATAGAGCTGAAGCCGTCCGATCCGCCGTAACCGCCTACACTAACAATTACTTTTACGCCGTGCTGATGTGCAGTTTGTACAAGCTGCGGATTTAAAAACCAGGAATCAACGCTAATACTTCCGCTTCCTTGCGGGTAAATAAAAGACATAGCAATATAAGTAAGATTATTATAATCAATTGCCGAAGCAGGATAGCTGTTGTAATTTCCGTTTATGTATCCAACAGATATTTGCGTTTTAACAACATGCGGTAAAAAGCAAAGCAGAATAACAAGGGGAAATTTTTTCATCTTATTAACTCACTCACATCAATTAATTTTCCGCACTTTTTCATTATTTTTATATGGTGAATGAAATTCTTCTACACATAATAATTATATTAAAAATTATTCACCGGTTTCGGTTATTTCAACAATTAAATTTAATAAAGAATTTTGTTGCTTTTAATTAAAATCCTTTTGCAGAAATTATATTAAATCCTGAAACAATATGCCCGATAATGAAGCGGTAAGTATAATTGGAAATTATATTAAAGAAGAAAGTGTTTTACAGGAGCTTATTAAAAAGTTAAAGGAAAGTAAAACTACTTTTATTTCCCCTATGTACGGCTCTTTAGAAAGCATTTTTGTTTCTACCCTTATCAAAAAAGAAAAACAAGTTGTTATTCTTCTTCCCGATGTGCAGGCAGTTTCCGAAATGAACGTTGAACTTGATGTACTTGGTGCCGGTAAATATGTAATTTCAATTAGTGAACTAAATCCCGAAGCTATACAGGAGAAGTTAACAGAATTAACAAAAAGAGATAAATTTATTCTTGTTACCGTTTACGATTTTCTAAACTGTATTCTGCCGTCTAAAAATCAAGTTGAAAAAAATACAACCGTAATCCAGATGGGCGGCGAAATTACGTATGACGATTTAATAGAATATCTTAATCTGTTGAATTATCAGAAGGACAAGTTTGTAGAAGCACCCGGCGATTATTCTCAGCGCGGTGCAATAATAGATTTTTGGTCCTACAGTGAAAAGAATCCTGTTAGGCTTGAGTTTGACGGGGATTTTTTAGAGTCAATAAGATATTTTGATCCGGAAAGCCAGAGATCGGTAGAAACAATTGCAAGCATTACTCTTGCCGGTTCTATAACTCCGGGAACGAATGCTGCAGAAAAAAATGCCGCAGATATTTTTAATTACTTGAATAACCCGGTAGTTATTGCCTCATCCTACGAGCTGGCAAACCTTGAAGAAAAACGCATTGATATATTTAATAATCTAAATGAAAAAGAAAAACCAGCAGCAGTAGAAATTGATATTGAAGACGAAAATTTCCTTAATGAAGATGTAAATATTAAGGAGGAAGAAAAAACCGGTGAATTTACAGGTTATGATTATTTATCAAAACAAAACGCCCGCTGGCTTATTGAAGAAGAAATTTCTTCTTCCGGCAAACATATAAATCTCGGTTTTTCTGAAGCTCCCACAATAAATTCAAATTACGAAATTTTGTTTAACGTTTTAAAAACTTATACCGGACAAAGTTATAACATTGTAATTACATCCGAGAACGAAATTCAATCAGCTAGGTTAAAAGATGTACTTGCCGAGTTTAAAAGTGAAATTGCCTTCCTCATCGAAACGGGAATGGTAAGGATTGAAACTCTTGCAATAAAAAAAGGCTTTGTGGACAAAAATAAAAAAATTTTAATCCTTACCGATTACCAGATTTTTAATAAACCTTACAGGACAAAAATTTCCTCAAAACGGAATTACAAAAAATCCAAAGCCAAAGCTTTCGCATCTATAAAAAAAGGAGATTATGTTGTTCACGAAGATTACGGGATAGGCAAATATGTAGGGCTGGAAACAATTAAGATAGGCGATGCCGATCAGGAATCGATGAAAATTATTTATAACGAAGGCGGCGTTGTTTATGTTAATCTTAATTACCTGGTTCTTGTAAAAAAATATTCTTCAAACGAAAACCTGGTCCCTCAATTATCTACATTGGGTACATCGGACTGGACTAACACCAAACACAAAACAAAAAGAAAAATTAAGGAAGCAGCCAGAGAACTTATTGAGTTGTATGCAAAGAGAAAAGCCGCAAAAGGATTTAACTTTAGCGAAGACTCTGTTTGGCAAAAGGAACTGGAAGCCTCTTTTTTTTACGAGGATACTCCCGACCAGGAAAAGGTTACCAAAGAAGTTAAGGAAGATATGGAAGCAGGCAACCCCATGGACAGGCTTATATGCGGAGATGTGGGTTTTGGGAAAACCGAAATTGCCGTTAGAGCTGCTTTTAAAGCTGCACAGGATGGTAAGCAAACTGCCGTTCTTGTTCCCACTACAATTCTGGCAGAGCAGCATTTTAATACTTTCACCGACCGGTTGTCTCAATTTCCCGTGAAGATTGCTGTTATGTCTAGGTTCCAATCCAGAAAAAAACAAACCGAAACCCTGGAGGATTTATCAGAAGGAAAAATTGATGTTGTTGTTGGAACCCACCGGCTTTTATCCAAGGATATTAAATTTAAAGAACTTGGACTTCTTATAATAGATGAAGAACACCGGTTTGGAGTAATGGCAAAGGAAAAACTTCGCTCTTTAAAATTGAATGTAGATACTTTAACATTAACCGCAACACCAATTCCCCGAACGCTAAATCTTTCTTTACTGGGTGCAAGAGACTTGTCCATTATTGCAACGCCGCCTCCAAACAGGCAGCCTATTTACACACACGTTTCTACTTTTGATATTTTTAAAATTAAAGAATGGGTGTTAAATGAATTAAGAAGAAGCGGCCAGGTTTATTTGGTTCACGATAGAGTTCAATCAATTGATAAGCTTGCCGGGTACATTAGAAAATATTTACCCGATGTAAAATTTGCAATTGCACACGGACAGATGAAACCATCGATGCTTGAAAAAGTAATTCACGGATTTTTAAACAAAGAGTACGATGTTTTAATTTCAACTAAAATTATAGAATCCGGAATAGACATTCCCAATGTAAATACAATTATAGTAAATCGTGCGGATCGCTTTGGGCTGGCTGAGCTTCATCAGTTAAGAGGAAGGGTTGGAAGATCCAACAGGCAGGCTTATGCTTATTTTATTGTACCTTCGTTAAGCGGCATAAGTAAAAAAGCGCTTCGCCGCCTGCAGGCTATTGAAGAGTTTACGGATGTCGGCGCAGGATTTAATATTTCCATGCGCGACCTTGAAATTAGAGGCGCCGGTAATTTACTCGGAATTGAACAAACCGGTTTTATAAATGAAGTGGGGTTCGATCTTTACGTAAAATTAATTAATGAAGCCGTTGAAGAATTAAAGTATAAGGAATTTAAAGAGGTCTTTAAAGATTTACCCAAAACAGAAGAACGTACCGAACCGACGATTGATACATATTTTGAAATCGGCATTCCGCCTGTATACATGCCTGAGCAAATGGATAGATTAAACTTTTATACAGCACTTTATTCAATTAAAACTCCGGTGGAAATAGAAGAACTAAAAGAAGAGATGACAGACAGATTCGGTGCACTTCCTACTCTTGTAAAAAGATTAATCCAAGCGGCAGCTCTTAAACTGTACGCTTCGTATGCTTTGTTTGAAAGAATAATTATACAGCGGAATAATATAAACATAATTCTGCCGGGCGGGCAAAAGGAAGATTATTATAAGTTCAAATTTGTTGAGCTTATGCATTTTATAATACGGGAATACAAAGACAGGATAAAATTTGTTCAGCAAAGGCTGCCCGGTTCTAAGGGAAAAGATATTATGAAGCTGGTTATTTTAAATAACTTTGAATCACCTGAAAAACTTATGCAATTTCTCATTCAATTTTGCAAGGATGTAATGAATCTTTTTGATGTAGAAATTAAAGAGCCTGTTCCTGACGATAATTTTGCGTAAGTTTGAAAATGTTTTTTAATAATTTGAGGTTTACTTTGAAAGTTGCATTTGTTGTATATAATGACCTGACTTTACTTGATTTTGCCGGTATCTACGACACAATAACCAGATTGAAAACCATGAAATTCAAAAACGACTTATCGTGGGATATTTGTGCATATACGGATATGGTAAGAGACAGACACGGCTTTAAGATTATTCCCGATAAAGTTAGAAATAATTTGGGTAATTATGATGTTGTTATTGTTCCCGGAGGCATGGGTACCAGAAGCCTCCAGAATGACGAGGAATTTTTAGATTGGCTTAAAACCGCACAGAACATTCAATATAAAATTTCCATTTGTACAGGCGGGCTTTTACTTGGTGCAGCAGGTTTTTTAAAAGGAAAACGGGCTACTACCAACCATCTCGAGTTCGAATCGCTTAAACAATATTGCTCCGAAGTTGTGAAAGAGAGAATTGTTGAAGATCAGGATGTTATTACATCCGGGGCAGTAACATCATCAATAGACCTTGGCCTTTACCTTTGCGAGAAGTGGAGCGGTACCGAAGCAAAAGAAAAAATAAGGGATGCTATTGAATATCCATACTAAAATTATTACGATAAAAAAAGTATATAATATATCCAAACAAACCATACCGTAAGTGGACTGGCTAGAAAAGCATTGAAAAATTATATTGAACAAATAGAAAAAGAAAAAACCTAACAAGGATTGGAATTAGGATATAAGGCTAACTATTATTATTATTTGCAAACTCAAGGAGAATGAAAGTATGCAGATAAATAATAAAACGGGAATAATTGGGCCACTTATACGAGGGGTGCTTAATTAGTAAATCTTGATTCGATAGTCGGTAAAGAAATTGGTAGATCTAGACCAGCCGTTATTATTTAAAACGATATTGGTAATAAATTCAATCCGGTTGCTATAATAGCACCGATATCAAGTGTAATAGAAATTACAAAACCACTTCCAATAATGTTATATCTTAAATAAGGGGAAGGTGGATTAAAGGAAAAAAGTTTTGCCGGTTGTGGACAAATTCGTACCATAGATAAAGAGCAAAAGCTAATAAAAAAATTTGGAAGTTTGGATGAAATAAAAATGAAAGAAGTAGATAAAGCAATTAAAATATCTCTTTCTCTTACATAGTTTTAGAAAGAAAACTATTGATATTTTAATACATTGTTTTATAGTAGATGCATAACAATTCAACTAGTTGATCAGGGGATGAATCAAATCTATTTGTTTACCCATTCCTATTTGATTATTTTTGTAGTCTATTTTTTAAGGAGTTCAATAAGGAAAGATGTATTTTAAAACCAGAACACATACTTGCGGAGAATTACGGGAAAACAATATTGGGAACAATGTAGTATTAAACGGATGGGTTGACACCAGACGCGATTTAGGCGGTTTAATTTTTATAGATTTGCGCGACCGCTACGGCATAACCCAGGTAGTTTTTGAACCTAATTTTAATAAAGATGCTCACGATGCTGCAGGCGGATTAAGAAATGAATTTGTAATTTCCATTGAAGGTAAAGTTAGAAAAAGACCCGAAGGCACTGAAAATCCGGCTTTGCCCACGGGGCAGGTTGATGTAATGGTTAATAAGCTGATCATCCTTAATGAAGCTAAAACTCCCCCTTTCTCAATAAAAAATGATATTGAAACAAGCGAAGATATAAGACTAAAGTACAGATATCTCGATTTGCGAAGGCCTGCAATTCAAAAAAATATTTTAATGCGGCATAGGATGTACCAGGTTGCCAGAAAATATTTTGATGAAAATAATTTTGTGGAGGTTGAAACCCCGGTACTTATGAAAAGTACTCCTGAGGGTGCCAGAGATTATTTGGTACCAAGCAGGCTGCACAAAGGTAAGTTTTACGCACTGCCGCAGTCGCCGCAGCAGTATAAACAACTGCTTATGGTTTCCGGTCTCGACAGATATTTCCAGATTGTAAAATGTTTTAGGGATGAAGACCTGCGCGCCGACAGGCAGCCGGAATTTACTCAGATAGATGTTGAAATGTCTTTTGTTGATCAGGAAAATATCTTTGAAATTGTTGAAGGATTGATGAAAGTATTTTTCACAGAAATCTGGGATCGCAATCTTGAACTTCCTCTTCCTCGTTTAACATTTGACGAAGCTCTAGAAAAGTACGGAAGTGATAAGCCGGATTTAAGATTCGGTCTTCAAATGGTAACTCTTAACCATGTTTTTGAAAATACTTCATTTAAAGTTTTCCAGGATCATATAAAAAATAAAGGAATTATTACCGGGCTACTGGCTCCCGGCTGCGGAGAATATACACGCAACCAGCTTGATGTTTTAACAGACTTTGTAAAAAAGCTTGGCGCGGGCGGGCTTATATGGATGCGTGTAAAAGACAATGATCTTGAAGCTCCAATAGCAAAATTTTTAACCGATGATGAAAAGAAAAATTTAATTGATTCATTAAAGGCCAAGCCCGGAGATTTACTTTTCATATTAACCGGTCCAAGACTTAAAGCCCTTTCCATTATGGGGCAATTAAGAATGGAAATGGCTAGGCGCCTTGAATTAATTAAACCGGATTCAGCACCGAGGCTGCTTTGGGTTACGGACTTTCCGCTGCTTGAATGGGATGAACAGACAAAACGTTTTTATGCAATGCATCATCCTTTTACTTCGCCTAGGTTGGAAGATGTAGAGTTCATGGAAAAAGAACCTGCAAGAGTAAAAGCAAGAGCATACGATCTTGTTTTAAACGGTAATGAAATTGCAGGCGGTAGCATTAGAATTCATGAAGCCGGACTGCAAGCTAAGATGTTTAAAGCTCTCGGCATATCGCAAGAAGAAGCCGAGCACAAGTTTGGTTTCCTAATGAATGCTTTTAAATACGGCGCACCTCCGCATGGCGGAATTGCATTCGGATTCGATAGAATGGCTATGATCTTTGTAGGAGAAAAATCTATAAGAGATGTAATTGCTTTCCCTAAAACCGCAAGCGCAGTTTCAATTATGGATGATGCGCCTTCTACGGTGGACGACGAGCAGCTTAAAGAACTTCATATAAAAATTAGATAATTCCACAGGTGAGCCTCATCTATAATGAGTCCCACCTGTAATGGACCTACTCATACCACGAAGCAATTACAAATGAACCGGTACCCGGGAAACTTGGCGGAGAACTAAATTTAAACCTGGTATCATAATCATAGCTTTTACTATAACCTGTAAGAACTTCATTTGTGCTGGGATTAAATGTACCGACGGGTTCTCTTGAATATTGTGTAATTCCTCCCAATAGGAAAATACTTCCGCCCAACGGTCCACCCTGCTTTGGACTTTTATTGTAGTTTTCTACTTCAAAGCCTCCGGTTTGGGAATAAATAGCCGCATCAATGTGAATATCTTGGTGCGGGATATCCTTGGATACAAATACATTATTCTTTGCTACAATACCTAGCATATCCTGCGAGCTCGCATTAACGGAATTATAAACTATATTATCATCAATATAAATATTACCTCTTCCATCGGATTGGGTTGTAGTAGTGTTTCCGCTATTGCCGCCGCCCCATCCATAGCTATATCCGCCTCCATTTTTAACGGATATTGTCGAATCGGAAGCCCCGACAGTATATTGACCGGAAACAACACCTTGTATTCTTAATGTAGCATCGTCGGCAAAAATTACACCATTGGGGGCTAATTCAGAACCAAGCGTAGTTGTAAAATTTCCGTTATGAGAAAATTTGTATTGAATGCTGTCTCTTTCAAAATTTAAATACACAGTATCATGTCCGAAAAAAGTATGACCGCCGGAACTTGCTGCTTGTTCCAGATCAGATATATTAGATTCGGGCATACCAATAGAATCACCTACGCTAAAGGGACCGTCAAACTCAGGATCATCACTTGAATTATAATTGCCGCCGTTTCCGCCCCATCCATTACTGGTTAGACTATGATATTTAACCAATCCTAATCGTGTTGATGTAATGTCTTTAAAAACCGGGTGGCCGGAAACGTGTAAGTAATCTTGCGTATGAAACGGTCCGTTAACAGTATCTCCTGTCGTCCACCAGATTCCGTTCTCGTTAACGGAATAATAAGCATACTCTGCAAAATTACCCGGCTTTAAAGTTACCTGAACTACTGAAGTATCACCTCTAAAAATTCCGGTAGAATTTATTCTTCTAATGTTTTTAAATGCATCTACAATTTCCACATTTACATTTAATATCCCGTTTTCAAATTTTAAATTATTGAAACCCGCTGTCCATGAATTATCAAAAAATATTTTGCTGGCTGCCATATTAGCGCCGCTTAAAGCAATTTGATGAGAAATATCTTTAGAGTAATAATTACTAAAATTGGAAACTGCCTCTGTAGATATGTTACCGAAATTTTGTCCCATCACTAAAAAAATTAGGCTAAAGCCCATTACCAAAAAAAGTATAGCTTTTCCACCCATTGAATTATACTCCTATCTGTTACTAAGATTAGGTTCTGCTAATCTTATTTGACGCCAGAACGCCGTCTTATAATTATTATTGTATGCATAAGGATTTTCTACTCTAACACTTATTTGTATTGATGCAATCTTTCCGGGATCGGTTATCGGAAAGCTTAATGTATCGCCGAATGTATCGAAATACGATAAATTAAATTCGGTAATACCCAGGTTTGAGCTTTTAGGTACTTCGCTGTTTTTAACTCGATATAATAGTCTATCCGATGGATTCGGAGTTCCGGATAATTCGCTTGTTGAACCCAGATAATAATATAGAGTGTCTACATTCCCATTATTTTTTGTATCGGTTAAAAATTTTATACTTGTAGAATCGGCGGAAAGAATTGCTTTTCTTGGATCTATTTTTGTCCAATCTTTACAGTACCCGATTTTTCTAAAATCATGCTGAAGAATTTCTACAACTGTTGTCAGATCTTCTTGATTAACCAAATCCTGTCCGTTTAGGTAAGTATTTTGTACCGCCGAAGCATTTGTTCTTAAAAGAATAAGAAGAAGCAAACCGCCTATAACAGATGAACTTATAATATCTATTATTGTTGAATAACCCATAGTTTTTACCCTTTAAATTTCCAGTAACTATAAATTGTGGATAATTTAACCGTATCCGGCATAAATGGATTAGATACGGTAACGGTAATTTTTTTATTCCAAGTTGCCGTACTAGAGGTTTGATCGGGATTTGACGCAGATACATATACAACACTGGATGAAACCAGAAAATTTGCAGGCGGTTCATTAGGAATCATAGTTACGGGTACTATTTCACTCCATCCGTCGTAATCATCAATATTATTAAAGGTTTTTTCGTTTTTATTTGAAGTATTCTTTAATAATCCGGGTGGAGTTAAATCGCCTGTCTTGTGTATAGGCTTATTATAAGTATTGGCATCAAATGCAAGGTTTTGAATTTTTTGAATCTCTGAGGTAGCTAAAGAAGTTGCTGTTATGACATACTTCGAATCTACCATAACAGATCCGGTTGACAAAAAGGTATTATTAACTCTCAATATTAAAACCGAAAGTAATACCATCGCCAAAATAGTTAATATGCTTTGTCCGGTATTCATTGTTGTTTAACCCATAATTTTTTAGAACTCAAATCAATAACCACATGGGAAAACGCAAAGATCAAGCCATATTAAAAAAATTTATGTGAGTAAAATATTTCCTTGGGGAGTTTATGAAGTATGTAAAATTTTCTTATTGAAGTTTGGAATTTCTATTAAAACTATAGCATCTGTAAAGCGGATGTAAATTTTACCTAAATAGGTACAAATAATGAATGATATTTCAATTTGAGAATTGGTTCAAAATGATTCAGGCTTTTCTATTATGAGTCATTATTCTAAATAAATTGAATTTACATCTTAACAAACCCTTGGCAGGTATATTTAATCTTTCCAAGAAAGGATTTTGAAGCCGCCGCATACCGGAAAGTAAGGAGGAAACATTCTGCTTAGGCGAACATCATAATGGTATCTTTTATTAAAGCCGGAGTTTATTGTTTGTTGTCCTGTATAAGGATTGGTAGAAAAAGTACCTACTGCTCCTCTTATATTTTGTGTTAAACCACCTAATAAGTTAATGTTCCCGCTGACCGGTCTTGTATCATAATTTTGGGCACCAAAACCATCTTCCTGGCAGTATATGGCAGCATCTATATTAATATTGTTATCGTTAGCCGGATTTTCAGTGATTATCACATTTTTTTCTGCAAGAATACCAAGTAAATCCGTAGAATTTGGATTTTTAACCGGATTGGTATTATAAACAATATCATTATCTAAATAAATATTTCCATCACTAACTACGGAATAATTACCTTCTACAGTACCTTGAAGTCTTATATCCATTCCTTGAGCATAAATTACTCCGTTGGGAGCTATTTGTGAGGTTTTATAAGTTGCCGGTTGTTTGTTGTAGCCCATTTTAACCTGGATACTATCCTTTAGGAAATCTAAATATACGGTATCCAAACTAGAAGTTGTAGAAGGAATTGATTCGTAATGTCCGGGCACATACTGGTAACGTCCGTTAACCCAAGTGTATTTTCCTCGAACCCATATTTGTGAATAAGTTGTAGTAGTAGTCGAATCTTGGGGTATCTTAAAACCGCCGTTAGCAGCAGCGTTTCTTAGGGGTTGTAAACCCGAATCAGGCAGCGCAAGTGGAGAACTATCATGAAATGAACCGAAGAAATTAGGATAGTCTGCCTGCTTACTAGTTTGGTATATTAATTTACCTCCGCAAGTTGTAGGGTATTTTATATAACCGAAAACCGGATGTCCTGCAACCTGCATATTATCTTGTGTATGGAATGGTCCAAAAACCGTGTCCTTACTTGTCCACCAGATATTTCCTTCAACCTGTGAATAGTAAGCAAATCCCGAAAATCTATTTGGAGAAATTATTACTTCAACCGTATCGGTCTTTCCTTCATAAGTTCCGGTGGAAACAATTTTTCTAATATATTCTCCGGGGTTAATATCTATAATACTGACATTTATTTCCCCGCCATCATCGGAAAGGTTGGAATAACCGCTCATCCATGTATTATTTAGAAAGATAGCATTGGCGGCTAAGTTTGCACCGCTTTCAGCAAGACCGTGAGCAACCGTTTCTTTATAATATTCGGTATAATTATCAACTGCCTGATTAGATGCACTGTTAAAGTCATGACCGAATATCATAAATATAACACTAAAACCCATTACTAAAAAAAGCGCTGCCTTGCCAACCATCTTCCTCCCTACCTTCCTAAGTTCATTGCTGCTACTCTTATCTGCCTCCAATATGCATTTGAGTATTTAGCTTTTTCTTCTTCCGGTGAACTTCCTCCGTAGCCTACAACATTTTCCACAGCAACATTAATTTCTATCGTAGATATTGTCCCTAAATTTGCTATAGGCGGATGCAAAGTATCGCCGGCTACATTAAAATAAATTAAGTTGAATTCCGTTACACCAAGATTAACACCCACCGGCTTTTCGTTATTAACTACTCTATAAAGATACCTATCATTAGGATTTGGCGTAAATGATAATTCCGAAACAGGTCCTATATAATAGTGTAAAGTATCAACTTCGCCTTTGTCATTTACATCCGTTAAAAATGCAATGCTTGTATCGGTTGCAGATACCACATTTGCAGAATCACTTATTAAACTATAATTTTTACAGTAACCAATTCTCCTAAAATCGTGTTCAATAATAGTAACAACTGTGGTTAAATTGCGCTGAAGAATTAATTCTTCGCTGTTATTGTAAACATTTTTAACCGCCGCATCATCAATACGCCAGAGCAAGAGTAAAAGAAATCCTCCGATAACTATTGAACCGATAATATCTAATATGCTGCTAAAACCCATTTGTTAACCCCTATTGTGTTGCAAACCAATAACTATAAATAGTAGACAATACGATTTTATCTTTTGAAGAAGGGCTTGTTACCGTAACGGTAAGCTTTTTAGACCAAGTTGATGAAGCGGAAGGTGAAGTGAGATTATTCGTACTTACATAAAAAACTTGGCAATGAAGATGGTAAACTGCCGATGGTAAATCTGTTATTGTTGTGTCAAATCCATTAAAATCATCAAAATCATTAAAATCGGAAAAGGTCTCACCATTATCGGGTCCTAAACTGTCAGGTGGAGTAAAGGAATTAACATTTAATATTGTATTTCCTTCGGCCGTATGTTCATCAAATGCTTTATTATTTGCTTCCAAAATTATGGATTCTGCCAGGGAAGTAGCAAGTATCCCAAACTTTGAATCCATCATAGAATCATTTGTTGTAAGAAAGCCATTGTTAACATTAAGAATTATGACAGACAAAAGAATTATAGCTCCAATGGCAAGCATTGACTGTCCGGTATTCATTATATTATGTAATCTTTATTTTATTAAATATTGATAATATTAAAAATCAATATTTATGCCATTGTAATACCGTCATTATTGCAGTAAAAACTAAGGGGAATAAAATTCATTCGGTAAAATTTACCTATATATTTAGAAAAAATTTCAGTTATCCACACAGAGGACTGATATGAATATCTCCTTCCTTTTGATCCTATAATGATTGAAGTCTTAAGTAATTACGGAATTCAACTGGTTCAAGTGAAATACATGCGGGTATAAAAGCTGAGGTATTTTATAAATCTCTATCCTTAATGCAGCAAAGCCGGTTTCTAAAAAATTTATTTGATTTACATTTTTAAGATCATTCTTAAAACTGCCCCCGGCATTTAAAAATCTAATCCCTTTTTTATAATATTCATTTGTTTTATGGTAGTGGCCGTGTAATACCAGGTCCACTTTAAAATTATTGAATAATTCTATCAGCTTTCTTTTTGTCCTAAGCTTCATAGTTTGCTTTTCAATTAATTGCCAGACACTACCGAACCGGTTTTCTTGCAAAGGCTTGGTATCTTGGAAGTGGTGATGAATTAGTACAAGTTTTGTTTTACAACCGGTAAACATATTAAATATACTTGTTAATTCATTTAGCTGATTGGTATTTATTTCGCCGTTTGATGCGAATAGGTTTTTCGCCTTGGAATATTCCGCTACGGAATTTAGACCTGTAATTAAAATATCATCAATTACTTTAGCATATGGAAAGATATTACCGGGAGAAATGTAACTGCAGCCTCTAAATGATTCTTCAAAATATTCGTAGAATTCCTTAACTCTTTTTTTATAATTAATCGTTTCACAGCGAGTTTTGAAATTAAAAAGATCCTCTACGGTTAATACTCCGCCGAAAATATCATGGTTACCTATAACTAGTGATAACCTGTCAGATGAAAGAAAACCGGATTGCTTTAATACTTTTCTAAGAAGTTCAAAATCATACGGGTCGGGATTTTCTACGAGATCGCCGGTTATTATAAGATGATCTATTTTTTCTGCATTGCAGTATTGTAATATTTTTTCAAACTTGAATAGGTCGGAATTCCTAAAAAAAGTTGTGAAATGAATGTCTGAAATATGCGCAATTTTCATACTGTTTACCTTCAATCAGCTTAGTGTGCAGGCA
>JBJKSH010000052.1:0-6715 GCA_046704255.1 Ignavibacteriaceae bacterium | reverse complement strand
GGAATAAATAAGTTATTTGATGAATATGAAAATCCCATGCCTTTAACTTTCGGTATGATGAATGCAGGAGACTGGCCTGCAACAGTGCCTGCTGTTGCATCGGTTAAAGGTGTTTTTGGTTTCCTTCCGAATGCTTCAATACAAGAAGTACAAAACGGAATGAAAGATGCTATAAAAAAGCACGGTGATGATTGGCTAAAAAATAATTTTGAAATTACATTTAATATGCTGAACAATGAAGGGAATCAAATCCCGGAAAATCATCCTCTGGTAAAGACATTAAAAAATGCAGAGCAAAAGGCAGGAGTAACTCCTGTTGTTTCTGCTATGACGGCTGCTTGCGATGCCTGGCAGTATGTCCACAAGCTAAAAGTTCCCACAGTGGTTGTTGGTGCAGGAAGTATTACCCATGCTCATTCCAATATAGAACAGATTGAGATTGAAGATATTCGCAAAATGGCAAAAACACTGTTTTATTTTATTGATGAATGGTGCGGCTTAAGTTCAATATAAATATATACATTAAAGGGCTGGAACAATTAAAGTAATGACGGCCTAGCAAACAGCATAAACATAACATTTAGAAAACCAGTTAATGTTAGAAAAAATAATGGACAGAAGAAAATTCGTGGCAGCATCAATCGGCAGTTTATTTGCAGCTACCAAACTAGCTAAGGCGGAAAGTTTTTTAGAAAAAGATAATATTATAGGAAATAATTTTGCACGCAAAGATTATCAATTAAAATTCGGTGATTTACCCCTTAAAGAGCTTTTAGGCAAATATCATTATTACCTCTTCGGAGATTTTCTCCCTTTCATGGATAAGTATGTTATCGATCATAAGTACGGCGGATTTATGTGCAATACCAGCCTTAAAGGCAAAAACATAAATACGAATAAGTCTACATGGTTTGAAGGCAGGGGAATATGGGTTTATTCATTTCTTTATGAAAATTTCGGGAAAGAAGAAAAATATTTAAATGTTGCCCGGAAATCTCTGCATTTGATTTTAAAGACAAAACCACACGGCGATAACATGTGGCCGGTGCAAATTTCCCGCGAAGGCAAGGCTCTTACACCTCCGTCTACAGAAATCTACGGAGATCTTTTTGTAGCGGAAGGATTAAGCGAATATGCCCTGGCCTCCGGAGAATCAAGATATTGGGACATGGCAAAAAGCATAATTCTTAAATGCTGGAAGGTATATAATAAACCGGATTATTATCCCAATATCGTAGCCGAATATCGCGGACCGAAACCGATTCCTTTTCCCGGTGCAAGGATTCAGGGTGTTTCTATGGTTATGATTGGTACAATTAATAATATGTTTAAATCGAAGAACGATCCTGATCTGGAACATATATTATACATATGCAGGAATGCAGTAATAACCAAACATTTCGATCCGGAATACCGTCTTGATACGGAACTATTGAACCATGACTATTCTCGTCCGACAAACTATCTTTCTCAATTCGTTTATTTGGGGCACTCAATTGAAACTCTTTGGCCTATAATGGACAGGGCAGTTAGGCTTAGAGATGTAGAACTTTTTCGAACGGCAGCGGAAAGATTTAATCGGCATGTTGAAGTAGCATGGGATCAGGTTTACGGCGGAATATTAAGGAGTTTAAATAATGTGGATAAAGATATTTTTGAAATCAAAAGAGTACCAAAAGCACTTTGGGCTCAGCAGGAAGCTTTAAATGGGATGATGATAATGATTGAACAAACCGGTGATGAGTGGGCTAAAAATTGGTGGTTTCCCAAAATTTATAAATATATGGTTAATAAGTTTTATTTGAAACAATACGGATACCCGTTATGGATCGTTTATGCGGATAGAAAAGTAACATTTAATCCGAATTACGACCGAATAGAAAATTACCATCTTCCGCGTCATTTAATGTTTACGATTCTCGGACTAGAGAGAATAATTAAAAATAACGGTAAACCGGTATGGCCGGCGGCTGCAAATAAAAAGGATAACAAATGATTTCTTCTTTATATATGCAGAATCGTTTTTATTGCCTTTATATTATATCACTATTATTGTTTATAATTTATTCTACTAACACTTCGGCACAAGTTATTAATGTATCTGTTCAACCCAAAAAGGTAATTGCCGGGGATACTGTAAAGATAAGAATAGAAATAAAAAATAATGAAAAACCGAATGCGGTTATTTTAATCCCTCAAAAAGGAGTGGTTCCATTAAAATTAATATTCGAAAAATCCAACGAATACTCCTGTTATTTTGTAATCAATAAAAAAGATTCGCAGGGACTTTATACAATTACTACCTGGACCGGTGATAGTACCAAACCATCTGCAGTTGGAAAAGGCAGTTTCCTTTTTAAGAAAATTATAGGCGACTTTTGTTCAATTAATGTTTTCGCTCCCCATAATCTTAACAATGATATAGAAAGCTACCTTACTCAAATAAAGAGTTTCGGTGGAAATTTTTTGATTGCACACCGTTTAATTGCCTATTCAAAAGTTTATTATAATTCGAAGATTTGCGATACAAAAAAATCTTCAAAAACAGATTTGACTTATTTGGAAACTTTATTGAAACATTGCGATGAAGACGGAATTTCGGTAATGCTTTCAACAAGCTGGGATATGACGAGAGATATTCCCGCTGTTAAACGGACAAAAAGTACCGAAGAAATTATGCATGAGCTTTTTAAACTTTACGGTTATCACCCATGTGTGGCAGGTTTTTATGCTTATCAAGAGGGTAGTGGAACCTATTATCTCCCTTTTATTCGGAAATTTTGTAATTATGCCAAGCATCTTAATAAAGGTTTGTTAACAGCTACCGCACCTTATATGGATAACGCTTTACTTGCAGGTTATTTAAGTGCAGTTAAAAATTTAGATATAATAATTTATCAGAGTATGGTTATGGCTAGTTATAGACCCGATAATCGTTTGAAGTTTCCTTACAGAAGAGTAAAAGATTTTGGCTCTATTTGCTCAGGAGCAAAAATGCTTCAAAATAAAATTGCACTTACTCATGTTGAACTCTTTGGTTATGGTGAAAATTCTCTGGAAAATTTATATATAACCGGATATAACAACATCTATCAGCAAATACTTAGTGCCGCAACTGTACCGGAAAACGATGGGATAACATTGTTCACATATAGTTCCGTTATTTACGAGCTTTTAAAAACACATAAGGAATTTGAACCGAGCAGGCAGGCGGTGTTTGACGGTTTGAAAGCCTTCAAGCTTATTGGTGAAGCATCTCAAAAACCCAACCGGCTTACGGTTTATTATCCATGGACTGATTTTCAAGTTAATAGATGGGCTAGTTATTATTATAATGCACTGGATGCTTTTAGAATCCTCGGGATACCGGTTGATATTTTGCCTTACGCTCCTCCAATAGCTGAATCTTATCTTCCATACTATCCTTATAACGAAAATTCCCATGTGTTAAAACGTTTATTGAAACATAAAAAGATACTTGTCCTTCCGAATACTTCGGGATTATATCGAACAGACAGCGATCTTATAAAAAATTTTATTAAAGAAGGTGGGACTGTTATCGCATTTGGTCCTCATATACCGATGGGAACAAGTTACAAACGTTCGCAAATATTCGGTATTAAAAAGACAGGTAAAGAATTTAGGCATAGTGAGATTATTGCTGAAAAATATTTTAGCGGTAGTAATATAGGTAATAAAAAATGGCATCTTAAAAAAATTAAGCTTCCCGTCTGGAAAAGTACAGGAGCAAAAGTAGCCGCTGAATTTGAGGACGGTTCACCTGCCGTTGTTATAAATAATTACGGCAAGGGGAAAGCGGTATCTATATTAACAGATGCTAAAACCGCTGCGCAAAAATTCCCCGGGTTAATTCGCAATTTATTTGATAAGCTTGGTATAAAACGTTACGTAGATATTATAGGTACTAATGAAAAAACGGATGTTGCAGTAAGTAAAACCGGAGACGGATTTACTGCAGCGATAGTAAATCATAATAACACAAGGCTAAATATTACTTTAAGACCTTTAGCGGATTTATCAAATAAAGAACCAGAAAAATGGATCGATTTAGTTACCGGAAAAACAGTTAAAGAATCTCAACCTGGAGGTTCTTTAAAAATAACTGTTATGCCGAGAAAGTACAGACTTATAAAAATGGAAGAGACAAAATAAATTAAGTAGTTATTTAATACTCGATATGCATTGTTCAAAAATATATAGAAATACTAAAGGATAGATGAATTACATTTTGCCGAAGGAAGATTATGAAAGCAATTAAAATCGAAATCATTTTAGTATGCATAATTGCTTTGATATTTGATATTAACTTGTACGCTCAAAAAGTTAACAAGAAAAGCATATATCATAAAGGCTGGATAGACCTTAATAAAAACGGTAAGATGGATCCTTATGAAAATCCCAAACTAGATATTGAAGACAGGATAAACGATTTGTTATCGAGAATGACCCTTGATGAAAAAACTTGTCAGATGGTTACACTATATGGTTACGGTAGAGTATTAAAAGATGCTCTTCCCACACCTGAGTGGAAGAAAGAATCATGGAGGAACGGAATAGGAAATATTGACGAACAATTGAACGGATTCCTGGGATACGGCAAGCCTTTGTCGCATAATAAATATGTTTGGCCGGCATCAAGACATGCATGGGCAATAAATCAAGTGCAGAAATTTTTCATCGAAGATACTAGACTCGGTATTCCGGCGGATATGACTGACGAAGGTATCCGTGGTGTTGAAGCTTATAAATCGACGGACTTTCCTTTCCCTATTGGCGTCGGCAGCACATGGGATACATCACTGGTACATGAAATAGGTGAGATAACCGGAAAAGAAGCCCGGATTTTAGGTTATACAAATGTTTATGCACCTATCCTTGATGTTGAAAGAGATCCGAGATGGGGGGAAACCGAAGCATCTTACGGTGAGTCTCCTTATTTAGTTGCTCAAATGGGAATTGCGTTGGTTAAAGGAATGCAGGACCATTATCAAATTGCAGCGACTGCCAAGCACTTTGCCGTTTACAGCGATGTTAAAGGTGCAAGGGAAGGTATGGGAAGAGTTGATCCTCAAACATCACCAAGAGCTGTGCGTAATATTTTTCTAGCACCTTTTAAAGACGTTATTGAAAAAGCAGGACTTCTCGGAATAATGAGTTCATATAATGACTATGATGGTGTTCCGATTACAGGAAGCAGATACTATCTGACAACCCTGCTTCGCAGGCACTACGGCTTTAAAGGTTATATCGTTTCCGACAGCGATGCTTTAAAATATCTTTTCAGCAAACATCATGTAGCGTCATCATACAAAGATGCAGTGAGGGAAGCGGTTAATGCCGGTCTGGATGTACGTACAACATTCACTATGCCGGATGTTTATTTGAAACCTCTGCGTGAATTGGTAAAGGAAGGTCAAATATCCATGAAAACAATTAACGACAGAGTAAGGGATATTTTGCGAGTAAAATTTTTAGAAGGCTTGTTCGATCATCCTTATGTTTCCGATCCGAAATTAGCCGATAAAATTGTAAATAATAAGGCACATCAAAAAGTTGCTTTAAGAGCAGCCTTGGAGTCGTTAGTATTATTGAAAAATCAGGATAATCTTCTTCCGCTTAAAAAGAACATAAAATCAATTGCCATTTGCGGACCCAATGCAACGGATACTACATTAGAGTTACAACACTATGGTCCATTGGCTACTCATGTTATTACTGTATTGCAAGGAATTAAAAATGAAGTTTCTCCTTCAACAAAAATTTATTATACGAAAGGCTGCAATGTAACCGATAAAAACTGGCCTGAAAGCGAAATATTACCGGAACCGATGACTAATGAAGAGAAACAAGGAATAGAAAAAGCTGTAGAGAATGCTAAAAAGGCCGATGTAGCAATTATAGTAGTCGGTGATTCCCGTAAAACTGTTGGAGAAAACCGGTCAAGAACTAGCCTTCAATTGCCCGGACGACAGTTAGATTTGATAAAGGCTGTATATAAAACCGGAACTCCAACGGTAGTTGTATTAATTAACGGCAGACCAATGAGTATAAACTGGACAAATAAATATATCCCTTCAATATTGGAAGCCTGGATTCCCGGTGAAAAATGCGGTGAAGCTATAGCACAAACCTTATTTGGTGATTATAATCCGGGAGGAAAATTAACCGTAACATTTCCCAAAACAGTGGGACAGGTTCCGTTAAATTTTCCTGCAAAGCCTAATGCCGATATTAATAGCGGAGAGGCGGGCGTAAGCGGAGTTATATATCCGTTTGGTTATGGACTTAGTTACACCACATTTAAATACAGTAACCTTAAAATAACTCCTCCAAAACAATATCCCGCGGGAAACATTCATGTTTCGTTTGATGTAGAAAATACAGGTAAAATGGCAGGTGACGAAGTCGTTCAAATGTATACACGGGATGTAGTAAGCAGCGTAACGACTTATGTAAAAAATTTAAGAGGTTTTAAAAGAGTACATTTAGTCCCGGGTGAAAAGAAACAAGTAAAATTTACAATAGCGCCCGACGATCTAAAGTTGTGGAACAGAGAAATGAAATGGGTTATTGAGCCGGGAAAGTTTAAAGTAATGATCGGCTCATCTTCCGAAGATATAAGATTACAGGGCGGGTTTGTTATTTTACCTTATAATTGGAATTATTTAAAGAAAGTATATTGATCCTTTTTTAC
>JBJKSH010000051.1:0-3168 GCA_046704255.1 Ignavibacteriaceae bacterium | reverse complement strand
AATTTTAATATACTATCCCTCAACTATATGCCAATTCTCTCTAACCGAACAACGGTATGTTTAACAGGAAAGCAATTGCAATAAAAAACCCGCTGCCGGTTTTTCCGGCAACGGGTTAAATCATCGTCTGAAAATAATTATACGTTATATCTTATCAAACCGGTTTATTTACTACTGCCATTATTATTTTATAACAATAATTGTTGTAACATCCGCATGTTGCATATACAGTATTTAAATATTTCCGGCATATACATTATATCTCTTCTTTAGTCCCAAAACAAAGTTATTCTATCTGGACAAAAATGTCAAGATTGGAACTTTTTATATGATCAAAATCAAATCATATAGGTTTGTAATTAAATCAATTGTTGGAAAAAGCTATTGAAGAAATACCGCCAACAAATAATTATATTTATTTAACCAATCAAGACTTTAATAATTTTGAATCTACGCTCCACTTACCCCCGCCGGTAATTAAAGTTGCAATTGCAAGGCCTAAAACTAGAAGATGATATTCAAAGCCTTCAGGCTTATGCGCTACGGCATTCCAGTTCATAAAAAAGCCGTAATGAATATGCACGGTAAATATAATACCGATAAATTCACTTAAAAAGCCAAGTGCAAAGAATCTTGTTGCAACTCCCAAAATTAATGCAAGTGAGCCGATCGACTCCAATAAAATAACAGATAGACCTACAATCCAGGGAAGATGCTGCATGTTGGTAAAATACCCCATAGTACCGCTAAAGCCGTAGCCGCCGAACCAGCCGAATAATTTTTGTGCCCCGTGCGGAAAGATAACAATACCAATAGTAAGCCGTGTAATTAAAGCCGCCCAATTATCATCCTTCGTAGAAAGTATTGCTTTCCAGCTCATTTAAGTACCCTCCGAATTGATTTAATAATTAATCCGAAAATTATTCCACTAAAGTACTTTTAAATTATTGAATAATTTTGGAGGAGATTGTCAAGTAGAATACAAATACTTTAATTTATATGAATATGTTATACCTTTCACACCTAAATTAAAGTATGCCCATAAAGTGAATAGGCCGGTTATAATCTTGTGCCGAAGTGTATTTAATGAAAATCAGGGACTGAAATAATTATTTCCCGCAAATGTCTTAACTCGCCTTACCATGGTAAATAAACCATTTCCCCTGGCTGGCGAGAGATTTGAGTTTAATCCTATCCGGTCAATAAAATATAATTCGCAGTTAAATATATCCGCGGCAGATTGATTATTAACTACCCGGAGCAGTAAGGATATTATGCCTTTGGTTATTAAGGCGTCGCTGCCGGCAATTAGTTGAACTTTACCATCTTTTATGTCCGCTTTAAGCCATACTTGCGATTGACATCCGTTGATTAAATTTTCTTCGGTTTTAATTTCCGGTTTTAACGGCTCGAGAGATTTTCCCAGGTTAACGAGGTGTTTATATTTTTCAAACCCGTCATTTAACGCGGAAAATTCTTCAATAATTTTATCTTGTATTTCATTGATTGTCATCTTATTATATTATTTAGGCATCCCTGTCTCATAAGGCAAATTATTATTGCTCCATTCAAACCAGCCGCCGTCGTAAACCGCAATTTCAGACCATCCTAAAAGCCAGGCATTAATAAAAGCTTCGCTTGCACGCCAGCCGGTCCCGCAGTAAAACACATTATACTTATCACGAGTTATACCTGCCCTTGCCCATTGTTCTTCAATTTCATGGTATTCTCTTGTGGTATGATCTAGGTTGCGATAGTTTTCCATGTGGTAAGCATCGCTGCCGCAGTCCGCAAAAACCGCACCGGGTATTCTGCCTTTTTTATTTATATAATTATATCCGCTTACCTTTCCTAAATATTCATCTCTGCTTCGTACACAGACTAAGTTTTTATTTTTATCTTTTAGAATATTCAGTGCTTCAGGCAGATCAACGGCAAAGTTCGGATTAGAAGGAATAGAAGTTCCAAAATCTTTAACAGGCTGAGGATTCATTTCTTCCGTTGAAATTGCATAACCCTCATCTATCCAAGATTGTAGTCCGCCGTTTAACAGCCGGACATCTTTTACACCGGAATACAACATAATAAATGCGCACCTCATTGCACCCAAATGACCGGCGCTGCTTCCGGGAAAGGGATCATTATTATCCGGGTAAGAAAATCTACCGTATAAAATAACCGTAGTATCGTTAGTGATTCCCAGGCTTTCCAATGCATTCTTTAATTCGCCGGGAGAACGTCGGTTCCAGGTTTCAGGATTTTCCAACAAATTAGTATCTACTGCAATTGCACCGGGGATATGCCCTTCCTCGTAATCTTTATTATTCCGGTAATGCGAATGGCATATTACAAATTTTATATCCGAAGGATCCTGCGGGCTGTGGTAATTAGGAGCGGCATTTTTATCCAGCAAGCTTTTTACCCATTTAGGTGATACTAACTGAGTATACCTTTCCATTATTTCCATCGGATATTTTTCATCTGCAGTCCATTCTTCAACAAAGTAATGATAAACAGATACATGTGAATACCCGGTTTTTATAAATTGTCCTGCAACTAGTTCGATATTTGCTTTATTATATCCATAAATTATAAGGTTATCATCCGGGTAAATATTTTTTGACCTCACAATTTCAATCCAGTCAATGTACTTGCTCCATTTAAAAGGCAGGCTTTTTGCTCGATTAATGTGTCCGCCCCTTTTTTCATTTTGCTCCTTCCAGCCGTTATATGCTTCAGCAGACCGTATGTCGATTATTTTTATCTCTAAATTATTTATTTTTTTTAGTAACTCTTCGGAAGTGATTATTTTATGAATGAAGTTTCCCATCATTTTTTTCTCAAAGTAATTGAGTTTACTTATTTCATTTATTTGTTAATAAAATATACAAATTCTTATTTAGGATTAACAATTATAGAATTGTTTTTTACTTGTTATAATATTGTGATGAAAAATGAATAAAGGTAAAGTATTTTACAATTATATTTGAATCTTCTAATTATCTTTAAATATTAACGACTTAGCGGACTTTTATTTTTTCCTTTTAACGGATCCTAAAAATGAGTTAGAATGAATAATACCTTAACCTGGCAGTGGATAGTTTTAATTTCCTTTTCTTTAATACTTATTTTGATGACTCCTTTTGTAAAAACCAAAGAGAGCTTTTA
>JBJKSH010000050.1:0-8429 GCA_046704255.1 Ignavibacteriaceae bacterium | reverse complement strand
TGGGAGGATTTATCGGAGTTCCTTCGCAAAGGCTTTATACACGCTGGATGGAACTAGGTGCATTTACTCCTTTCTTCCGCGGTCATTCTGCAATCAATCAAAAAGATAAAGAGCCATGGGCTTTCGGACAGGAAGTTGAAGGCTGGGTTAAAAATATTATTTCATTAAGGTATGAACTGCTGCCGTTTTTCTATAATGAATTTTACAATTCAACAAAGACCGGCCTGCCTATCATGCGTCCGATGTTTTTAAATTATCAGAATGATGACGAATGTTATTCGGATGCGGCGCAGTATCAATTTATGGTTGGAGACAACTTGCTTGTTGCTCCGGTATTTAGCGAAAACAGTAATTTCAAAAAACTTTATTTGCCCAAAGGAAAATGGTATGACTGGTGGACAGGAAAAATTTACAAAGGCAAACAATGGATAATTGTTGAAGCACCGATATATCAGATTCCGTTTTTTATTAAGGAAGGTGCTTTTGTTCCTATGCAAAAGGTTGAACAGTACGTGGGACAAAAGAAAATGACCGAACTAAAAGTTAATGTTTTCCCATCATCCGAAAGCGAATATTCTTTTTATGAAGATGACGGCATAAGCTATAATTACAAGAAGGGAGATTATTCTTTAACGGAGTTTAAATCCAGGCTTGGTAAAAATTCACGAACTATTTCAATTAATAAAATTCATAACGGATATAATACCGGAAGAGAAGATTATTTGTTAAGAATTTTAAATATTGAAAATGTCCGGAATGTAACTGATAACGGGACAAATCTAAAAGAATATCCCGATGAAGCCGAATTAAAAAATTCCGAAGACGGATATTATTTTAACGAAGATGAAAAAATTCTTTTTGTTAAAGTGAAGGATGAGAAGGAAATTGAGATTAGATATTAGGCCATTACCATATAAAACTTCTTTTTACGATTATTTAAATTTTATAAAAGGTGCGTTTTCTAAAAGCATGAAATCATAAGATAAATTATGAGAATGAATGATAGAAGAATTATTGTACTTTTTTGTCTTTTGTAAAATAATAAAAAATATTTATTTTAAAATCAATTAAATGCCTGAAATAAGCCGGTTCTATGGTATAATAATAGCTATGTATTGGGAAAAGGATACGGAACATCATACTCCGCATTTCCATGCAATATATAATGAATTTGATTGTAAATATGAAATACCTAATCTAAATATACTTGAAGGGAAATTACCCAACAATGCACATAGGCTGGTAATTGAGTGGGCAAAAAAACATATTAAAGAATTAGAGACAAATTGGAAATTATCGGTTAAAAACGAATCACTAAAAAAAATTGAACCTCTTTTATAGGAATGATCATGAAACGAATAATTTCAGCTGAATATTATAAAGATTATAAAATAATCATCAATTTTAATAACGGCGTTTTGAAAATGGTTGATATGGAACATGAGCTTTGGGGAACGATGTTTGAACCGTTAAAAGATAAAAACCTATTTAAACAATTTAGAGTTGATGCCGATATTCATACAATTGTCTGGGCGAATGGTGCGGATTTTTCTCCGGATAGTCTTTATAATATGGGAAAAACAATAGTTAAAAAACCCGGCAAAAACCCAATTCTTTCTAAGATTAAATAATTTTTTCATATCGTCGATACTTCTTTTATCGTAAAATGATTTTGAGCCAAACAATATTTTTTCAGTCAATATTGAAAATTCCTTTTCAAAAAATGTTAAGCCAATTTCAATATTTTTCGTGCCCCTTTTAAGCTCTTCAATTTATTGAGTAAAATAAAAATCTTAAAATAATTTCCTCAAATTCATTTTTTATTTTTATTTTTTGGGGGAAACATTTTTGTTGTTTTATAATTGAGGATAAGCCTTAAAATGAATTTTTACTTAATAATTCTTAACGCGGGTAACGCAAGATGAAGCAAGTGAAAATAATTTTTACAATTTTAATATTAATAGTTTCAAAAAATAATTTGAAGGGTATGCCGTTGTTTGTAAGCGATAAAAGTAATAGCCACCATGGAGTTGTTAACCGGGATATAACTGCCGGTAAAAAAGATCTTAACAAATATTATTCAACTAAAAAGCTTGGCTCATTTGTTGAAAACGGTAAAACATATTTCCGGTTGTTTGCTCCCGACGCCGGAAGTGTTACGCTTGTTACTTTTGAAAAACTAGAAGATAAAACAGGAACAGAATACCCGATGGAGAAGAATGACAACGGCGTCTGGGAAACTTCTATCGAAGGTGAACAATACGGATTATATTACGGCTTCAAAGTATTTAATCCCAAATATCCTTCCACAAGAAATGTAATTTGTCTCGATCCTTATGCAAAAGCTGTTGCTTCTTACAATACTTATTATACTCCCCGAAGAGCAATTGTAGTAAAAGATAACAATTATGACTGGCAGGGAGATACATGGATACAAAGGGACTGGCGCGATCTTATAATTTATGAAATGCATGTTAGAGATATGACTGCCGATCCTTCTTCAGGTTCCGACAAACCCGGTACTTATGAAGGTTTAATTGAACACGGTAAATCGGGCGGTATAGATTATATAAAAAGTTTAGGAGTAAATACAGTTGAACTTATGCCGTGTCAGGAGTTTGCAAATATCGAAATTCCATATAAAGATTCTCTTAACGGCAGCTACAACACATGGAATCCGTACGAAAGAAATCATTGGGGATACATGACCGCAGCTTTCTTTGCTCCCGAATCTTATTACAGCGAAGGAAAACTGGATTGGAATAAATGGTCTAAAGACAATGTAAAAGCCATTACCGATTTTAAGGATATGGTAAAGGCATTTCACAAAGACAGCATTGCGGTTATTATGGATGTAGTTTTCAATCATATTTCGGAATACGAAGAGGGCAATTTAAAACAAATTGATAAAGACTATTATTTCAGGCTTAACAAGCAGGGAGATTACATATCTCAAAGCGGATGCGGCAATGATCTTAAAACGGAAAGGCCGATGGTCCGCCGGATGATTGTTGAAAGTATTCTTTACTGGATGAAGGAATACCACGTTGACGGTTTCCGGTTCGATCTGGGGCACTTAATTGATTGGCAAACGGTTGAAGAAATTACATACGAAGCAAAAAAAATAAATCCGAATGTTATACTTGTCTGCGAACCCTGGGGCGGCGGCTATGATCCGGAAGGCTTTTCACTTAGAGGATGGGGAAGCTGGAACGATCAAATTAGAAACGGTATTAAAGGAGAAAATCCTGTTAACGGGCTAGGCTGGATTTTCGGTAAGTGGTACGGGAATAATAGCCCGGCAAGAATTAAAAGTTATGTCAACGGAACTCTTACCAGAGATACTTTGGGTTTGTTTGTAAAGGAAAAATATTCGGTAAATTATCTTGCTTCCCACGATGGTTATACATTGGGAGATTTTATAAGAATAGGAACCGGTTCCGTTAAAGCGGATCAAGTTATAGAAAATGTAGACTCGCTTGTAAAGCTTACTCCGCTTGAAATGAAATTGAACAAGCTTGCCGCTTTGTTTCTCTTTACTTCACAGGGAATTGTAATGTTCCCGGAAGGGGATGAATTTGCACGAACTAAAGTAATACCTTATAATGAAGATGTACCGGATACAAATAAAGGAAGGATTGACAATAACAGCTACGATAAAGATAATTCCACCAATTATATAAATTACAAAGATGCAAAAATCAATTCAGGTCTTGTTGATTATTATAAAGGACTAATTGCTCTGCGGGAAAAATATCCTGCATTCCGCAGAGCAAGTTATAATGACGTTAAGTTTTTTAATATCAACGATAATCAGTTTGCACTTGGCTATCATCTTGATTACAAAGACGAACACTTCATTGTACTATTTAATGCAAATAGAGAAAACACGGAAAGCTTTGAATTGCCTGAAGGTACTTGGGATGTTCTTGTAAATTCCGATAAAGCCGGAACTCAAATGCTTGAGACCGTTTCAAATACAATTGAATTGCAGCCCTCTACCGGCATGGTTCTAAAGTTGGAATAACTAATAAATTTCGGATTTATTCATAATTTGTCCACATGCTTATTACTTTTACGGTTTTGATATCTTCCAAAACTTGGTATACAAGTCGATGTTGAATATTTATTCGTCGCGATATTGAACCATATAAATCTCCCCATAATTTCTCATAAGGTGGAGGGCTCTGATAAGGATTTTTCTCAATGATATTTAACAGAGTTTCTGCCTTTTCTTTAAGGCCGGATGATTTAAGTTTTTTTGCATCTCTTTGGGCTTGCTTAGTATAGACTATTCTCCATTTTACCATATTAATTTATCAGAACATTTATCGACTAGTGTTTTCATCCCCTTTATTATTGTTTCTCTCATTTTAGGAACAGATAACAAATAAAGTGTTTCTTGTATTGATCTCCAATCTTCTTCTGATAATAACACTGCATTATTTCTTTTGCCGGAAATATAAACAGGTTCACTTGCTTTTGCTGTTTCATCTATTAATTTATATAAATTGCTTCTTGCTTTTGTTGCTGTAATAGTTCTCATTTCCTTATTTTCCTTTTTAACAAACGTACGCATTTAAGTACGCATTGTCAAGATGTAAATTCAAGCGTGTATACTAACCTCATAACAATCATCTTTCTTAATAATGAATCAAAATAAAGGATTGAATAGATATCATTTATATCTTATAAAGCAAAACAATTAGAATTAATAGTTAAACCGGATTCCCAACAATTTAACAATAAAACAATTAAGCATTTTATTTTTAGTAAAACTATCTTAAAGAACTTCGAATTTTGACATAAAAATATTTAACCCTCCGAAGCATGCTTCAGCTTCTTTAGGAACATCCAGATCAAGGAACCGGAAACCAGCGATGTAATAACCAGTATTAGAAAGAATTGCCATAACTGCAGACTAACATAAAATCTTCCTACAAAACCTGCCAAATAACTGCCCACAGCCTGCCCGGCAAACCAGCCGCCCATCATAGCACCTTTCATTCTTGGCGGCGCAACTTTGTACACAAAGGAAATTCCCATCGGGCTTAAAAACAATTCGGCAACGGTTATTACAAAATAAGAAGAGATAAGCCAGTAGGGTGTTACACGCTGGAATGAAGTATGTGCTGCACTGTGAGCAGATGGTAATCCTAGTGAAGCAAATATCATTATTGTAAATGCAAGAGCGGTAATAAACATTCCCAAACCAATTTTTGTCGGAGAACTCGGCTCTTTTGCTCTTTTGTTCAGCCAGGCGAAATATGCAACTAAAATTGGTGTTAAAAACAAAATGAACAAAGGATTAAATGATTGAAAACTTTCCGGTGAAATAGGATTCTGTGCAGGGAATATGTTAGACTTTATTATTATAATAATTATTGCCGCAGCGGATACAATCCCGGAAATAGTTCTTGATTTTACCGTGGCACTTTTACTAAAAGCCGTAGGTACGAATAGAATTACGGCAAGTATGGAAATAAGAGAAAGCGGATCGAAGAGTAGATATGTTATTCTTCCCACATGGTTTGCGGTATAATTTTTAGCAAACAGCGTCATGGTAAATCCGTTTTGGTAGTAAGTCATCCAGAAGAAAATTATAATAGCAAAGATTATAATCAACGCCGTTATTCTTTCTTTTTCCTGCGCTTTAGTCAAAACTATTTCATTGTTACCTTTTTCTTTTACTTTGTCTTTACTTCTATAGTCGGCATGTTTGTAAAATCTTCTGAAAGATGTGAAGATGATTATTGCCAGAAGCATACCTACTGCCGCTACTCCGAAGGCTGCATTATAGGCATGAGCCAAAGTGTAATGATAATGCTCAATCATAAAGTCTTTTGTAGAAGAGGCCGCAATAGGAGCAAGAAAAGCGCCGACATTTATTCCCATATAAAAAATATTAAATGCTGCATCCTTTAATGAACCGTTCGCCTCTGGATATAAATTTCCGACAATAATATAAGTATTCGGTTTGAAAAGACCGTTCCCTATGGCAATAACACACAAAGCCGTAAAAAGTAAAGCCGGGGCATGAGTCGGTATAGCAAGAAGCGTATAGCCTAAACAAGATACGGTTGCACCCAGCAGTATTGTTCTTCCATAACCTAATAGTTTGTCGCTTACCATTCCTCCGAATAACGGCAGAAAGAAAGTTGCTGCAATAAACAATCCGTATATGTTGCCTATAGTTGCAGCATCCCAGTGAAAATTCTCCTGCAGATATAATACAAAGATTGCAAGTACGGTATAAAATCCGAAGCGCTCCCACATTTCGGTAAAGAAAAGAACGTATAATCCTTTAGGGTGGTCCTTGAACATTTTCTACCTCATTTAATTCTACAATAATAGGAAATAAAAACCGGAAGCAAATTAATATTTTATGTAACAATAAGACAGTAGAGATATTATTAAATTTAACGATTGCTATTTTCCCTACTGAAGTTACGCATTCAATTAAAATGATAGAAGATTAAACAAGTAGTTATGATAAAAAAAATCGATTAAGATAAAAAATGTTGTAATTTAACATTATTTTACCTCTCCCCCTGGCCCTCTCTCCTTAGTAAGGAGAGGGGGGACGGGGGTGAGGTTCATTTTGCATAACTTCAGTTCCTTATTGAGATTTTATAAATATTAAATTATTTAGTATTGAAATTTGGGCATTAAACTTTTGCCAAAATCCTTTTGAACTTACAATTAGATCACTTATTTTTTTGCTCAAGTTTTGGGTAAAACTTTCCCGTTAGTTAAACAGGCAATTAAAAGGAGGATATGAATGAAGCTTGTAATAAATATTGAAAAGCTTTTTGTTTTATTTGCAGTTCTTTTTATAACATTGTTTTTCAATATCGCAAATGCACAAAGCAGGGATTCTCTTTACATTACTCAACATTACACCAAGCATGAATATAAGATCCCGATGCACGATGGAATTAAACTTTTTACCGCAGTTTATTCACCGAGAGATACCTCAATAGATTATCCTATCCTCTTAAATAGAACACCATACAGTGTCGGTCCATACGGTGCGAATAATTATAAAAACGAACTCGGGCCTTCTGCAAAATTTGAAAAGGAAGGTTATATATTTGTTTACCAGGATGTACGGGGCAAGTTTATGTCTGAAGGTACATTTGTTGAAATGCGCCCTTACATCAAAAACAAGAAAAGCAAAAAGGATATTGACGAAAGCAGCGATACTTATGATACGATTGATTGGCTAATTAAACATGTTCCGCACAATAACGGTAAAGTCGGCGTTTACGGAATTTCTTATCCCGGTTTTTATGCGGCAATGGCATCAATAGATGCGCATCCGGCTCTTGCTGCAGTTTCTCCACAGGCACCTATTGCAGATTGGTTTGTCGACGATGATTTTCACCGTAACGGTGCATTCTGGCTACCACATGCTTTCTGGTTTTACACAGTCTTCGGAATACCAAGACCCAAACCTATTGATCATTGGTCTAAACCGGTTTTTACTACTTCAAATCCGGATGGTTATGATTTCTTTTTACAAATGGGATCTTTTAGAAACACAACCGATAAATTCTTTCGTCATAAAATTCCTTTCTGGGATACTATGATGGCTCACCCTAACTACGATGACTTTTGGCAGACACGAAATACTTTACCTCATTTTAATAACATCAAACCGGCAGTTATGACGGTAGGCGGTTGGTTCGATGCCGAGGATCTTTACGGTGCACTTAATACTTACAAATCGATCGAAAGTAAAAATAAAATTAACCGCAATACTTTAGTTATGGGCCCATGGTTTCACGGCGGATGGGAAAGATCAAAGGGAAATTCACTTGGAGATATTCGTTTCGGAAGCAACACAAGTGAATTTTACCAAGATAGTATCGAACTTCCTTTCTTTAATTACTATTTAAAAAGCAAAGGAAATCCGCACCTGCCGGAAGCATATGTGTTTGAGACGGGCTCTAATAGATGGATGAAATTTAATCATTGGCCGCCGAAAAATGTGAAGGAAAAGAATTTATATTTTCATAAATCAAAGCAGCTTTCATTTGATTTACCGAAAACAAAGGGGAAGTCGTTTGATCAATATATTAGCGATCCTTTGCATCCTGTCCCTTACACGCAGCATGTAACCGAACGTATGATCCGCAGGTATATGGATGAAGACCAGAGGTTTGCGTCTAAAAGGAACGATGTACTTGTTTATGAGACCGAGCCGCTTAATAAAGATATAACTATTGCAGGTCCGATAAAAGCAAATTTATTTGTGTCTACTTCAGGTACCGATGCCGATTGGGTTGTTAAAGTTATCGATGTATATCCCGATACCGCAAAAGACAATTCGCCTAATCCTTGCAATGTAAAAATGGGCGGATATCAAATGATGGTTCGCGGTGATATTATGCGGGGTAAATACAGGAACAGCTATTCAAAACCGG
>JBJKSH010000049.1:0-4640 GCA_046704255.1 Ignavibacteriaceae bacterium | reverse complement strand
CTTCGGCACCTTTTGCAATTCCGTTTGCAAAATCCAATATCTGTCCGGTATGAATATTTTCTCCTAAGTGGCTGCCGATAAGTACTATTACTTTTGCATTTTCAAGATCGGTTCTTTCCGGTGAGCCCACAGGTTCGCCGAATGTTAATTCATAACCGACATCCCTTGAGCCCCGGCATTGTGCAAATGAGGGAGCTGCTTTATTAGGAGAACCCCAGAAACTAAACATTTGGTCCATAAAAAAACCGGATGCACCATGGTAAAATAAAGCGTTGGATTCTACCCCATATTTTTTAGTTACGGTAAGTAATTTTTCTGCGGTATAATCTAAAGCATCTTTCCAGCTTACTTCTTTCCATTTACCGCTTCCGCGTTCCCCGGCTCGTATCATCGGATTTTTAAGACGATCTTTAGCATACAATAAAGCCACACCGGCATTACCTCTTGCGCATATCTTCCCGCGGTTATTCGGCTGCAGAGGATTGCCTTCAATATATTCAAGTTTTCCGTTAACTACATTTGCAATTATTCCGCACCGCCAAAAACATTGTTCACATACACTAGAAATTCGTTCAACCTTTTGAGGATTTTCTTTTTCTGCAGCTTTGGTTTTTGAGACAGATGATGATAAACCTACCGCAGCACTACTACCGGCAATGCCTCCAATTTTTATAAAGGATCGCCGTGATATTTTACTAGTCAAGCATAACCTCCGCTTTAAATAAACTTTTTGATCTTAAAAAACAGGAAATTATTTATCTTAATTCCGATTTAAGTTTTTCTTTTAGAGCACTACATTCGCCGAAATTTTTGTATACTTCACATTCTCTGCATTCAAGATTTGCACATATATTATATTTATGGTTAAACGTCCAGCAAGGATCGGAATGAGATATATAAGCATCGCAGGACTCTCTGTCTAATTCGGAACAATTAATTATTTCCCAGCACGGTATAAGCGAATAAATTGTTTTGATTCCATTAATGCTTATCTTACTTTCATTTATTGATTTTCTAATGCAGTTTAATCTTTTAATATCGGCTTTGGAATATAGCCTGTGGTTGGATTCTTTTTTAAAAGGAACAATTAATCCTTCTCTTTCATACATCCGTAAAGTATGTACTGAAATATTTAATAACCTTGCTGCCACACTTATAGGGAATAGAGGCGTATCTAAATTTTCAAAATCATCCATACCGAAATACTGTTCACTATATCCATTTTTATATTTATAAATATCAAATTCTTTGCCAGTTGTATATATGCAATTTGAAATTATAACTAAAGATTTTTTTACTTATTTTTTCACAAAAAGGAAATAATATTTACCTGTTTCTATTAGGCGGGAAAATATTAACAACAATTTTTTCCGAACAAAAATTTATATAGGCAAAAGAAGGTTAAACATTGTTTGAAAATTTTTTATTTAAATATTTTGGAAGGAAAAAACAAAATTTAAATATTTTTTGTAGACTTATTCCTTTTAATAATGTATATTGTCACAAAGATATAAACGCTATTTATTCAAACTTTTTTACTAAAAGTTATGAATTCATTAGAACAATCGAAAATGTTGGGATCCTTTCTAAAAAATTTCTCTTTTCCGAATAGTTTCCTTCTTAAGAAGGATAAAGTTTAGTTTATTAGTTTAGACAATCGTTTCTGCAGCAAAATTTTCTTATAAACAGACAGTAAAATATTTTAATATATTATACACCGTTGAAAGCTTAAAGATATAGTATAATACGGGTAAGTTTGATTTTATAAAAATTTGCCGGATAATAAACCGTTCCTGAACAAAAATGTAACTTACGGGGCGAAGCTGTGCTAAACATTAAATAAAAACTATATCTAGCCGGGGGTTGTTCGCAATAATATTTTCTTAAATTTTACGCAGGGAAAAATGAAACAATTCAAAGTAAAAGTTTCGTTTATAACCGCCTTTCTTTTGGTTTCTTGCTTAAGGTTTCTGAATGCCCAATCTTCCATAATTGTTACTTCACCTAACGGAGGAGAGAATTGGCAGGCAGGTTCTTCGCATAATATTGCGTGGACAAATTACGGTGCTGCCCTGGTTAAGATAGATTACTCAACTGATGCGGGTGAAACCTGGATTAACATTACTGCTAATGCGCCCGGGTATATACCCTATGCATGGTCTGTTCCCGGTACTCCTTCAAGCTCATGTTTAGTAAGAGTAAGCGATGCGGTAAATTCAAAAGTATTTGATATTAGTAACGGTGTTTTTACCATAAGCCAGCCTTCTCAAATTTTAGTATCTTCGCCAAACGGAGGAGAAAATTGGGCGGCCGGATCAAACCATAATATTATGTGGAGGAGTACGAATGTTGCGTATGTAAAGATTGAATATTCAACCGACAGCGGTGAAACCTGGACAAATATAGTTGATTCTACATATAATTTGGGCTACTATATTTGGATTATTCCTAATACTTCTTCAAATAATTGTTTAGTTAGAGTTAGCGATGCATCAAATCAATTGATCTATGATCAGAGTGATGCCGTATTTATTATTAGCTCGTCTTATATTAATATTACCTCGCCGAACGGAGGAGAAAACTGGGCAGCCGGTTCTCTTAATTATATTACGTGGGAAAGTAATTTTGTTAATTATGTTAATATTGACTATTCAACTAACAACGGATACAATTGGATAAGCATAATAAAATCTACACCGAACAGCGGTTCATATAGCTGGATTGTACCGAATAGTCCATCAGCAAGTTGTCTTGTTAGAATTTCTGATGCATCAAATTCCAATGTGAATGATCTTAGCGATGCGGTATTTACAATTGGGGACGCATCTCTTATTATTATTTCTCCTAACGGCGGAGAGAATTGGATTGCCGGAAGCCAACAATATATTAACTGGACAAGTTCATACATAAATTATATCAATCTAAGCTATTCAACCGATAACGGCAAAACCTGGCAGGAAATTGTATCCGGTATTCCGGCTTCAGGCGGAAGTTACCTTTGGTCGGTTCCAAATACGCCTTCCGAAAGTTGCTTAATACAAATAAGTGACGAATCAAATGCATCCCGTATTGACAGGAGTGATAATACTTTTACAATTAGTACGAGATTTATAAAAGTTGTTACACCAAACGGGGGAGAAGAATGGAGAGCAGGTACATCATATAATATAACATGGACAAGCAGCGCAGTTTACTTTTTTAATATTGATTATTCTACAAACGCCGGTAATAGTTGGATAAGTATAATAAATTCAACTTCAAGTGAAGGTACTTACAATTGGACGATACCAAGTACACCTTCTGCAAATTGCAGGATTAAAATAAGTGATTATTCTAACCCGGCTTTGAATGATATAAGCGATAATGATTTTAGTATTGTTGTGCCTTCCATAATTATAACCTCTCCAAACGGAGGGGAGGATTGGCTGGAAGGTACTGTTCAAAATATAACCTGGGAAAGTATTTATATAAAAAATGTTAGAATAGATTATTCAACGGACAACGGAAGCAACTGGATAAATATTGTTCAATCAATTCCGGACAGCGGTTCGTATGGATGGAGTATTCCCGGAACACCTTCATCAGATTGCAGATTACGTATAAGCGATGCAACCGACAATTCAATTAATGATGTAAGCGATAACGTATTTACCATAAGAAATATAATTAGAAAATCTATTCAAATTACCGCACCGAATGGCGGTGAAGTTTGGAATTCGGGTTCTATGCAATACATAACCTGGAACAGCGCCAATGTTTCGCTTGTAAATATAGATTATTCTACTAACGGCGGAAACAACTGGATAAGTATAATACAATCCACACCAAGCATTGGTTTATTTAACTGGACGATTCCTAATACTTCTTCCGGTAACTGTAGTGTAAGAATAAGTGAAACATCGGATCAAACTATTTTTGATATTAGCGATGGAGTATTCAGTATAATTTCTCCTTCAATTAAAGTCGTGTCTCCAAACGGAGGAGAAAATTGGCAAGCCGGTTCATCAAAAAATATAACATGGAACAGTGTCTATGTTTCAAATGTAAATATAGATTTTTCAACTGATAACGGAGAGACATGGGTTAATGTAATTCAATCTACCCCCAGCGACGGTTCATATAGCTGGACAGTTCCAAACACTCCCTCTACAAAATGTAGAATTAAAATAAGTGATTCTTTTAACGCGCTGGTTAATGATCAGAGTGATTCAATATTTACAATCAATGCAGAGCCGACACCTTATATTATGGTAACATCCCCAAATGGAGGTGAAGAATGGCAAACAGAAAGTATTCATTATATTACATGGACTAGTGCCAGTGTTTCCAGTGTTAATTTAGATTATTCAACAGACAACGGAGGGACCTGGATAAGCATAATCCAATCCACCCCTAGCGACGGTTCGTATAGCTGGACTGTTCCAAACACTCCTTCTTCTAATTGCCGAATAAAAATAAGTGATCCTTTCTCCGAATTAACTGATCAAAGCAATGAAGTCTTTACAATAAGCGTTCAGCAAGCTTCTGAAATTATAGTAACTTCCCCGAACGGTGGAGAGAGTTGGCAGATAGGAAGTGTTCACAATATAATATGGACAAGTGTTAATACTACTAGTGTAAATATAGATTATTCAACAGAC
>JBJKSH010000048.1:0-9803 GCA_046704255.1 Ignavibacteriaceae bacterium | reverse complement strand
AAAAATTGATGCACTACAAAATCCGGGAAATTCTTTTAGTCTCCAGTTTATACGACTATTATCTTTTTGAAGAAGACGGAAGACTATACGAATTATTAAGAGAAGAATACCAGGTATTAAACTTAAGCCAGGCCCCGGAAATTACACATGTTACAACCGGTACTGAAGCATTTGAACTTGCACTTTCCGAAAGCCGCTTCGATTTAATAATTACAACAATGCATATTGAAGATATGCACGTTATAAAGTTTGCACAAATGATACGCAAGGCAAACTTAAAAATTCCCATCATCTTACTTGCATACGATAATAAAGAAAGAAAAGAATTAGTTTCCAGCTACGATACTTCGATCTTCGACAGGATATTTATATGGCAGGGAGATTTCCGTTTGTTGATAGGTATTATAAAATATGCCGAAGACAGGATTAATGTTGAAAACGATACTTCAACCGTAGGGGTGCAGGTTATAATTTTAGTTGAAGATAATGTTAAATTCTACTCCACTTACCTTCCGCTAATTTACACGGAAATTTTCAAACAGTCGCAAAGATTGATTTCCGAAGGTGTAAACATTACTCATAAATTTCTTAGGATGAGAGCAAGGCCTAAAATTCTTCTTTGCACAACGTATGAGGAAGCATGGGAATATTATACCAAATATGAAGAATATATTCTTGGTATAATAACAGACAGCAACTTCAAGCATTTCGGAATAAGAGATCCGGAAGCAGGGATAAAATTTACAAAAACAGTTAAAGCGCAGCATGAAGACATACCTATACTTCTGCAATCCAGTAATGCCGATTACGAAAAGAAAGCTCACGACGCCGGCGCATCTTTTTTATTAAAAGGCTCGCCCAGGCTGCTTCACAAGCTCAGAGAATTTATGCTTCAAAGTTTCGGCTTCGGAGATTTTATATTTCAAACCCCGGACGGCAAGGAAGTCGGAAGAGTTAATAATTTAAAATCTCTGGAAGAACAGCTTAAAGTAGCGCCTGTGGAAAGCCTTCTTTATCATGCCGAAAGAAATCATTTTTCAAAATGGCTAAAAGCCCGTACCGAATTTTGGCTTGCACATAAATTAAGGCCGCGTAAAGTTTCAGATTTTAAATCCGGTGAAGAATTAAGAAAAGATTTAATCTTATCTATTCATCATTATCAAGAGTTAAGGTTAAGGGGAATAATAACCGAATTTAATAAAGAGTCTTTCGATCCTAAGAACAGCTTTGCAAAAATCGGCAGCGGCTCGCTCGGCGGTAAAGCACGCGGTTTAGGCTTTATTAATACTTTAATAAACAACAATAAAATACGGCATAAGTTTGAAGAAGTAGAAATCTCCGTTCCTTCTGCCGTTGTTATTACAACCGATGTATTTGATCAGTTTTTGGATGATAATCATATTGATGTTTTTAGTTTAAGCGGCATCCCCGATAAAGAAATTATCGGGCGTTTTACCGGTGCAAAAAAATTTACTGCGGGAGTAAAAGAAAAGCTGCTGGATTTTCTGGATACAATTAAAGAACCTTTAGCTGTCCGTTCTTCAAGTCTTTTAGAGGATTCACAGTTCCAACCTTTTGCAGGAGTTTATCAAACTTTTATGATTCCGAATAACAACCCGGATATTAACATAAGACTGGAAGAACTTCTATACTGCATTAAAAGTGTTTATGCTTCTACCTTCTGTAAAAAAGCTCAGGATTATATGAAGGTAACTTCTTACAGACTGGAAGAAGAAAAGATGGCTGTAATTATTCAAATGCTTGTTGGCTCGCAGCATGACGGCAGATTCTATCCTGATTTTGCCGGTGTTGCAAAGTCTTATAACTTTTATCCGGTTCCGCCGCAAAAATCTACCGACGGAATTGCGCTTGTAGCATTAGGGCTCGGCAAGCAAGTTGTAGACGGAGGAAATGCCGTTAGGTTCTGCCCAAAATACCCAAAACATCTGCTTCAATTTTTTTCTACTAAGGAAACAATAAGAAATGCCCAGCAGGAATTTTTTGCTTTGGATATTTTAGGTAAGTTAGATACCGGCACATGCGGCCTGCCAGATACCTTGGTTCAAAGATACGACTTAACAAAAGCGGAGGAAGATCAAACTCTGTATCATGTCGGTTCAACATATTCGGTTGAAAACGATGCCGTGTACGACGGTGTTTCCAGGAACGGTAGAAGGGTTGTAACATTTGCGCCAATTTTAAAGCATAAGGTTTTTCCGCTTGCGGAAATTTTAGATATGCTTCTTGATTTAGGAACATGGGGAATGGGTGTGCCTGTAGAAATAGAATTTGCAGTTCACTTAAATGTTCAATCCGGATTAAGAAAAGAATTTGCAATGCTGCAGATGCGCCCGCTTGTAATAAGCCATGAACTGGAAGAACTTGATGTTGACCATTGCGAAAAAGACGAATTGATTTGCCAGAGCGGCCAGGTTCTTGGCAACGGTGCTATAGAAGGTTTATATGATATAGTTGTGGTCGATATTCAAAAATTCGATCGCTCTAAAAGCAGCGAAACAGCAAACGAAGTAAGCATTTTAAACACAAAACTTATTGATGAAAAACGTCCTTATATTCTTATCGGTGTCGGCAGATGGGGCAGCCTGGATCATTGGCTCGGCATTCCCGTTACATGGGATCAGATCTCCGGTGCTAGTGTTATTGTGGAATCCGGTTTTAAAGATTTAAATGTTACCCCATCTCAAGGCTCTCACTTTTTTCAAAACATAACCTCGTTTAGAGTAGGGTATTTTACGGTTAGTACATTAAATAATTCAGGATTTATTGATTGGGACTGGTTATTATCGCTTAAACCATTTATGGAAATGAATTATACAAAACATATACGGTTTAATAAACCTGTAACGGTAAAAATAAACGGTCGACAAAATAAAGGAATTATACTAAAACCCGGGAAATCAAGGTAATAAAACTCACTTTGCACAAATGGAGAAATATTTGTGTAATGGATTTTAGGAGTTATTGAAAATTGGAATATATTCTGTCCCTCCATTACTTCCGACTCCATTAACTTATCCTGTATAAGGTGAGTAATATAAAAATTTCCTCTGCCAAAAGCAGAGATAAAAATATATAACAACAATACTCAAACGGAGGAACTCATGTCAGAATATGTTAAAAGCCTCATGGCCGAAGTCCGCGCCAAGAATCCGGCACAGCCGGAATTCCACCAGGCAGTAGAAGAAGTTGCCGAATCTATAGCGATAGTACTCGACAGGCATCCCGAATATAGAGCTGCAAAAATATTGGAAAGAATTATTGAGCCGGAAAGAGTTATTACCTTTAGAGTCCCCTGGGTAGACGATCAGGGCGAGGTAAATATCAATCGCGGTTTTAGAATCGAAATGAACAGCGCAATAGGCCCTTATAAAGGCGGTTTAAGGTTTCACCCATCTGTAAATCTCGGTATCTTAAAATTTCTTGCCTTTGAACAAGTATTTAAAAACAGTTTAACTACACTTCCGATGGGCGGCGGCAAAGGAGGATCGGACTTCGATCCTAAAGGTAAAAGCGATCTTAAAATAATGAGATTCTGCCAGGCATTTATGAGTGAGTTGTACCGTCATATCGGCCCGAACACTGATGTACCCGCAGGAGATATTGGAGTAGGCGGCCGGGAGATTGGCTACTTATTCGGGCAGTACAAAAAACTTAGGAACGAATTTACTGGCGTTCTTACGGGCAAAGGTTTAAACTGGGGCGGTTCTTTAATTAGGCCGGAAGCAACCGGTTACGGTTCCGTTTATTTTGCAGCGGAAATGCTTGCAACAAGAAATCAAACACTGGAAGATAAAATATGTTTAGTTTCCGGCAGCGGCAACGTTGCACAATATACTGTTGAAAAGATAATTCAGCTCGGCGGTAAAGTTGTAACACTTTCGGATTCTAACGGTTACATTTTTGATGAAGAAGGAATTAACCAGGAGAAATTAAATTTTGTAATGGATCTAAAAAATGTACGCCGCGGAAGAATAAAAGAGTATACTGAAAAATATAAAAATGCAGTGTACGCTCCGATTGATCCGAAAAATGAATTTAATCCTTTATGGAACCATAAAGCCGATTGTGCATTTCCAAGTGCAACCCAAAACGAAATTAACGGAAAGGATGCACAAAACCTTTTGAAGAACGGAGTAATTGCAGTTAGTGAAGGCGCTAATATGCCGACAACACTTGAAGGCGTAAAATTATTTCTCGATGCAAAAATTCTTTACGGTCCGGGAAAAGCAGCCAATGCCGGCGGTGTTGCAGTATCCGGTTTGGAAATGACCCAGAACAGTATGCGCCTGCCGTGGAACAGAGATGAAGTAGACAACAGGCTTCAAATGATCATGAAAAATATTCATAATACTTGTATGCAGATGGCAGAAAGATTCGGAACCCCTGGCAATTATGTTAACGGCGCAAACATAGGCGGTTTCTTAAAAGTTGCCGATGCTATGATTGATCAAGGAGTTGTGTAATTCTCAACCTTCGATACTTGATTCCGGATACTCGATGTTAGCCTGCCATGGCATAAGGAAGAGTAGCCGGGATGCTAGAAACCAGATGCCGGATATTAGATTCTTGATTTTGTTTGTTAAATAAATAAGGTAATTTAAACTTCATCTTAAATCAGCATGCAGTCCCCCTCTCCTTGCTAAGAAGAGGGGGACGGGGGTGAGGTCATAAATACCAATTGAGAATATTTGTTTACATACAGATGAAAAATATTTTCCGGACGGCGACATTTTTTAAGATGTAAAAATATGAAGACACACTTTGACAAAGTAAGAGATAACTTTGATATGCTCTGGGTTGAACACGGTTACGGCAACCGCTTCCAGGGCTTTCAGAACTTAATGCGTTTAAGAATAAGAGATATTCTTCTCGTTTCAAGTTTATACGATCTCTATCTTTTTGAAGAAGACGGAAGATTATACGAACTGATTAGAAATGAATACCAGGGATTAAACTTAAGCCACTCACCTGAGCTTACCAGAGTTTCCAGCGGACAGGATGCAATTACAATTGCAAAAGAGGAAAACCGTTTCGATCTAATTATTACTACTCTTCATATTGAAGATATGCATCCGATAAATTTTGCAAAACTGGTTAAAGAATCCGGGCTAAATATACCTGTGGTTTTATTGGCACATGATAACAAAGAATTAAATCAACTGTTAATAAGCAAAAACGCTTCCGTCTTCGATAAAATTTTTGTCTGGCAGGGAGACTTTAGAATTATAATTGCAATAATAAAATACCTTGAAGACAGAATGAACGTTGAACACGATACAAGAATTGTCGGTGTTCAAACCATAATTGTTATCGAAGATAATGTAAGATATTATTCTTCATTTATGCCGTTGATTTATACCGAGATGCTGAAGCAGTCCCAGAGATTGATTTCGGAAGGAATAAATCTTACGCACAAATATTTAAGGATGAGAGCAAGGCCCAAAATTTTATTGTGTTCAACTTATGAAGAAGCCTGGGATTATTATAAGCAGTATAAAGAATTCATGCTTGGAATAATTTCGGATATCGATTTTCCAAGAAACGGCCTTCAAGATCCGAAGGCAGGAATTGAGTTTGCACTAAATGTTAAAAAGGAACACGCCGATATTCCGATACTGCTTTTATCCAACATGCAGGAAAACGAAGCTGAAGCAAAGAAAGCCGGTGCCTCATTCGTTATAAAAGATTCGCAGCTTCTTCTGAATGACCTTAGACAGTTTATGAATTATTATTTTAGCTTTGGTGATTTTATCTTTAGAACTCCCGACGGTATTGAAGTCGGCAGAGCTGATAATTTGATAAATCTTGAAAAGCAGTTAAAGATTGTTCCGAATGAAAGCATAAAGTACCATGCTGAAAGGAATCATTTTTCAAACTGGCTAAAAGCACGCACCGAGTTTTGGCTGGCTCACCAATTAAGACCAAGAAAAGTTTCCGATTATCCTTCGGTAGATGTTCTTAGAAAAGATTTAATTAATTCTTTACATAATTACAGACACTTTAGGCAGCGCGGTTTAATTACCGATTTTTCTAAAGAAACATTTGACCCGGAAAGCAGCTTTGCAAGAATAGGCGGCGGATCGCTTGGCGGCAAAGCAAGAGGGCTTGGCTTTGTTAATACTTTAATAAACAATTACAACGTTCGCGATCAGTTTGATAATATCCAAATTTATGTGCCGCCTGCAGTAGTACTCGGAACGGAAGTATTTGATCAATTCCTGGATGAAAATAATTTGCGTTCGTTTGCATTAAACGGAAATAATGATGAAGAAATAACAAGAAAATTCCTTGAGGCAGAAAAGTTCCCTGAAGAAATTTTAGGCGAACTTGCTGCTTTTCTTGATATTATACATGAGCCTCTTGCCGTACGTTCATCTAGCCTGCTGGAAGATTCCCAGTATCATCCGTTTGCCGGAGTCTATGAAACATACATGGTGCCGAACAATCATCCGAACCCTTTAATAAGATTAAATAATCTTCTGAATACAATTAAACGGGTTTATGCCTCAACGTTTTATCAAAGTACCAAGGATTATATAAAAATTACTTCATATAGGCTTGAAGAAGAAAAGATGGCTGTAATAATTCAGAAGATGATAGGTAAGAAACATGAAAATAGATTTTATCCTGATATTTCCGGTGTTGCAAAGTCGTATAATTTTTATCCGCTTCCACCTCAAAAATCTTTTGATGGAATAGCATCTGTTGCGCTGGGACTTGGCAAAACCGTTGTTGATGGCGGCAATACGGTAAGATTTTGTCCCAAGTATCCATCGGATTTAATCCAGTTTTATTCAATTAAGGAAACATTAAACAGTAGTCAAAGAGAATTCTTTGCACTTCAACTGGATGCCAATTCGGATATGGGATTTGCAACCCATGATATGATGCTAAAACAATATGAGCTTGGTGTTGCAGAAAAAGACGGAACACTGAAATATGTAGGTGCAACATACTCCCAGGATAATGATTCTATTTCCGACGGCTTATCTAGAAACGGCTTTAGAATAGTTAACTTCGGAACAATATTAAGAGGAAAAGTTTTCCCTTTGCCGGAAATTTTAGATCTTTTATTGGATATGGGTACATGGGGAATGGGAACTCCCGTTGAAATTGAATTCGCAATGAACATATCGGGAAAAAACGGTAAGCAGAATGAGTTCGGCCTACTTCAAATGCGTCCGCTTGTAATTCATAGGGAACCTGATGAACTAAACATTGAAGATTTTTATTTAGACCAATTAATCTGCCAAAGTGATCAGGTACTGGGCAACGGAATAATTCAAGACATTCATGATATTGTGCTGGTGGATTACAAACTTTTTAACCGGGCTAAAAGCCGGGATGTTGCAAGTGAGGTAAGCCGGTTTAACAGTAAATTAGTATCAGGTAAATGCCCTTACCTTCTAATAGGAGTAGGCAGGTGGGGCACTCTCGATCCATGGCTAGGTATTCCCGTAAACTGGGAACAAATATCCGGTGCAAGGGCAATTATAGAGACCGGCATGAAAGATATTTCCGTTCAGCCGTCTCAGGGTTCTCACTTCTTCCAGAACTTAACTTCATTTATGATTGGATATTTTACTGTTAATTCTTTTCAGCACAAAGGCTACCTGGATTGGGAATGGCTGCTTAGCCAAGAGCCGCTTGAAATAAAAGAATTTACAAGGCATCTTCGTTTTGATAAGCCGATAACAATAAAGATGAACGGACATAAAAATAAAGGTGTAATTTTAAAACCGGAATAAAAAATAAATTGGTAAGAAAAGGGTAATACAATGCCAATTGAAAATCCTGAACAAAAGCAAAAAGTATTTGATGCATGTCCGCACTGCGGACACAAGTTAAGCCCCTGGCAGCAGGTCCTTTTAAGTGTGGACAGGGCATTAACATGTAAAAACTGCTGGTATAGAATTATCCTCGATGCATTCGAAAAGGAACCGGACCCCGGAAAGCAAAAGAGTGAAGGAAAAAAGGATTAAAGGAAATATAAAATGGAATCATATAATTCATTTAAAGTGGCGCAGCAGCAAATTTTGGAAGCAGCCAGGATTTTAAATCTTGATGAAGCTACGATTCAGCTTTTAGTAGAACCACAACGGGAATATAACTTTTCACTTCATGTAAAGATGGATAACGGTAAGACAAAAATATTCAAAGGATACCGTATTCAATACAACTTTGCAAGAGGGCCTGCCAAGGGCGGAATTCGTTTTCATCCTGATGAAACCGTAGATACAATCAGAGCTCTTGCCTGCTGGATGACATGGAAGACAGCTGTTATAGATATCCCGTTGGGAGGAGGTAAAGGCGGCGTGCAATGCGATCCCAAATCAATGTCTTTACGTGAACTTGAAAATCTTTCAAGAGAATATATAAGAGCAGTAGCACCATTTATTGGAGTTGATAAAGACATACCTGCGCCCGATGTATATACAAACCCTCAAACAATGGCCTGGATGATGGATGAGTATGAAACTATTGTCAACAGCCATCAGCCGGGAGTTATGACGGACAAACCGACTCAAGTCGGCGGAACCGAAGGAAGGAGAGATGCAACTGCAAGAGGCGGCGTAATTGCCGTTCGGGAAGCCTGCAAACTTTTAAATATTGATCCTGCTGGTAATTTTGCAATACAGGGATTCGGAAACGCAGGCCAGAGAGCAGCATTACTGCATCATGAACTTCTCGGCGGCGGTAAACTAATTGCAGTTAGCGACTCCCGCGGGGCAATATATAATCCCAAAGGATTTGATTCGAAGGAACTTGTTACATATAAACTGAAAACCGGAACCGTATTAGGTTTCCCCGGTGCCAAACAAATTCCTCACGATGAACTGCTCGAGCTTGATGTAAATGTACTTTACCCTGCTGCACTGGAAAATGCAATTTCAAAAACAAATGCCGCGAACATAAAAGCTAAAATAGTCTGTGAACTTGCAAATGGACCGACAACACCGGAAGCGGATTTAATATTAAGCAGCAACGGTGTTCATGTAATCCCGGATATTCTTGCAAGCGCAGGCGGCGTTACCGTTTCATATTTTGAGATGGTTCAGGACAAGTATTCATTTTTCTGGGATGAAAAAACCGTACACGAAATACTGGACAGCAAAATAACAAACGCATATCAACGTGTGCATGATGCAGTAAAGGAAAAGAAAGTCCACCCGAGGTTGGCTGCAATGGTAGTTGGTGTTGCACGTGTTGCGGAAGCATGTAAGCTAAGGGGGTGGGTGTAAGACTACCTCACGGAAAAATCCCCAAAGCAATATAAGATTCGGCAATTTTATCTATAGCATCTTTAAAAGCGGCTGTTCTTAAATCCGGCATCTTTGGGTTTGATTTCCAAATTTCTCTTATTTCGTTATACGCATTAACCATAGTTTCTTCAAGACCGGAATTAACCAGGTCCTCTTCATCCGCACCGTGAGTAATTATTCTTTTTGATTTTTCATCAATTGTTTTTCCTATTGCTTTTTCAACCGATTCAACAAAAGTTTTATTTATAAGCTCTTCGTATCTCTTATCCATCCTTCCAAATCTTACATGTGATAAATTTTTAAGCCATTCGAAATATGAAACAGTTACACCGCCGGCATTCAGAAACAAGTCCGGAATTATCATAATTTTTTTCTGCAATAAAATTTTTTCTGCTTCAGGAGTTACCGGGCCATTTGCTGCTTCTGCAATAATCTTTGCCTTTATTCTTTCTGCATTTTCCGAATTGATTTGATTTTCAAGTGCAGCGGGAATTAGGATGTCGCATTCCAGTTCCAGTG
>JBJKSH010000047.1:0-16125 GCA_046704255.1 Ignavibacteriaceae bacterium | reverse complement strand
GCTTCCGTATTTATTTCGTACAAAATTTCCTGCTCACTCTGCTTTTCTCCGGATTCCTGTTCATCAACTTCCAGGGTAATTCCATACCGCTGCGCAATTTCCTGTACTGATTCTATAAATGATATTTTTAAATAATCCATTAAGAATTTAAAAACATTCCCGCCTGCATGGCATCCAAAGCAGTGAAAGATTTGCTTTTCATCACTCACTGTAAAGGAAGGAGTCTTTTCATTATGAAAAGGACATAAGCCTATAAAATTTTTACCTCTTTTTCTTAGCTGAATATATTCCGATATTACATCTACAATGTTTGCAGCTAATCTTATCTCTTCAATTTTGTTCTCGGGAATTCTCATAGATTCTAAATGTTAAACAAATAGTATTGTGATTTAAAAATTTCATTCTAATTTAATAAAAATAATTATTAGTGTAATTCGTGGAATTAGCGGCTAAAAGAAAAAACCACTCACTTAGTGATGCCTTTGGCAGAATTAAACGATTTTCACGAATTAGGAAAAATGTTTTAATTATTTGACATGCGGAATAATTCTTTTATATTTAATTTAGTACATTAAAATAAGCTTAACTCATAAAGTGAACAAAAAAAGCATTTTATTTATTCTTCCTTCTTCGCAATTTAACGATACGGAATTTTCTGTTGTTAAAAAAACTTTGGAAGATAACGGGATAAAGATTTTTATCGCTTCCGACTCAAACACTTTATGTATAAGCAATACCGGGCGGAAAGTTAAAGCGGATATTAACTTTTTAAATATCCATGAAAATAATTTTGCGGGAATTGTATTCATAGGCGGAAACGGAGCTAGAGCATATTGGAACAATGTTTTGCTGCAAAAAGCTGCCGTTAAATTTAAAACTGCAGGAAAAATAGTTGCCGCCATTTGCAGTGCGCCGGTTATACTTGCAAAGGCTGGTATTCTAAATGGAATTACCGCAGCATGTTATTTTGAAGATAAGAACGAACTAATAAAATTAGGAATTGAATATGTTGAAGCACCGCTGGTTGTAAGGGATAATATTATAACCGCAAGCGAGCCATCTTCAAGTTTAAGTTTTGCACAGGCAATATGCAATTTAATCTTACAACAAAAATAGATAATGTCCAACATTCTTAATTCGAATGTTCAAATGTTCCGGATTCTTTATTCAAATTGCAAATTGAATACTTGAATGCAGAAAAATCGAACTAAGAATAATGAGGTTATGTAGAATTTCAAATAACTTTGGGTGAAGTAATAGAATGGTAGTGAATTTGTATTCCGTTACTCCAATAGAATGAAAAACGATAGGAATATTTATAATGCTCGATATCATTAATAGAACCAAATTGTATTGCCACAGTTTAACAAACTATTCACGTTATAAAACAAGAGAAGTTTATATAGGGGATATTCCGCTTGGCGGGGATAACCCGATTCGTATTCAATCTATGACTACAACCGATACGATGGATACAAAAGCTACGGTGGAACAAACAATTAGGATGGTTGAATCCGGTTGTGATTATGTTAGAATAACTGCTCCGAGTAAACTGGAAGCACAAAATCTTGAAAACATTAAAAAAGAACTTCGCCAAAGAGGATGCACTGTTCCGTTAATAGCCGATATTCACTTTACTCCAAATGCAGCGGAAATTGCAGCACGAATTGTTGAAAAAGTAAGAGTAAACCCGGGAAATTATGCCGATAAAAAGAAATTCCAAACTTTAGAATACACAAATGACGAATATAATACCGAACTTGAAAGAATTAGGAATAAATTTACTCCGCTAGTAAAAGTTTGTAAAGAATACGGAACCGCAATGCGCATAGGTACAAACCATGGTTCCTTATCCGATAGAATTATGAGCCGCTACGGCGATACTCCGATAGGTATGGTTGAATCCGCACTTGAGTTTGTTAGAATTTGTGAAGACAATAAGTATTATGATATTGTTCTTTCGATGAAAGCCAGCAATCCGCAGATTATGGTGCAGGCTTACAGGTTGCTTATACAAAAAATGGAAGAGGAAGAAATGAACTATCCTCTTCATATAGGCGTTACCGAAGCCGGCGGCGGTGAAGACGGCCGAATAAAATCATCGGTCGGGATTGGTGCACTTCTGGAAGACGGTATAGGTGATACGGTAAGAGTATCTTTAACGGAGGACCCCGAATATGAAGCACCGGTTGCAATCCTTCTAGTAAACAGATATGAAAACAGAAAAAATCATTCTTCTATAAAACCGGTTGAAGAAATTCCTTACGATCCGTTTAATTATAATAAACGCAGTACTTTTGAAGTCATGGGAATGGGCGGGAGTAACGTTCCGAGAGTAGTTACGGATTTCAGCCGGAATAAAATATTAAGTCAAAAAGATCTATCTCCTATCGGATATTTTTATAATGCGGCTACGGATAAATGGAATATGAGCGACAGCGCTCCCGATATAATTTATCTTGGTAATTATAAGATGCCGTTCGATATTCCCAGCGGACTAAAAGTTATTTACGATTCTGAATTTTGGAAAACGCTTCCCGAAAAACATAATGAATTTCCTTTGTTCAACATAAAAGATTATTTAAATGTTGAGAAAAAACATGAATCTCTAAATTTTGTTACTTTAACATTACCGGACCTTAACAGTGAGGTATTATCTAAATTGAAATTAGATAAAACAGTAGTTATAATACTTGAGACCAGCAACTTACACGGAATGCCGGAACAGAGAAGAACATTTATTGACCTGCAGAATAACAAAATTGAAAACCCCGTAATTGTAAAAAGGAGTTATGATTCAATCAGTTTGGAAGAACTTAGACTTTTTGCGGCCACCGATTTCGGTTCATTATTAATTGACGGTTTTGGAGATGGAGTTTGGATTGAGTTTAATAATATTAACGAGGAAGAAAATAAAGTTAACAATAAATATTTTGTAAGGAATTTTTTAAATTCATCTGAAACAAAAGAAAAAATAATTAACCGGGTTTTATTCGGAATTTTGCAGGCGGCAAGAGTAAGAATTTCAAAAACAGAATATATTGCTTGCCCTTCCTGCGGAAGAACATTGTTTGACCTGCAGGAAACTACGGAAATGATAAGGAAACGAACCGAACATTTAAAAGGAGTAAAGATTGCAATAATGGGATGCATTGTAAACGGCCCCGGTGAAATGGCAGATGCAGATTATGGTTATGTCGGTTCAGGTGTAGGTAAAATTTCCTTGTACCGCGGAAAAGACATTGTTAGAAGAAATATTCCTGCAAAAAATGCAGTTGAATCTTTAATAGACCTTATAAAAGAAGACAATAACTGGATAGATATAAATTAATTTTATTGCCGGTATTATATGTCACATAAAAATAGATTTTATTTTTTATATTATAGATAGAATTATTGTTTATTTAGCAGATATGGATTATATTTGATAACTTGATTATGGAAATAGAAATTAAAAAGTTAATATTTTATAAAATATTCTATACATCTGCTGCAAAGCAGCAAAAGATTCAAAAGTAGAAAGATGCACCCCGATTAAATCGGGGTGCATTTTTTTTGATATGACGTGTAAGGAAATAATTAAATATATTGAAGAGTGGGCGCCGAAAGAAATAGCCTGGCAAAAAGATAACGTTGGATTACAAGTGGGATCGGTTGAAAGGAAACTAAATAATATTCTTTTATCGCTTGAACTTACGGACAGCGTAATTGACGATGCAATTGAAAAAGACTGCAACTTAATAATTACACATCATCCGTTATTATTTCACCCTCTTAAAAAAATTGACCTTCTTAAAGATAAAGATTCCAAACTGATAGAAAAATTAATTAAAAATGATATAACACTTTATTCTGCACATACTAATCTCGATTTCACTTCCGGCGGTGTCAGCTTTCAGCTTGCAAAGGTTTTAAATTTAACCGGAATAAAATTTTTAGCTAATCCGGAATCCAATCAATTTAAGTTAATTGTATTTGTACCTGCCGGTAGTGTAGAAAAAGTTTCCAATGCAATTTTTAACGCTGGCGGCGGAATAATAGGCGAATACAGCAATTGCAGTTTCAAAACTGAAGGTTCCGGTTCATTCAGAGGATCTTCAAATTCAAACCCGGCTTTAGGTAAAAAAGAAAATGATGAAACTGTTAGTGAAATACGGTTGGAAGTATTGGTGAATTCTTGGAAGCTTAATGAAGTTGTTTCATCCATGATTAAAGCACACCCTTATGAAGAAGCGGCTTACGATGTTTACAAGGTAGAAAACTCAAATAAAAATTACGGCGCCGGAGCTATAGGAGAGTTAACGGAAGCTATGACGCGGGATAAATTTCTTTCCTACGTTTCGAAAAAAATTTCAAAAAATTTTAGGTATTCGGAAGGAAAGGAAAAACAAATTAAAAAAGTTGCAGTGTGCGGCGGTGCAGGTTCGGATTTAATTAACCAGGCTATACATGCCGGCGCAGACGCTTACATTACGGCGGATATTAAATACCATGCATTCCACGATGCCTGGAGGAAAATTTTATTAATAGATGCCGGTCATTACGAAACAGAAATTCATTCACTTACGGAAGTTAAAAGAAGACTGGAATCTCTTATAGCCTCCCAAAATTCAAAAGTAAAGATTTTTAAATATGGTGGGTCTACCAATCCCATAATTTTTTTCAACAATTAAGGAGCAAATATAAATTGTTTGACAGGTTAAAAATATTATATGAGCTGCAAAACTTAGACGATCAACTGGATGAACTGGAAGAGCTGCGGGGTGATCTTCCGAATGCAGTTGAAGCTCTTGAAGAAAAGATCGAAGGCTTGAAAAAGGAAGTTGCCGACAAAGAAAAAGGACGCAAGGAATCTCTTAAGAAGAGAAAAGAAAACGAAAACGAAGTAGAAGTACTTAAAGAAAACCAGAAGAAGTTTAAAGCCCAGCTTTACCAGGTAAGAAATAATAAAGAATACGATGCCTTAACAAAAGAAATCGATCATACCGAAGAACAGATAAGCAAGCTTGAAATTGAAAACGATTCTCTTGCAGACGAGAGTAAAAAGTTGGCAGATGAGATAGAGGAAATTAGTCCGCAGCTTGATTCGCTTAAAGACGAGCTTAAAGTAAAGCAGGCAGATTTGAAAGAAATTATTAAAGGCAACGAAAAAGAAGAAGTAAAGCTTAGAGCTAAGAGAAAAGAAATTGAAGCTCTTACAAAAAAAGCTGACTATTCTGCATACATGCGTATTCGAAAAGCAAAGAAAGGAAAAGCAGTAGCAACAATCAAGCGTTCGGCTTGTTCCGGATGCCATAACATAGTACCTTCTCAAAGACAGCTTGAAATCAGAAGGAATAACAGGCTTTTCTTCTGCGAATACTGCGGCAGAATTTTAGTCTCCACAGAAATTGCGGATACGGTCGATGCTTAAATAATTTTTATTCTCTATACCGATGCCGGAATTATAAAACAGCAGCAAGCCAAATGCCGTTATATTATAATGAGGCACTTGTACCGGGCTTCGCTTGCCGCTTCGCCCCGGCAGGCCAAAACAGTTATTTTAATGAGATAATTATCGGGCTTTGCACCGGTACAGGTAAGTGTAGGGAAAAACTCAATTATAAATATGAACAAGTATTTCTCGCCTTTCTAAAGATATCAACATTGATTAATATATCAAATCGTATAACTTCGGTCGGTTACAAAGCCCGTATAGTCCAACAGTTATGAAATTCGCTTGCCGTACAGATTGTACGTTTTGTAAGGATTTTATGAAGTAAAGAATAATCGTGTTACATGGATATTTTCCTGATGCTTTCCGGTATGTAATTTATTATATTTGCGCTAATAAAAAGAATTGACTTACTCATACTATATAAATTCTAATTCACGTTAAAAAAGTAATTGGCATAAACTGCAGCTTATAAAATACGTGCAGTTTAATTTAAAGAATAAAAAACAGCCCGAGCCGGGCAATTGCTCTCCGATTATTTTCGGAGGGAGGAAAGTCCGAACTCCGCAGAACAGGGTGCCGGGTAACACCCGGGATCCCGAGGCGCCTGCCTGCAGGCAGGTTTAATCGGGATACGGAAAGTGCAGCAGAAAATATACCGCCCCGATAGCAATCGGGGTAAGGGTGAAAAGGCAGGGTAAGAGCCTACCGCGGAAGTGGAAACATTTCCGGTCCCGATAGTATCGGGATCCCGGAGAAATTCGGGACATGGTAAACCCCACCCGGAGCAAGGTCAAGCATGGAAGCTTCCCCGATTAATAGTCCAAACGGAATATAATTCGGGGCGAAGTTGTTCGCTTCGAATCTCCGGCTAAAACCGGATAAAGTTTCCGGGTAGACCGCTGGAATCACGGAGTAATCCGTGATCAAGACAAATGATTGCCGCTTAGATAGGCCTGCCGCCGGCAGACTTATCGGGGTTACAGAATTCGGCTTATAGGCACGGGCTGTTTGTTTGTTCTTTTTAAATTTCTTAGGAAATCTTATATGTTGAAAAAGCGTTGGAAAATAAAAGAGATTTTAGATGACTACGCCGTTAAATCTTTAGCAGATTCATTAAATATTTCCGAAGTCCTTTCCAAGTTATTATACCACAGAAACATAACAAATTTTAACCAGGCTAAAAATTTTTTTCGGCCTACATTGGATTCACTTTATGATCCATTTTTAATGAACGGTATGGAAGAGGCTACTTACAGGGTTATTCAAGCTCTTACAGAAAATCAATTAATTTGTGTTTACGGAGATTATGATGTTGATGGGACATGTTCGACGGCGTTGATGTATCTCTTCCTAAAAGAACTTGGCGCAGATGTTGAATTTTATATCCCCCAAAGATTAACCGAGGGTTACGGCCTTTCCAAATCCGGCATTGATAATATAAAGTGTAAAGGTACTTCGCTTTTAATTTCCGTTGATTGCGGCATTACGGCAATTGAAGAAACACGATATGCTAGTGAACTGGGAATTGATTTAATTATTTGCGATCATCATCAACCTAAGGATGATATTCCTCCGGCGTATGCCGTTTTGGATCCGCTGAAACCGGGCTGTGAATACCCGTTTAAATACTTATCCGGTGCGGGTGTGGCATTTAAATTAGCACAGGGAGTATCGGAAAGAATAGGCAAACGGGATTTACCTTTGCAATACCTAGATCTTGTAGCTCTTGCCGGCGCAGCAGATATAGTTCCGCTTACCGATGAAAACAGGATTCTGGTAAGGGAAGGTTTAAACATGATAAATACAAATCCCAGGCCAGGCATTGCGGCTTTAATTGAAAGCAGCGGCATGAGGCCTGGAAATTTAACTTCGGGGCAGGTAGTATTTACAATTGCACCCAGAATAAATGCTGTTGGAAGATTAGGTGATGCACAACGAGCTGTTGAGCTTTTAATTACGGAGGATAAAAAAGAAGGCCTTGAGCTTGCTAAAATTCTGGAGAGCGAAAATTACAACCGGAGAAAAATTGACGAAGATACTTTTGACAGTGCGCTGGAAATCGTAGAAAATTCTCTCGACCTAAGTGAAGACCTTGCTATTATTCTTCACCAGGAAAAATGGCATCCGGGAGTTATTGGTATAGTTGCATCACGTCTTGTGGAAAAATATTACCGGCCGACAATTATGTTAACTACGGTTGACGGCATTGCCAAAGGCTCTGCAAGAAGTATCTCTAATTTTAATATTTACGAAGCATTAAAAAAATGTGAAGATTTGTTAATTCATTACGGCGGACACCAGGCAGCAGCCGGTCTGGCTGTTGAAGTTGAAAAAATTGATGAGTTTAAATCCAAGTTTAATCAGGTTGTTAAAGAAACTATTAATGAAGAGGATCTGCTTCCGGAAATTAATATTGACTCTAAAATAAAATTTTCCGAAATAACACCTAAGTTTTTAAGAATTTTGGATCAATTTGCACCATTTGGGCCGGGTAATATGCGGCCGGTTTTTCTGGCAGAAAATGTTGAGCTTTCGGGTTACCCAAGAATCGTAGGAACAAATCATTTATTAACGGGGTTAAGGCAGCCGGGATGCGATAAGGTTTTTGACGGAATAGGTTTTAATATGGGTGAATATCTTGAGCAGGTTAAAAATAATCTTTTTTTTGATGCTGTTTTTACAATAGATAAAACGGAAAGAGACGGAAGGGTTTTTCCCCAACTGAAGTTTAAAGATATAAAAGTAAAAGAAAATAATCAGGAGTTAGATTAATGTCAGGTCATTCAAAATGGGCAACTACAAAAAGGAAGAAAGCTGCCGTAGATGCAAAGCGCGGCAAGGCTTTTACAAAAATTATTAAAGAAATAACAATTGCCGCCCGCGAAGGCGGAGGAGACCCTAACGGAAATCCGCGTCTTAGGCTGGTGATTGACAACGCCAAATCCGTTAACATGCCTGCAGATAATATAGATAGGGCAATTAAAAAAGCTACAGGCGAACTGGAAGGAGTTTCTTACCACGAATTAACCTATGAAGGCTACGGTCCTGCCGGCGTAGCTATTCTTGTAGAAGTTGCTACGGATAATAAAAACCGAACCGTTGCGGAAGTAAGGCATTTATTCAGCAAAGGCGGCGGAAGCATGGGTGAGACCGGTTCGGTTGCGTGGATGTTTGATAAGAAAGGTGTAATCACTCTTCCAAAACAGGATAAAACCGAAGACGAAATTATGGAGATTGTTCTTGAAACGGGCGCAGAAGATATGCAGACGGAAGAAGAGTACTTCGTAATACAAACACCGGTGGAAACTTTTGAACCGGTTAGAAAAGCTCTGCTTGATAAGGAACTTGCGGTTGAAAATGCCTCGCTTCAGTGGATTGCTAAAAATTTTGTTAATGTAAGCGGTGAAGATGCGGAAAAAGTTGTTAAACTTATAGAATCCCTCGAAGACAGCGACGATGTGCAGAATGTTTATACAAATGCCGATATAGATGAAGCTTCGTTAGGATGATAATATTAGGAGTTGATCCCGGAACCAATTATACCGGTTACGGGATTATTAAACATAACAGAAATATATTAACAATGGTTAACGGCGGCGTTATAAAACTTCCGCAGTCCGTTCAGCTTTCGCAAAAGCTCGAAATTATTTACGATGAAATTAACAAAGTTATAAAAACTTACAAACCGGATGAGTTTGCAATTGAAACCGCATTTTACGGAAAGAATGTTCAATCTGCAATGAAGATTGGATATGCAAGAGGAGTTTCCATTTTAGCGGCGGTTCACAATAAAGTACCTTCAAGCGAATATTCACCTAGAGAAATTAAAAAATCCGTTGTAGGAACAGGTGCTGCATCCAAAGAGCAGGTAAGTTATATGGTTAAATCAATTCTTGATATTAAAGATATTAAAATGCGTTTTGATGAAAGCGACGCCCTTGCAGTTGCTTTATGCCATTCATTTAGAATGCGTTCACCAATTAAAAAAAGCAGTAACTGGAAGGCATTTATTACAAAGTTCCCTGAAAGGGTTATTGAATAAGCAGGAGCAATAGAAAATAAATGATTGGATTCTTAAACGGTAAAATATTATCTGCCAAACCGACAAAAATATTACTCGATGTAAACGGAGTAGGCTATGCTGTTAATATTTCAATAAATACTTTTGAACATATTACCGGCAAAGAAAATATTTCGTTATTTATTCATACAAGTGTAAAGGAAGATTCAATAACATTATTCGGTTTTTTTTCCGAAGCGGAAAAGGATATGTTTGAACTTTTAATTACGATAAACGGGATAGGCCATAAACTTGCTTTAAGCATTCTTTCCGGAATTAGCACCGACGATTTAAAAAACGCAATTCAGAATTCAGATTTAAATAGGATTATTGCAATTCCCGGTATCGGCAGAAAAACCGCCGAGCGTCTTGTACTCGAGCTTAAATCCAAAGTTGATAACATTATTGAAGAAGGAATTGCTGCAATCACTTTCAGCATAAAGAATGAAGCGGTAGCCGCACTTACAACTTTAGGTTACAACTCAAAAACAGCGGAAAAAGTTGTACGCGAAATTTTAAGCGAGGAACCTAATTCAGCATTAGAAGAATTAATTAAAAAATCTCTTAGTTCACTAAACAAGTAATTCGTTAAAATCCTTATAATATTTTTAGAGTAAAACTAAATTGCTCAACAGTTTAATTGAAAAATTGCACCTGACAATTTAACAATTAAGCAATAGAACAATTTAACTCTGCAACATTGGTTATCTCTGCATTTAAAACATCTCCCCTTTCCACCTTGCTTACTCCTTTCGGTGTACCGGTATAAATTAAATCTCCCTTTTCCAATATCATTAAAGAAGAAATATATTGAACTATCTCGGCAGGTTTGAATATCATCAGGTTCAATTTTTCTTTTTGCCGGATTTCACCGTTAACGGTAAGGGATATTTCTTCATCAAGAGTAAGTTTATAATCTTCTTTTGAAATAAAATCCGAAAGTACGGCTGAAGTATCAAAACCTTTGGCAATTGTCCAGGGGTTTCCGTTTTTTATAAGTTCCGTTTGAATATCGCGAAGTGTCATATCAAGCCCGGCACCGTATGCCGTTATTGCATCTGCTGCTTCATTTTGTGAAGCAGCTTTAATTGTCTTTCCGATTAGTAAAACCAGTTCCGTCTCATGGTGCATGTTCTGAGAAAATGAAGGATGTATAATTTTTCCGCCCGAATAAATAACTGCGGAAGCAGGCTTTAAAAATATTACAGGCTTTTTAGGGACTTCATTACCAAGTTCTTTTGCATGCTCGGCATAGTTTCTTCCGACGCATACAATTTTACCGATTGGAATTTCAATGTTTTTGTTTTTAATCTTTATTGTTTTCATGGAGTAGTTAATTGTTAATAGTTAGTAGTAAATGGTTTATTGATTGTCTTTAATAACTTGTTATTATAGTTCTAAATAAAAAATATCAAAACAAATTTAACAAAATTTTTTAAATTACTTTTCAAAGCATGTCTGCTTAAAACAAAACTGCCTATACTTAAGACTAACTTTGAAAAGTAAAAAATTTCCTAAGCCGTTACGCTGTAACCTTGCAACCGCACGCTAGCTCTTTCTATTTATTAAGAAGATAAACTAAACCAATATCTACTTTAGTGTTTAGAAAATCTGTATAATCACTATAATAAGAGCCGCAAACATCAATTGCTAAATCATGCATAAGATTTATTCTAGCTCCTAATCCAACGATATGAACAAATCTTTGCTCGCTTTTAAACTTTATTTCATTTGTAAATTGCCCGAAATTTAAATCATCGAAAGTTGCTGTAATTTTTCCGAAATCTTCATATATAAATCCAAGTCCTGTTGTAAAAAATACATGAAATAAATAATCGGGATTTGTATAAAATCTAATATTACCGGATATGCCCAAAGCTTTACTGTCTTTTCCGTAAGAAGAAATCAGACCTGTTTCCGGTACATGAGGTTCGTCAAAACTATAATGGTCAAATTTGTAATAAACATATTCAAATGCGCCGTTTATGGAAATTGTGGTTGAAAGAAAATATTCTCCATCCACACCAATATTAATACCTTTATGCCAGTAGGAATCAAGATAATTCTGATTGTTTGATAAATTGATACTTAATATGTCGGTGCCTCCGGATATTCCGATACTTACCTGTGAATATATTGGAGTTATATAAAGCATAAATAAAAATAAGTATTTCATTCTTGTTTAATTCCCCTAATTTTAAGGGTTAAATCTTAATTAACCATTAACCGTTATGTCTTTTGCTTCTTCGGTCTTGCTGCCGGAAACAATACATTGTTAAGAATCAATCTATACCCGGGAGAGTTTTTATGCAGTGACAGATCAGTGGGCGGATCACCAACGTAATGTACATAATCTGCGGGGTCATGCCCACCGTAAAATGTAAAAGTTCCTCTGCCGAAGTTGCCATGAATATACTTAACCTGATCGGTGCCTTTTTTTTCTCCCATAATTATTACATCCCTTTTAATATATTTTTTGTGGAAGGCTGTAGTCTGGCCCATGAATCCGTGTATAACATTTACCTGATCTTGAGTCAGCATAGTAGGGACAGGATCGTATTTGGCGGAAAAATCGAAAAGTGTAAAATAATCATTCTCCTTGCTTCCAACTTCGCTTGGTGTTACATTAATGCTGCTATGATCATAAACATACGGATTCATTATCACTTTAAAGTTTGTAAAAGCAAGCGTGTTGGAAAAATCCAGTTTCTGTTGAGCATCCGGATCCGGCGGATCGCCGTCGAATACTGAGGGACATATATCCGTATGTTCTGCTGCCAGTGCAATGTCCAAAGTTTCCGTTGCGGAACACATGGCAAACAAAAATCCTCCTCGACCAACATAATCCTTAATATCCTGTGCAACTGCTTTCATCATATTGGAAACTTTTTTAAACCCGTTTTTCTTTGCATCCTGTTCATATTCGCGCACGTAATCAATGTACCATTGTGCATTACTAAAGCTTGCATAAAATTTACCGAACTCACCTGTAAAATCTTCATGATGCAGATGAAGCCAATCGTATTTGGAAAGATCACCGTGCAAGATCTGATCATTCCAGATTTTCGTGTAAGGGATTTTGGCATAATTAAGAGCTAAAGTAACAGCATCATCCCAGGGCCGAAAATCCGGCGGCACATAAACCGCAATCTTGGGGGCTTTCTCCAGCCGGACAACTGCCATATTGTTATTAACATCCTGAACGATGGAATAAATTTTTGCTGCCTCTGCTGCGGTTAAAGCATCAAAAGCAACACCTTCTACGCGGCAGTCGTTTGCGGTTTTGTCCGTATAATTAAGCATAAAAGAACCGCCGCGGTAATTTAAAAGCCAATCGGCAGTTTCTCCACGGGCAAGGGCATGATAAGTTATTCCATAGGCTCTTAAACAATTGGTTTGTTTTAAATCCATGTAAATTAGGATTTTTGACTGAGGAAAGGAAAGATAAGGCAGAAATAAAAGTACAAATAATATTTTCTTAAGCATGGAATTATTCTTCTTAATAAAATTAAAGGCGATCGTATGATCGCCCTTCTTTAAAACTTTTTTGAATTTAATATTTAATAATTACTAAGCCGATTTTCTATCTGCTTCAAGATAAATAGGACCTTTACCTTTTTCAATGACATCTTTAGTGACCACACATTTTTCTACATTATCTCTTCCCGGCAAATCATACATTATATCAAGCATAAAATCTTCAACAATAGATCTTAGTGCACGCGCACCGGTCTTTCTTTCCATTGCCTTGGTTACAATTGCATCTATTGCAAACGGATCAAATTCAAGGTCTATTCCTTCCAGCATAAATAATTTTTTGTATTGCTTTATGATGGCATTCTTTGGCTCAATAAGAATGCTTTTTAATGCATCCCTGGAAAGTTGTTCCAAAGGAGCAATAACCGGAATTCTTCCTATTAATTCCGGGATCAAGCCGTATCTAAGTAAATCTTCGGGTAAAATATATCTTAAAAGATCTTCTTCATTATTTTTATCTTTTAAAGATTCCGAAGAAAAGCCCATTTTATTTTTATTTATCCTGGCAGCAATAATTTTATCAATGCCTTCAAAAGCGCCGCCTACAACAAATAAAATATTCTTTGTGTTTATATTAATTAAGCTTTGCTCGGGATGTTTTCTGCCGCCTTTGGGCGGAACACCGGCAATTGTACCTTCCAAAATTTTTAGCAGCGCCTGCTGTACGCCTTCGCCGGAAACATCCCTTGTAATTGATGTGCTTTCACTTTTGCGGGCAATCTTATCGATTTCATCTATATATACTATTCCCTTTTGCGCTCTCTCCAAATTATAATCGGCAGCCTGAAGTAAATGCACCAAAACCGTTTCTACGTCGTCGCCAACATAACCGGCTTCCGTTAATGTTGTAGCATCAGCAATTGCAAAAGGGACATCAAGAATTTTTGCAAGCGTTTGTGCCAACAAAGTCTTACCAACTCCGGTGGGGCCGATTAACATTATGTTGCTTTTTTCAATTTCAACATCATCAAGTTCGAAGAACGAAGTCTTGGAATTAATTCTTTTATAATGATTATATACGGCAACGGATAAAACCTTCTTTGCTCTTTCCTGCCCGATAACATATTCATCAAGTGTTTTCTTGATTGACTCGGGTGTTTGCATTGTAATTCCCTTAGACCTGCTGTTATTATATGCAGCCAGGTTGTTCTTTAAAATATCAACACTGCTGCCAATGCAAATATCGCATATATAAACATCCGGCCCGGCAATCATGCTGCCTACTTCACTTCCGTCTCTTCCGCAAAATGAGCATTTAACAATTTTCTGATTTTGTTTTTTTCCCATTAATTGAATCCTTTTTTAATCTATAGCATTGCCTCTTAATTTAACAATTTCGCTTCTTGCATCATCAAGATATAACGAGTTTGGGAATTTTGCAAGCAAATTTTCATAAGTTTCTATGGCTTTACTCTTATTATTCAAACTGTATTGATAAGTTTTCCCAAGGAAATACATTGCTTTGTCGGCATATATATTTTTCTCATCTTCGCCGGCAATTCTTTTGAATACTGCAATTGCACTGTCCGGCATATCCATTGCCAAATCCATTTCACCTTCTCTTAAGAAAGCAAGATTTTGAAGCATAAATTTTTTGGGATCCGCCGAAACAGCTTTATATTTTGCAGACGCTTCCTTATACTTTTTCTGCTCTGCCAGCAGTTCAGCCGATGCAAAAGTCACAAGATTAGACGAATCACCCGGTGAAGTGTTCATCAAAAGTGAAAGCTCCAGGGCATCATTGGCAGAATTTGAACCTAAGTTATTCAAGATATTATTAAGTTTCTCCTTAGTTTTCGGGAAGTTTCCTTTATAAAAATTTATCCTTGCAAGCTGATAACCAGCATAATTTCTTTTATCCGCCGGATATTTATTGTTAGATTCAACTTTAGAATAATATTCTTCAGCATGGTTAAGATTACCCTTTAAAACGGAAATTTTTCCTAAGTCTTCGTAAGCATCCGGGGCATATTTAGACAATGGCGAATACTTTATTATATCAGTAAAATAATTTTCGGCAGCAGTCAAATCATCAAGCACATTTAACTGCATTTCACCAATCCTTAAATAGGCTTCATTGCCAACTTCGGAATGTGGATAAATTTTTATAATTTCTTTATATGCAGAAATTACTTTATCTACTTCCGATGAATTCTTTAAACTCAAGTTGTAAAAAGGCTTCCATGATTGAGAACTATCGATACTTTCTTTTTCCAGAATTGCTTCCAATGTATTTGCATAACCTAACTTTGCATTGGAAATAAGCAGCGACTCCGGATAATTATTAATAATATCATGATATACTTTTGCGGCAGTCTTATAAATTTTTTCATTATAAAGGAATTGAGCAAAGCTCAACAATTGGGCTCCTTTATCATTTTCAACTTTTTCTATGTCTTTGTATTCTTCGTAAGCTTTATCGTAAGATTTATTTTCAACATAAAGCCTGGCTAAAAGAAATTTATAATTTAAATTGTCACTGTTTGCATACTTTTCGACAACCGGCAAAGACTGCTGCAGCGCTCCGGGTTTATTCATATAATTTAGGATCCACCCTTCAACCATTCCAAGTTGAGAAGGATTTAGCGAAAGGATATAACAATATTCTTCCGTTGCGTTTTTATACTGCATGGTTAACGAGTAAAGATTTGCAAGGTCATAAGCAAAATATAACGGGTTTTTCGAAATATCCTGTCCCTCTTTTAAGTATTTAATTGCTTTATCATAGGTTTGCCTTTCAATTGCATAATTTGCAATTACACGATAATTATTTTCATTTTGAGGAAGTGTTTTTAGGGCGTTGTCCCACACTTCAAAAGCTTTTTTATCATCTCCTTTTAAGTAATAGGTATTTCCGAGCATACCGTATAAGTTTATATCGTTCGAGGAATTTTTTATCCTATCTTCAATTAAAGCAATTGAAGCATCGTAATCCTTAAGCTGTGTATATACTTTATTAAGTGAGCTAAAATATTCGTAATTAGCAGGTTGGCTTTTGTATAGCTTTTGAATTATAGGCAAAGCTTTTTGATATTGTTCAGCTTGAATATAGCTTTGCGCAAGCATGTACAAGTTATTATCATTTGATATT
>JBJKSH010000046.1:0-42294 GCA_046704255.1 Ignavibacteriaceae bacterium | reverse complement strand
TAACATTTTGTTTTGCGCCGGTAGTCCGGATGAAGACTATAACTATTAAAAAACAAATTGCGGAAAATTGTGTAACCCTTTTCAGTGGATAGACATTGTCTTTTATTTTTTGCAAAGCTGTTTCCTTAAAATTTTTAAAGTCTTTAAAATATTTGATTAATCATTTTAAGTTTATTTCTTGAATTCCTAAATTTACTTAATCCGATAAAACCAGGGGATATTCCTTTCCGGCTTCTGTTTGAAAATCAAACAGAATTTTTTTCGATTTAACGGGTTTAATTTTTACTTCGGAAAATATTAAAGGCTTAATAATATGCGGGACAACAAAAAACGGTTTCGGATTTTTTCCTTTAGCTTCTCTAAGTTTAAAATCCCAATCAAAAATTAATTTTCTAATTTCCGGCAAGGCTTTTAATGCCACGGGATTGGCATTATAGTATAGACTCTCGGCCCATACAATACTTTCATTCAACCGAATTTGTTCTTGGGATGTTCCTCCGAAAATTATTGCACCCGTTCTTCCGTTGCCTGCAGGAAATTTTTCAAGCCCCTTGTTTGCAGGATGGTTATACCATAGTTTTAGAAATGAATTATTCCGGATATAATTATTACAAGCTAATGTAATACAGAATAAAAAATACGGTAAAACTTTATTCATTATTAAATCCTTCTATAGTTATTCCCCGTTATAAAGAAAGGATTATAAAACTTTAATAAGCAGGGTAAAACAACCATAATTGAATTTTTCAGTGAGTATTAAGTAAATCAAAAAACTTTTAATATTTTCTTTTAACGGATTTAATTTTATTTGAAACGTTTTAATTTTATAAAATATTATTTTAAAAGCAATAATTCTAACCTAGATTTTTTCCTATTAATTGAAACATACAAATTTTAAATTATCAAGCGCTTCAGTAATTACTTTAGGATTTTAACTTCCATTTTTAGTTTGCTCATTTTCTTTAGATGGGTATTTTACATACTTAACAAGCAGCCAAATACCAAAAATTATAAATGGTATGCTAAGAATTTGTCCCATGCTTATCGGCCATGTGGCGGTAAAATCCGCCTGCCGTGTTTTTGTAAACTCTATTAGAAAGCGGCATACAAAAACATAAACAAGAAAAACTCCTAATAGAAGGCCGTCCGGTGGTGCAGCTTTGTAATGCTTATAAATTCGCCAAAGAATAAAAAATCCTATAAAGTAACAGAACGATTCATATAGCATTGAAGGATGCCTTGGCAGCATGTCTACTCTTTCAAAAACAATTGCCCACGGAACATGAGTTACACGACCGATAATTTCCGAATTGAAGAAATTACCAATCCTTACAAATGCACCGCCGATTACAACCGGAATTACAACTCTGTCCAATACCCAAATATATTTCATATCGGGGTATTTGCGGACATAAAGCCAGATTCCTATCAAAATTCCGATAGCGGCTCCGTGGCTTGCTAATCCGCCGTGCCAAATTTTTATAATTTCCGCCGGATGAGAAAAGTAATAATCCGGTGTGTAAAAGAAAACTTGTCCTAAACGTGCACCGATAACAGTAGCAATTATAACATAAATAAATAAGGCATCCAGTCTTTCCTGCGGTTTACCTGCATCGCGAAACATTTTAATACCAAGGTAATAGCCCAGTAGAAATGCAATCGCAAATATTACCCCGTAATATCTAACAGTAAATGGACCAAGTGAATGAATGGCCCATATATTAAAAGGAAGTGTAACAAGCTGGCCTAAAACTAAGCTGCCGATTGTAAGCGCCCATACCCTGGTTGCAGGCAGTACATTCTTTTTATCTTTATTAGATTGTTCCTGTTTATCTTTCTTAATTTTATTTAATAAAGAATTGTATACATAATAATATATTATTATCGAAAGTATGATTCCTGCAATACTAAAAGAAAACGGCAGGTTTATAACTCCGGTTTTTAACAAATCAGGAGAAGTATCCCAAACAAAATATTTATTAGGAAGCATTCATTTCCTCAAATAAAAAAAAATAACACACACAATATTTTAAGAAATTAATAAAGTTATTGTGACATTAAACTATCTTATCAATCCTGCAAGAGGTATTGTAATTTAAGAAAGAATTGTCTGTTAGTTTGAATCAAACCGTATGGTTGTTCGAATTTTTCAAGGCTGTTTGTTAAACCTGCATAGAAAATAGTAAATGCATTTAGCCTATAACTGAACAGCGGATCGATTTCTACATTTTGGTTAAATTGATTATACTGAGCTATAAGTCTTATAAAAATTCTGGTATTGAAATTATATATGCCTTTTAGTCTGGCAATATAACCGTCAAATAACAGTTCTCCTCCGACACTATTGGTTAACCTTGATCTTGAATAATCCAAAGTTAGGGAAAACTTGTTGGTAGGTTTAACAACCAATTCCGTACTGATATTATGGCCCGCACCGAGCGCCGTTTTTTCCGCTCTATAAATAAATCTGCCGAATGCAGCATTAAAATTAAAAGAAATAGTATTAATAGGATTTGAATTAATTGAAAGGTTCCATCTGTTAACATGCTTAAAATTAAAACCATGGTAAAGTTCATCATTAACAAGAAAATAATTTAGATTAATTTGAGTTTGACTTTTTAGATTAAGAAAGATTTGCGGAATAAGCCATCGTTCCTTCCTGACTCTACTATAATTAAAATGTAAGCCGGATTCCAAATTAATTCCCCATTCATCGACCAAAGAATTCTTCGGATAATAAGATAAGTTTTGGCTCACATCTGCAGTTCTTAAATCGTTGGAAGATATATAACCGTCTTCCGCCTGGAATGTAGGAGAAAAATCTTTATATGTTATTCTAAAGCTGTAGTTTCTTGCATCTCTCCTAAAATCCGTCTGAAAACCTGTACCGGTATATTCTTGCCCGTCAAAGGCTTTTGTGAACCCGGTATTACCAAAATAATTCAAATTAGATATAAGCGAGGTATCATTTAATTCACGAGTATTGGAAATAAGAAATTGTCCGTCAAAGGTATAATTGTTGCCGAAGAAAAGATTCCAGTCTATACCTCCGGTATAATTGTGCGAATAAGTAAAATTTCTTGTAGTTGCAATTACACCGGCAAAGGATTGCAAACCGAAGTTATATCTTGCCCTAAAAATATTTGAAAATGATTTATATGTAGTGGAAAATGTGTTGTCTCCGTTATTGTCGGAAACGCTTCCTTCTTCACCTGCAATAATAAAGGGAGTATTCCTGTCTTCCGCACCAAGATAAGCAACAGACCAAGCGCCGGATTTGTTAACTATCTTTGCGGCTGCTTCCGGGTTGCTTATCATTCGCGAATAATAAACTTGTATTAATGTAGAAAAGATATCGCTGCCTTCCATAAAAAAGGGCCGCTTCTCCGGGTAAAAAAGTGCAAAGTTGCTGTTCACATTTATTTGTGCTGCATCCGATTCTACCTGGCTGAAGTCGGGGTTGCCGACTACTTCAAGCGAAAGACTCGGGTTCGGTATATAGGTAAAACCTGCCCCGGCTCTAATTCTTAACGGGCCGTTATAAAATTCTGAGTTTGGTTTTGAGTCATCAATAATATTTCCGCTTTCAAATCCCATTACGTAAGGAAGGAAATTGAATGAACCGGAAGATCCTAAATCTTTCAATCCCGTTAAAGTACCTTCGTAACACAAGAGACAGGGATCATTTATTTCCACACGAGTCCATGAAGTTTCAATACTGCTTTCTCTCGGAATGTTTCGTAGAAAATCTATCCCCCAGCTCTGAATGTTTTTATCCTGAAACCGCAGACTTTTAAATGGTATAGCCATTACCGCAGTATAACCGCTGTCGTTAATTGAGGCTTTTGAATACCATAGCAAATCGAAGCTATAGTCTTCATTTTTTCCATTCATTAAACCGTCCATTTGAACGCCGTACGGATTTTCATATAGTTCATAAGCTCTTTGATGATCGTGGTATGTATCCAAAATAACACCGGCAAAATCATCATTAAAGGCATTATCCCGATCTGTTATATGCGCACGTATTTTTGACGGATTAGTATCATAACAAATAAATCCTATATAAATATATTTGGAATTATATAAAACCATAGCTGTAGTTTTTTGCGGTGCGGGAGTATTATTTCCCGGCTGTATCTCAAAATTAAGCTGTACCTTTGGTGCATTTTTCCAGAGCGGATCTGAAAGTTTACCGGTAATATTTAAATCTTGTTTAATTTTAACGGCATTAATAAAATAACTTGAACGATTAGTAGAATCCCATTCTGATTTTGCATTTAAACTTGAAATGGCTAATAATAAAAATAGAGGTATTGTTAACTTAAGTCTGTTAGAGATCATTCTTTTGTTATATTAGATATATAATGCTTAAATTGCTATTTGAATTAAAAGTAAGTTGGATAAATTATCTTCCGTTTAATTAAAATAATTCCAAGCTAAATTACAATTTTTTATGTAGGTGAAGCAAATTGAACGAAGTATTGCTTGAAGTGAATAATTTTGGAGTTGTCCTGGATGGTCAAACAGTATTATCTGGGTTAAATTTTAAAGTTGAAGAAGGTGAGTTTCTTACAATCCTCGGTCCAAACGGTTCCGGTAAAACAGTTTTGTTAAAATCACTACTTGGTTTACTTCCGTATATAGGAGAATTAAAGTGGGTTAAAAAGCCCAGGATAGGATACCTGCCCCAAGGGCTAAACCAAATGTCCGTAAGAGATTTACCCCTTACCGTAAAAGATTTTTTTTCACTTAAAAAAATTAAGAATGAAGAAATACAGGAGCACCTTTCTCTTGTTGGACTTGGGAATAATGTATTAAACAAAAGAGCCGGTTACCTTTCCGGCGGAGAATTTCAAAGGATGCTAGTTGCATGGGTTTTGGTTTCACATCCTAACATACTTTTTCTAGATGAGCCTACAACTGCTGTAGATGTTGCCGGAGGAGAGACAATATATTCTCTACTAAGAAGTATCTGGCAAAATCAGCACTTAACAATCTTTAACGTAACCCACGATCTAAACATTGTGTATGCACACTCAACACATGTGCTTTGCCTTTCACGTGTTGGTAAACGATGTTACGGTGTGCCGGAAGAAATTTTAACCCCGGAAGTACTTCATGATATCTACAAAACCGATATAAAATTTTATACGCATAATAAGGAGTCTTAATTAGATGACCAACCAAATGATACTGAGTTTGATAAGCGGAGTTTTTATTGCCGGGTCTGCCGCATACCTCGGTACACTTATGCTTTCCAAGAGAATGGCAGTTGTAGCCGGACCGCTTGGACACCTTGCTTTACCGGGAGCTGCTTTAGCTCTTATATACGGCTTTAGTATTTCGTTGGGTGCTTTTCCCTTCGTAATCTTGGGTATTTTAATTATATGGCTCTTAGAAATAAAAACCAAACTTCCTATGGAAGCATTAACCGCAATTGTCTTTGCAACAGGTGTCGGAATTGCATTTATCTTCCTTCCTATTGAAAAAGCGGAGGCTGCTTTAATAGGCGATATTTCCCGGGTTAATATATACGAAACTGCTGCTGCCGTTATTCTAGGGACCTCGGTATTTATCGCAATCAAAAGCAGCTATTCAAAAATAATGCTGTCAAATATTCATGAAGATGTTGCAAAGATTGAGGGAATAAATATAAAGCTGTATAACTTTATTTATCTATCTGCTATTGCAGTAATAGTAGCTTTAGGAGTAGATTTAGTGGGTGGATTAATGACTGCTGCATTAGTCGCAATTCCTTCTGCCTCTGCAAGAAATGTTAGTAAAACTCTTTCCCAGTTCGGATTAGTTTCGGCAGTTTTCGGAATAATATCGGCGCTAGCCGGAATTATTTCTTCAGTATTAACAGGCTTACCTGCCGGCCCGCTGGTAATACTTACAAGTGCAGTTATATTCGTAATTACAATTCCTGCTGCAAAAGCCTGATATCCTAATTTTCAGCTACGTACTTAAGAATTGCTTTAAGCAGGGAATAAAAATTTTCTACCGATTTAATATTAACTTTTTCATCCGGCGAATGAGCACCAACAATTGTTGGCCCGAAAGAAACCATATCCAGGCCCGGATTTTTATCTCCAAGTATACCGCATTCCAATCCGGCATGTATTGCTTTAATTTCCGGTTCTTTATTAAACATACTCTTATAAACATTTTTAGAAATGTTTAAAATTTTTGAATCGAGGTCCGGTTTCCATCCGGGGTACCCATCGCCATGTTTAACTTCCGCACCGGCTAATTTAAAAGTTGCGGCAACACTATCGGCAAAATATTTTTTTGCGCTTTCAACCGAACTTCTGTGACTGGTCCCTATCCTTATGAAATTTTCTTCAGTAAAAATTGTTGCTACATTTGTGGAAGTTTCAACCAAATCCGGTATATCCTGACTCATAGAAATTACTCCGTGAGGAAGCGCCAAAAGAGTCTCGACGATTTTATTACTGAGAGATTTACTAAATCCTTTCTTCAAACCGGAGTCAATTTTTTCGAATTCAAGTTTTAAACCGCTGTCTGAAATCTTAAACTCGTTATTAACCTTACTTTGAAAATTACGAATGATATTTTCCGATACGGCAGCATCATTCGGGTTTACAAATAATGTTGCTTCCGCTTCCCTTGGTATAGCATTCCTTTTACTTCCGCCGTTTATAGAAGCAACAAAATATTTCTTGCTATCCAGTTCATTTAATGTCCTTCCAAAAATTTTTATAGCGTTTGCTCTCCCGGCAATAATATCAAGACCGGAATGCCCGCCTTTCAAACCGGTAACCATTAAATTATAAGCTTCAAAACCTTCCGGTAAATTTTCCGTCTCTATTTTAAACGAGCCAACCGTATCCATACCTCCAGCGCATCCTACGTAAAATGTACCTTCTTCTTCGGAGTCCAAGTTTAAAAGTATCTTGCCGGTTATTAATCCGTGTTCAAGATTATTAGCGCCGGTTAACCCGGTTTCTTCATCCACAGTTAAAAGTATCTCGATAGGTCCGTGTATGGATTCTTTATCTGTAATTATAGATAATGCTGCTGCTACTCCTAGGCCGTTATCACCGCCGAGTGTAGTTCCGTCCGCCTTTATCCAGCCGTCTTCCCTTTTTAATTTAATAGGATCTTTATCAAAATCATGCCGGGTAGTTTTATTTTTTTCACAAACCATATCAACATGTCCCTGCAATATTACAGTATGGGCTTTTTCGTAGCCGGCAGAAGCAGGAATTGAAGCGACTAAATTTCCGGTTTTATCTTCTTTGAAATCTGTATTCAATTTTTTAAAAAGATTACGTAGATGTTCTCTAATTTTCTCTTCCTTTTTTGAAGGGCGCGGAACTTGAGAAATTTCATAAAATCTTTTCCATAAGGTTTCCGGTTTAAGATCTTTAATAACACTTTCAGACATTTTTACCTCCTGTTATATTTCCGTATTTACAATATTATGCAACTTTTGGCTGCATAATTTCCGCAGCTTCTTTTTGTTTAGCTGCCAAACGAGCGTTCTTTCTATCCATTTCCGTCAAAAATCTTTTTCTTATTCTTATATTCTCCGGAGTTACTTCCACATATTCATCTTCAGTTATCCATTCGATAGCTTGTTCCAGAGTAAGAATAGTAGGCGGTTCCAGTCTTATTGCTTCATCGGCCCCAGAAGCACGCATGTTGGTTAGCTGTTTTGTTTTGGTCACATTAACAATCATATCATTGGAACGGGAATTTTCGCCGACAACCATTCCCTCATAAACTCTAGTGCCGGGTTCAATAAAGAATACCGAACGTTCCTGCAATTTAAACATTGCGTATGCCGAAGCTGTTCCGGCTTCTAATGCTGCCAGTGCACCTCTCTGCCGGTGAGTAATTTCTCCTTTATAAGGTTCGTATCCTTCAAAGTTATGGTGCATAATACCGGTGCCTTTTGTATCGGTCATAAACTCCGATCTGTAACCGATTAGACCCCTGGAAGGAATAATAAACTCAAGTCTTGTGTTTTCGTTAAACGTCAACATATTTTTCATCTCGGCTTTTCGCTTACCGAGCTTTTCAATAACAATTCCGACAAATTCTTCCGGGACGTCTATAATTAAATGTTCCATCGGTTCGCATAAGACATCGGCAATTTTTTTCATTATTACCTGGGGTTTGCTTAACTGAAGCTCGTATCCTTCCCGTCTCATATTTTCAATTAAAATTGCCAGGTGAAGTTCCCCGCGTCCGCTTACTTTAAAGCTGTCCGGAGAGTTTGTCATCTCAACTCTCAAACTGACATTCGATTTTAATTCTCTTGACAAACGTTCGCTTAAATTTCTAGTGGTAACATATTTCCCTTCCTGTCCGGCAAAAGGAGAATTATTTACCATAAAGTTCATTGTAATTGTAGGCTCATCAATTGTAACAAAAGGAAGGCCTTCCTTTATTGAAGGATCGGAAATTGTATCTCCGATATCCACATCTTCAAGCCCGGCAATAGCACCGATATCCCCGCCACTTATTTCTTCTGCTTCAATTCGTTTAATATTTTCAAAGGAATAAAGCTTAGAAATTTTAGAGTTAACTATATCACCGTCTTTTGTAATTAAAATTATGGGATCATCCTTTTTAACCAATCCGCTTTGCACTCTTCCAATGCCTATTCTTCCAAGATAATCATTATAGTCGATTGCAGAAATCAACATCCGGAAAGGCGCATCCTCATCATATTCTGGCGGGGGTATTTTATTTACAATAATTTCGAAAAGCGGTTCAAGATTAACATTATTATCTTCCAATTCTAATTTAGCCTTGCCTTCTTTAGCAACTGCATACACGAAAGGAAAATCAAGTTGTTCTTCATTTGCGCCGAGGGAGACAAATAAATCGAATACTTCATCAAGAACTTCATCCGGACGAGCATCTTTTCTATCTATTTTATTAATTACAACTATAGGTTTTAATCCAAGATCCAAGGATTTTTTCAAAACAAATTTAGTTTGCGGCAGCGGCCCCTCCGCCGCATCAACAAGCAGCAGAACACCGTCTACCATTTTCAAGGTACGTTCTACTTCGCCGCCAAAATCCGCATGGCCGGGCGTATCTATAATATTTATTTTAATATTCTTATATTTTACGCTAAGATTTTTGGCAAGGATAGTAATACCTCTTTCTTTTTCAAGAGCATTGGAATCCATTACCCTTTTTTCAACATGCTGATTGGCCCGCCACGCTCCTGTCTGCTTAAGCATATGATCAACCAAAGTAGTTTTTCCGTGATCCACATGTGCAATTATTGCAATGTTACGTATATCTTCTCTTAACTTTTTCACACTTTATCCAATAATTTAAAAATTAGCAACAAATATAGGCAGAACCGGCGGGATAAACAATGAAATTTGATGTATACTTGTATACTGTTAAGATGGTAACATCAAAACGTTTTGGAATAAGATATGTTATTTAAAACATTCTTGTAGGAAAAAGAGAAAAGCTATATTCGCTTTCCAAAATTCGGAGGGAAATCAAAATCCCGGCTGATAGACTTTATTTATTAACTTACGTTACGTAACCTCTAATAATAATTGAGGTACAGGATAAACATTTATTTTGATAAACGAATTCTCGACACTCTATGTTCAATTTTCAAATTTCAATGTTCAATGTTCAATGTTCAATGTTCAATTAATAATGCAAATATCCAGGGGAGGCGTAATTTTGATGGGGGTAACGAATCAAGTAATAATTTGTGTTGTAAGAGCAATTTCTTCAAGAATCGAAGATACTCTTAAACATTCTTTCATTTTTCCGTTGAAAACAATTGATTTCCCTTTAACATGAACTTCGAAGGCATGATTACGTGCTTCTTCAAAAGTGCAGCTGGTAGCTTTAATTAATTGCAATATAACTTCATCAAAAGTATGCCAGTCGTCGTTATAAAGTACAACTCTGCTTTCAAGCCCGATACCGGTTTCTTCATCTTCTTCAATTTCATGTACAGGTTTATTTATAATTTCATTATTCATATCAAAAATTTATAAAATATTAATACAAAATTAAAGATGAATAACAAACATTCGGATATTATTTAAATATAACCTGCTATGGTTTGATTTTATACCGGTGTAATGTTATATTTTTTTACGAAATATAATAAAATAAACGGAGGTTTAATGAAAATAGCAGTTTGTGTTAGCCATGTACCGGATACTGCTACCAAAGTTAAAGTAGGTGCAGATGAAAAAACCATTGACCCTGCCGGAGTTACTTATGTAATAAATCCTTATGACGAATTTGCGGTTGAAGAAGCACTAAAAACAAAAGAAAAATTTAACTGCGAGGTTGTTGCAATAAGCCTTGGCGGAGACAGCAGCAAAGAAACTATTCGCAAAGCTCTTGCTATGGGAGTTGACAAAGGCGTTCTATTGAAAGATGATAACTATAGAGATTCTTTAAGCGTTGCTAAAGCACTTGCCGATGAAATTAAAAACCAAAATTGTGATCTGGTTTTTATGGGAAAACAATCTGTGGACTACGACAACTCTATTATTGGACAGCTAACCGCAGAATTGTTAAATTATTCATGTGTTTCTATTGTTGTTGATTTTAAACTAGATAACGATAAAATAACAGCCGAAAGAGAAACTGAAGGCGGCAAAGAAATTGTTGAGACTAAACTGCCTGCAATTATTACGGCTCAAAAAGGATTGAATGAACCAAGGTATGCTTCCTTAAAAGGAATAATGGCAGCTAAGAAAAAAACTATTGAAGAGAAAACTGCTTTTGCTGCTGATAGTTCTACCGAAGTTCTAAAAATGAAAAAACCACCGGCAAAACAGCCGGGTAGAATAATCGGTACCGACAGTTCGGCTGTACCGGAATTGGTTCGTTTATTAAGAGAAGAAGCAAAAGTTATCTAAAAGGAAATATAAAATTATGGCAAATAAAATTATTGGAATATTAGAACAAAAAGAAGGCAAGCTTAAAAAAGTTTCTTTCGAAGTTTTAGGTGTTATTTCCCAGCTTTCCGGTAAACTGAATATGGAAGCAAGTGCGGCTGTTATCGGCGGTGAAATAGAAAACTTAAATGATACGTCAGGTTACGGTGTTAACGAAATAATTCACTTTAAAAATTCCGGTATACAAAATTATTCGTCTTCTGCCTATAAAAAAATTATAAATGAATATATAAAAGATACAAATGCTAAGATTATTGTTTTTCCTAATACTGCATTTGGAAAAGACCTTGCACCTTTTATTGCAGCCGGCTTAGATGCAGGTATTGCAATGGATATTACTAATTTTGAAGTAACGGGCAATGACATAGTTTTTACCAGGCCTGTCTATGCTGGTAAAGCGCTCGTGGATGTAAAAATAAAAAGCGAATTTAAAATTTTTACTATTAGGCCGAATATTTTTAAACCGGTAAAAATTGATTCTGCTTCCGTTAAAATAAATGTTAAAGAAATTGATAGTCCGGATTTAACTACACGGGTTGTTGAATTCAAGAAAGCTGAAGGAAAACTTGATGTAGCAGAAGCAGATATAATAGTATCCGGCGGAAGAGGGCTTAAAGGGCCTGAGAATTTTCACCTTGTTGAAGAATTAGCAGATGTTTTAGGAGGAGCAGTAGGAGCATCCCGTGCTGCAGTTGATGCCGGATGGCGCCCGCATAGGGAACAAGTTGGACAAACCGGGAAGACTGTTTCCCCATCGCTATATATTGCTTGCGGTATTTCGGGAGCAATTCAACACCTTGCCGGTATGTCGTCTTCAAAATATATTGTTGCAATAAATAAAGATAAGGATGCGCCGATTTTTGGTCTTGCCGATTATGGAATTGCCGGCGATCTGTTTGATGTTTTACCGGTATTAACTAACACGTTAAAAGAACTTAAATCATAACGATTTAGGAGATCCAGTTGCAAAAAGTTCAATGTGAAATATTAGGATTATCATCCAGCCCGTCTACAGGCGGGGCCTATGCAATTTTATTAAAAGAAATAAACGGCGTAAGAAGGCTGCCTATAATTATTGGAGCATTCGAGGCACAGGCAATTGCTCTTGAAATTGAAGGCATTAAACCCCCAAGGCCGCTTACACACGACTTACTAAAACAGGTAATAGATAATCTGGGAGCAATGGTTACTGAGGTAATTGTTGATGAACTTAGAGAAAATACATTTTATGCAAAAATAATTCTTGAAGTATCTGCACTTACAAATGAGGTTGACAGCAGACCAAGCGATGCCATTGCTTTGGCAGTAAGAGCTCAGGCGCCTATTTATGTTTCGGAATCCGTAATGAAAATTGCTTCTTTTATTCCTTCTGATGAAAGCGAAAATGAAGTTTCACCAAAAAAAGAAGGACAAAAAGATGAGGACATGGTTTCCATGTCTAAGGAAGCAAGAATTGCAGCCCTACAGAATAAACTAAGAGAAGCAATTGAAGCCGAAGAATATGAACGGGCAGCAAAAATTAGAGATGATATTCAAAAACTGACAAGTAATAATTAACTTTATAAATGAACCTACTCAAGAAAAGATACGGCGTATTTTCTTTTCTAAAAAAATCTAATTATAAATTATCGTTCTATTAAAGAATGAATATTTTTTCCTGCTTCAAAAATTACCGTATCTTACTTTAGTTACTTTTACAAAGCTATAGTTGTCAATTAAATATTTTTTTGCCAATGTCGCACTCCAAACATTTTTCCCGTGAGCAATAGCTGCGGAATAGTTCAATCATTCCCTGGTACAGGACACTTCTTTTCCATGCATCTTTCAAAGATAAAGTTGCGGCTACTTCATTTACCAGATTATTTTCACTTTTCTGATAAAAGTTCAAATATACTTTTATTACTCTGTTACTTAAATCTTTTCTGTTAAAAATTTCAAAATAAATTGAAAGAATAGGCAGTACAATATTTACCAGAATTTCATCTGCTCTAGAAGCGCCTATAAAATATTTTATTTGAACTTTTGCAGGCTGGTCAAATACATAATGCGACTTCCAGAAGTTTTCTCCTTTAATTATAAAAAGAGATCTTAAAGCATTGGTCAGTTTGTTAATATTGCTTATCTTTTCAATTTTCTCAATTGCGTTATCTATCAGCTTTTCTTTTATAATTTTATGAACAAGCCTGGCGCCGCCTGCAATTCTTATGGTTGGAAAATTTTGCGGCCTTAATTTTGAAAAATGCCACTGGGTTGAATTGTAGAAATGATTATCGTAGCCCGGTTTAATATTGTTCCATGTTTCCAAAATTTTTTTTGTATAAGAAGAAGTTTCTTCATCCGGGAAGTTATTTTCTGCCGGGATTAATCCGCTAATGTTAAAAAGTGCGGACTCAACTTTAAAAGAAAAATCAGCCGTACCGTCCAGTGATTTTAAAAAATTTATGTTGGCGCTTTTAGCCAGCGATTTCATTATTTCCTTATTCTTGGAATATCCAAGTGCCTCAAAAACGGATTCATAAACAAGCTGCTGCCAAACTTCTTTATCGCTAAAATCGTTTTGCGTAAAAGGACGTTCGTAAAACTTTTCATCAAGTTCATATTTAATAATAGGCTCTTTAAAATTCATTTCCTTTAAAAAAATTAATTCTTTAAGTCTTTCCAGCATCCTTTCGCTTTTGTCTTTAAATCTTTTTAATCCAAGGTCATAAACATAATTAAGTTTTTCTTTCTCGCTTATTTCTGCATTTATTTCCATGCAGGGCATTTTATTTATTCTGTTTTTGCGTTCGGATAAAATTGCTCTTTGCAGTGTTGTAGCCAGGTCTTTCTTAAGAAATTGAATTAATGAAATAGACTGCACTTTTCTTCCTTCGGCCGTAAACACATAGCTTTTCCTGGAGTCGTTATTTAACGAGGCATGAAGTATAACGGAATTGTATTTCCTATTGATATTGTGCCCGTGTTTTTTCCAGTCGGAATATTGCCCGTCCAGTTCCACATCACCAAGGAAAGTAATATTCCCGATTTTAATTCTTGCGTTTTTAAAATCCGGTCCGCTTAGTTCTTTATTCTCAATGCCGGTATCAACAACTTCAATCTGCTGTCCGTCAACGGTTGATAAATCTTTCACAAAATTTTGTTCTTTCCAAATTTCGGAAAGGAATTTCTCGTGCATTTTAACGTTATTCATAGCAGCCTGCTACTCCCTATTTATTTCAAAATATATAGAGGATGATTTTTCCCGGCCTATCCGGTAAAACAATTCAATTAAATTTTTTCTTTTCGGTAAATTAATTTCCTTAAAAGTATAAATCCCTCCGGGAACCTGGTAATACATGTCCGTCTTTTTTTTATTTAGAAATAAAAACAAATCAACGGATTTAAATAACCGGGGTACTACCGTTGAAATATCAACGTATTTTTTCCGGGTGTTTATAATATTATGAAGATTGGAAATTTTAAGCTGGGGTAATAGGGTGTTGGTTTTTAGTTTGCTTATGGAAAATATCTCCGGGAAAAGAGTTGGAGACTCCCGTACTACAAGAAACTCCGGCTTTTTATTACGGGGCTCTCTAAAATTATATTCAGCCATTCCTACCTTCCCTCATTTTCAGATGGTATCTAAGAAGAATAAATAACTACAAGAAAGTTATAAATTTTTTCAATCATTCAAAAGATTTTTAATCTTCTTATTTAATTTGATTAATTCATCTTTAGCAGCGGCGGCAAAATTATTCTCGCCGGATTTATATATTATTCCTCTGCTCACATTTATTAAAAAATTTTTATGCCCGGCAGAATTAAATGCATTAACAACATCTTCAAGACTGCCGCCTTGCGCCCCAACTCCCGGTAATAGAACCGGCAGGTTACCAAATAAATTAATACTGCCGAATAATTCTTCGGACTTAGTAGCCCCGAAAACAATTCCGCAGTTATTAAGTTTGTTCCAGCTTTTTACTTTTTCAATAACTTTTTGAAATAAAAACATTCCGTCTTCAAGCTTTAATTTTTCAATTTCATCCGCGCCTGCATTTGAAGTTAGAGCAAGAACAAAAACCAGTTTATCCGGGTTTTCTAAAAAGGGAGATATGGAATCCCCGCCCATGTAAGGATTAACTGTGATAGAATCGAAGTTCAGGTTTTCCAGTATGGCTTTAGCATACATACGGGATGTATTACCTATATCCCCTCTTTTTGCATCTGCAATGGTTAAAATATCTTTAGGTATTATGGAAATTGTTTTTGCTAAAGATTCCATTCCTTTAATATTATTTCTCTCGTAAAAGGCAAAATTCAATTTGTATGCGGCTGTGTATCGGCAGGTATTTTCAATTATTGCTTTATTAAATTCGAATACCGGATCATTTTCATTTTTTAAAATTAAAGGAATCTTATCTTCATCTGTATCCAATCCTACACAAATAAATTTACCTTCCGAATTTTTGGTTCTAAATTTTTGAAGTGCATTCATACCAAATACTATGTATAGTTTTTCCTTGTTCTGTAAATGTTGGCAGCAATTCCAAGCATTAAAACATCGGCCATAAGTGAACTTCCTCCGTAGCTGACGAATGGAAGCGGTATTCCTATTACAGGCATAACACCCACAACCATACCAATGTTTATCATCAAATGTATAAAATATACTGCAAGTATACCAATTAAAGTTAAACTTAAAAATTCATCCTTGGCAGAGCCGGCAAGTTTTAAAAGCCTGTTAAAGAGATATAGAAACAACACTAGCGTAATTATTGCCCCAATAAAACCGAATTCTTCACCTATAACACAAAATATAAAATCAGTCCACTGCTCGGGTATAAATTGAAGTTGAGTTTGCGTACCGGCTAAAAAACCTTTGCCTAATAACCCGCCGGAACCAATAGCAACTTTTGCTTGAATAGCATTATAACCGGCGCCAAGCGGATCTGCAGATGGATTTATAAAAGACCGGATTCTGGTCTGTTGATGCTGACTAAGCAAATCATAAACAAACTTTGTAAAAAAACCCGCACCAAGATTCAAAGCAAATATAGAACCGCTTGAAAAAATATCTTTTTTAAAAAATATTAATAACATAAAAATAATTACCAGTGCGGCTACAAAATAATAGGTACCAAAAAGCGAAGCTATTGCTGATATGCCTGGGGAAAGGACAACAAACATGCCGAACAAACTAATCCCTTTCCAAAATAGTATTGCTAATATTAAACCAATAAATACTATTGATGTGCCGAGATCAGGCTCAATCATTATTAGGCCGACAGGAATAAACCCAATTGCCAATGCAATAATAATATCTTTAAGCGAATCTATATTTGTATTTTTCCTGCTGAGAAATGAAGCCAGCATAAGTATTGTACCGAGTTTAGCCAATTCGGAAGGTTGAAATCCGAGCCCGCCCAATCCAAGCCAGCTTTTGTTTCCGTTAACTCTTTTTCCAATTGCTAAGACCACTAATAATAAAAGCAAAGAAATTAAATAAGAAGGTACTGCGAGGGTTTTAAAAGAGTTAGTCGGTATGGAATACACAATTAAAAAAAGTATAAATGAAGTAATGCCCCAAATAATTTGCTTTTCGAAGTTGCCGCTTGCATGCGGGTTGTGTAAGGTAGAGCTGTAAATTGCTGCAAGCCCGATACAAAATAAAAGTAAGGCGGGAATGGCAATGCCGAGATCGAATTTATCATTTAACTTATAATCAATTCGCAACAGAACCTCCGGTTATTTTACTATTGGCCAGAGGCGGAGGAATTATTTCTTTTTGTTTTTGTGTATCTTTTAATAAGTAAGCATCAATCATTTTCTTAGCAATGGGTGCGGCATAAGTTGCACCGAATCCGACATTTTCAACAAAAACAGCAACAGCTATTTTAGGGTTATCAAACGGTGCAAATCCGATAAACCAGGCATGGTTTTTTCCCCTGGGATTTTGTGCAGTCCCGGTTTTACCTGCAATTTGAATTTTATTTGAGCGAATGTTTGCTGCAGTACCTGCCCCGTTTACCACCAGAAACATTCCACGCTTAACTATATTAAATACACTTGTATCAATACCCAGATCAATTTTTTTATATTTGAAAGGCACAAGCTTTTTAGAGCCGTCTTTAAAATAACCCTTTACCAAATGCGGGGTATAAGTAATGCCGTCTTCTGATATTAAAGCACAGTACTTTGCAAGCTGTATTGGCGTTACACTTACTTCTCCCTGCCCTATTCCTAAACTAGCCATTATACTTTTGGGCCAATCCTTACCGTATCTTTTTACATAATATTCGGGCGTAGGTATAAAGCCCTTTACTTCATCGCCGAGATCAATATGAGTATAATGCCCGAAACCGAATTTGCTTGCATATTCGTCCCACCTTTTCATTCCTATTTTATAAATTAAATTGTAGAAAAATACGTTACAAGATTTTTCAATAGCGTGTACAACGTTTACAACACCATGGGCAGCATCGTCTTTAAAATAACGGCCGAAAAATACCTGCCCGCCTTTGCAATCTACTGTTGTAGCAGTTGTAATAACATGAGAATTTAAAGCAGCAACTGCCTCCATAATTTTAAATGTTGACCCGGGCGGATTTGCAGCCATTGTAGCCCTGTTAAAAAAAGGATGATCGGGATCCTGATATAATTTTTCAAGGTATTCTCTGGAAGTTACATAAGAGAATTTACTTAGGTCATAATCGGGTGCGCTTGCCAGTGCCAGTACGCCGCCGGTTTTGGGATTTATCGCAACAGCAGCGCCGCGGTATCCCTTAAGAGCTTCTTCCGCCGCTTTTTGAACATCGGTATCAATGGTTAAAACCAGGTCATCACCTTTAACGGATGGAACATCATCAGCTCCGTTTTTATATCTTCCTAATATTCTGCCCCTGGAATCTACGCGGAAATATTCATAGCCTTTTTTACCGCGAAGATATTTTTCATATTCTTTTTCCAGGCCGCTGTACCCTATATAATCTCCCGGCTTATAAAACCCTTTATGTTTTTTAAGAAGAGCAGGAGAAATTTCTTTTGTGTAGCCGAACATATGAGAACCTCTTATGCCGGCTGGGTAACCCCGCTGCATTTCAACAATATAATCTACGCCGGGTAAATGCTCTGCATTTTCTTCAAGCCATGAAACTACTTTAAAACTAATTCCTCTTTTTATTCTAATAGGGATATATTTTGAATAAACTCTATTTTCTTTTAAAACCTTATTTATATAACCCGGCTTTACGTCAAGAACAGCTTCAAGCAAAGGCGTCAGATTCTTGTTATAATATGCGGGAGTAATTCTAAGCGTATAAGCAGGAACGTTATCTACAACAACGTTCATGTTGCGGTCGTAAAAAATTCCTCTAAGCGGAGTTTGTTCAACGGTTTTAATACTGTTTTGTGCTGCCTGCTCGCTGTAATTTTGATGCTCGATAATCTGCATTTGAAATAATCTAAAACCAAGAACAGTAAAGCAGAAAACAATAATGAAATATACAATAGTCTTCCGCTCTATAGATGCAAATCTATTTGTACTCACCTAATAATCCTATTCGGATAAAATATAACAACAAAAATACTCAATACTGCCGTATAAATTCCGGGTAAAATTCCCTGGTTAAAAAATAACATTATAATATTAGTATTCAAGTCAATTGTAGAGAAAAGAGAACTTATAATTAAATCTACTACCGAACAGAGCAAAACGATTAATACAAAAACGTAAGATTTTAAATAATTATCTCTTTTTGTTTCGCCGGAAAAATATCCTGCAATAAATCCGGCTATTGTCTTTGCAATCATTGTGGTTCCCAGAAGGGTTCCGGTTATAAGATCTATAAAAAAGCCGTAAGCAAAGCCGAGAACCGTACCGTAAACCTGCCCGGTGCGCATTGAATAAAACACAAGCAATATTAATATTAAATCCGGTGAAACACCGTTTATGGAAATAAGAGGAGCTAAAGTAGTTTGAATTACCAGCAGCGGGAAAAACAATAAAACAGATAAAATATAATCGGAACGCATTTTCTACCGTTTATAAAAATTTAATTGATGTCCGTCTATTTCTTTACTTTCAACAAGAGCAAGTACAAAAACATGTTCGGTAGTTATAAAGTTAACAAATGGTTTTACTTTTACTTCGTTAAACATACCTGTTTCCACTTTGCTTATTCCCGTAACAACACCAACGGGCAGTGGTACGGCAATAATTGAACTTAACCCGGAAGTAATTATTCTGTCACCCGGTTCAACATCATAAGTTTTAGGTACGTTTATTATAACAAGGTTTGAACCGTTCCATTTCATTATTCCGTCAACCCGGCTTCTTTCATCTTTTACTGTTATACTTAGTTCAATATTTTTTAAAGTCCTTACAATTGAAAAATCCTGTGAAGTAGAATTTACAATACCAACAAGCCCGTAATCATTTATTACAGGCATGCCCGGTAAAACTCCTTTTTTACTGCCTGCATTAAGTGTAATTGTGCTTTGAGATTTTGAAAGAGATTTGGAAACAACGGAAGCAGCAATTAACGGAAACTTTGTAGTATCCTTTAAGGCAAGAAGACTTTTTAATTCGGCATTTTCTATTCCGTATTTTCTTAACTCGCTTATTTTCATCATCAGCCTGGCATTAAGCCTGCGCAGGCTTTCATTTTCACTTCTAATATTTGCTGTATTTATTACATTTGAAATTACCGATGTGAAGGCTGCAAAACTTCCAAAGGCAAGTGCTTTAACTCTTTTTACTGCGGGCTTGTTATTTAATGAAAGCGTAATTAAGCTTATAATTATAAGTACAATCAGGACAATATATTCTTTAAAATTTTCCCATAAACGGTTAAAAATTTTTATCATTAATATCTTCTGTTACGAATTAAAACTTTTGAATAACGATTTAAATTATCTATAACTTTTCCTGCGCCTCTAACAACCGCCGTTAAAGGGTCATCCGCAACATGTACAGGTAAATTGGTTTCCATGCGTATTCTTTCATCCAGGCCTTTCAGCAAAGCGCCGCCGCCCGTAATCATTACTCCCCTGTCAAGAATATCGGCAGAGAGTTCCGGGGGTGTTCTTTCCAGGGACTGCCTAACCGCATCAACTATTTGAACAATAGATTCGTTAAGTGCTTCCCTAATTTCAACGGAACTTACTTCCGTAGTTTTAGGAATTCCGCCTACAAGGTCTCTTCCTTTTACCTGAATTGTAATTTCTTCTTTTAAAGGAACAGCAGAACCCACTTCGCACTTAATTGCTTCTGCAGTCCTTTCTCCTATTAATATATTATGATTTTTTTTGAAGAACTGCATTATGGAATAATTCATTTCGTCACCGGCAATGCGAATAGATTCTTCGTTAACAATACCCGATAAAGCAATAACCGCAATTTCAGTCGTACCTCCGCCAATATCAATTATCATGTTGCCAACGGCGGCTTCAACATCAATGCCTATACCAATAGCAGCGGACATCGGTTCTGCAATTAAATGAACTTCTTTTGCACCTGCGTGTTCTGCACTGTCGCGTACAGCCCGCTTTTCAACTTCCGTAACACCGCTTGGAACAGCTACAACAACTCTTCTGCTGGAAATAGCACCGGCTCTAACTTTTTTTATAAAAGCTCTAATCATGCCCTCTGCAATTTCAAAATCCGCAATTACACCGTCACGCATAGGGCGGGTTACTCTTATCTCTTTATGTTCCCGGCCTTGCATTTCTTTAGCTTTGTTGCCTAAAGCAATTATCTTTTTAGTATTTCTATCGAAGGCAACAATAGAAGGTTCGTTAAGAACAACACCTTTACCTTTAACATAAATTAAAGTATTGGCCGTGCCCAGATCAATGGCAATATCTGCAGAAAAAAAGTCAAAAAACCCCATAAAGCCTCTTAATGTTTAAAATGTCTTATACCTGTAAATACCATAGAAATATTATTATCATCAGCTGCTTCAATTACTTCATTATCCCTAATAGAGCCGCCGGGTTGAATGACGGAAGTAGCACCGTATTTAATAATTTCCAGCAGGCTGTCTGCAAACGGAAAAAAAGCATCTGAGGCAGCAACGGAATCTTTTAAGTCCAGTCCATGTTCCTGAGATTTCATAAATGCAATTTTTGCAGAGTCCACGCGGGACATTTGCCCGGCACCTACTCCTAATGTTGCTTTATCTTTAACAAAAACAATAGCATTTGATTTTGTGTGCTTGGCAATTACCCATGCAAAACGAAGATCATCAAGTTCTTCTTTTGCAGGTTGTCTTTTGGTCGCGGTCTTTAATTCATTATCATTTAGAAAAGCACGGTCGGCATCCTGCATAATAACTCCGCCCGGAATATTTTTGAAAACTATTTTACCGTCTCTGACGGATTTCAACTGTTTAAGCAGCCTTCTGTTTTTTTTCTTTCTTAAAATATTTACGGCACCTTCCGTATAACCGGGAGCGGAAATTATTTCCAGGAACAAATCGTTTAATTTTTCCGCAGTTTCTTCGTCTACCTCTTTAGTAAAAGTAACAATACCTCCAAAGGAGGAAACCGGATCGCATTTTAGCGCCTTTGTATATGCATCAAGCGGGCTGGTACCTATTGCTGCACCGGCAGGATTTTGATGCTTAATTATGGAACACGCACAATCACTTTCCTGCGGCAGTAAGTCTCCCATATCCTCAACAAGTTCCACCGCAGCAACCAAATCCAGAATATTGTTATACGATAATTCCTTACCGTGAAAAGCTTCAAAATAATCATGGAACTTACCGAACAACGCACCTTTTTGATGCGGGTTTTCACCGTAACGTAAAACTTTTTCCTTAGGTTCATTAATACGAACATGTGTTGGTTCTAGTCCGAATTTATTTTCAAGGAAATTAGAAATGTAAGTATCGTATTGAGCAGTATGTGAATATGCTGCAACCGCTAATTTCTTTCGGGTTTCTTCATTCACACTTCCGTTTTTTAATTCGGTTATAAACGAATCGTACTGTGCCGATTCCGTCAAAACAGAAACATACTTGTAGTTCTTTGCAGCAGCTCTAATTAAACTAGGGCCGCCGATATCGATATTTTCAATTATGGTATCCAGACTCGAGTTTGGATTCTCAGCAACTTTTACAAAAGGGTATAAATTTACACAAACCACGTCAATGGGTAAAATGTTATTTTTTTCCGCTTCCTTTTTGTCTTCCGCATTTTCTCTTCTAAAAAGTATTCCGCCGAAAATTTTAGGGTGTAAAGTTTTTACACGCCCGTCAAATATTTCGGGGAATTCCGTAAGAGAGCTTACTTCTTTAACCGCTATTCCCGCACCGCTTATTAACTTTGCGGTATTGCCGGTAGCGATAATTTCGTAACCAAGTTCGGTTAAAGATTTTGCAAACCGTTCAATGTTTGTTTTATCCGATACACTAATTATTGCTAGCTTTTTCAATTTATCATCCGTTCTTTTTTATTAATCCAATACAACCACACGGTCATTAATTATTTTAATTTTATTTTCGGCAAACTTATTAACTACATACGGTAAAATCTGATGTTCAATTTCCAGAACAAGATCGGCAATTTCTCCGGGGGATTTTACGCCGGAAATATCTACACACTTTTGAGCTATTATTCGTCCCGTATCGTAAGTAAAATCCACAAAATGAACTGTTGCTCCGGAAACTTTGGCAGAAGATTCGAATACGGCTTTGTGCACATTTATACCGTACATTCCTTTTCCACCAAAAGAAGGAAGCAGTGCAGGATGAATATTTATTATCCGGTTCGAATATTTTTTTACAAAATCAACCGGTAATAATTTTAAAAATCCTGCAAGAACAATAAGTTCTATATTATCTTCCTCAAATTTTTTTCCAAGTGCCGAATAACTAAAAAAACCATCATTGGGGCCTGCACTGTAAACTGGAATTGAATTTTCTTCCGCAATTTCAAATGCCGGGCATTTTAATTTATCACTTACAACAGCCTTAACTTCAAATTTATTTCCTTCTTTCCGGGAATTAATTATTGCCTGAAGGTTTGAACCTCTGCCCGATACAAATACCGCTATATTCAATTTTTCTTTTTTATTAAAAGTTATAAAAGTTAGTTAAATAGCAAAAAATAATCAATGTAAGAGTTATGTTTTTATTTATTACTGCTTAAAGAAAAAAGCAGGTTATGCAGCTTCTTTTGATAATCGTAATCGGAGTATTTTTCCGCCTCATCAACAAAGTTTTCAACCGCTTTTTTATCACCTAAAGATTTATCTGCTCTTGCTGCATAGTAACACGCAAAGGGTTTTATCCATTTTTCATTAATAGTGTTTAAGACCTTTGCGGTTACTGCAAAGTTTAATGCTTCTTTATAATTACCCAGATGAAAGCTTGCATCGCTTAATTCAAGGTAAATTTCCGCATCAAGTTCATCGCCTTTTGTTTTTTCAAGCAGGAAAGAAAGAGAATCGGCAGCGGATTTATATTTTCCGCTGTCTACCATATTGGTATATTTAATTAATTTAAGTTCTGCGGAAGTCATACGCCGTTTTTCATAAATTTTACTCTTCCTTTTTGCATAAATATCATCTTCAATATCCATATTTCCTTTGCCTGCTTTTTCAAAATATTCCCGGGCTAAAGTAGTATCCCCGCCAAGTTCATAACATACTGCCAGCCTATAGCTGGCAATGCCCATGTAATTATTATTAAGCGCAGTATGTAAAAACTTTCTATAATATACTTCGGCGGAGTCAAATAAGTTTTTCCTAAAAAACACATCGCCCATTAAAAATGTGGAAAAGGATTTAATTTGTTTAAAAGACGTATCTTTGCTGTGTAAAATTCTTTCAAGGTATTCTTTAGCGGTATTCAATTTTCTTTTTTTAATACTTAAAACCGCAAAAGAATAATTAAACAATAAATTATCCGGATATTTTATTACCAGATTTCTCAAATATTTTTCGGAGGCATTATATTCAAATAAATAATCGGTAAGAATTTGAGAAAGATAATATTCGGCTTCAACTTTGGATATAATTCCTTCCGCTGCTGCTTTTTTTATATAACTTAAGCCGAGTTTTTTATTGCCGTGTATTCCGGCAAGATTTAAGGCCCATCGGAATGCACCCGGAATTTGCCCGACTGCAAAATTGTAAAGCCCTAGCCCTAGATAAGCATCATAAAATGTAGAATCCAATTTCAGAGTTCTGCTTAAATAAGATTCGGATTTTTTGCTGGCCCAAACAGCATCCAGAAACTTTTCGGCTTTACTAAAAGCAATAGCCCTGTAACTGTAATCGGATCCTATTATGTACAATATGGCGGTATTATCGGGGGTTCTTGATAAAATTTTCCTAGCCTTTTCCAATGCAGTATCGGAATAAGCGACAAATTGTTTGAAATCTTTTTCATTTTGGCTGCTTAAATAATGCCATAAAAAAATCCCGGCTTTATAGTGATAGCCCTGCGGTTTATCCGGAAATTCATCAATTAAATTCTGAAATATTTTATCCGCTTTAAGCCAGTTAAAGTTATAGCAATATTGCAATCCTTTAATAATAGATTTGTTAATGCGCGGTTCTGTTCCGGCAAAGGAATTACGTAGCGGTAGTAATAAAAAACTTAATAAAAGAAAAATGTTTAAAGTCAGGCTTCTCTGCCTTAAAAAGTGATTATAAAAGTTTTTATAATCATTTATAACCGGCTCTTTAAAATAACTCCAGGAGCTATTTTCCGGAATTAATTGATTTTTTTTCTTCTGCATATTCTAAAGAAGCCTTTACAAACTCTCTAAATAAGGGATGGGATTGCGTAGCTCTTGATTTTAGTTCGGGGTGGAACTGGCATCCTAAAAACCACCGGTGATTGGGAAGTTCAATAATTTCCACAAGTTCCCTGTCCGGAGAAAGTCCGCTTAAAACCATTCCGTGTTCAACAAGTGCTGCTCTAAATTTATTATTCAATTCGTATCTGTGCCTGTGCCGCTCGGAAATATGATCAATTTTATATGCTTCCATAGTTTTAGTGCCGGGTTCAATTACACACGGGTAAGCACCCAGGCGCATTGTTGCGCCCATGTTCTTTATGCTTTTTTGATCCTGCATAAGATCTATTACACTGTACCTGTTTTTCTTAAATTCGGAGCTGTGCGCCCGCGGCAGCCCGCAAACATTTCTGGCAAACTCAATAACCGCACACTGCATGCCGAGGCAAATACCTAGGAAAGGGATATTATTTTCTCTTACAAACTGCACTGCTTTAATTTTTCCTTCAATTCCTCTTTCTCCAAAACCCGGTGCAACCAAAAGCCCGTTTATTCCTTCAAGAAGCTTTTTGGGGTCTTCTGTCTCCAGTGCCTCGGCGCTGATTTCTTTAACTATTACTTTTGCATTATTTACGGCACCTGCATGTACAAAGGCTTCCATAATGCTCTTATATGCATCTCTGTGTTCTATATATTTACCGCAGAGTGCTATTTCAACTGTCTTGGCAGGGTTCTTAATTTTCGCAACAAAATTTTCCCATTCATCAAGCTTAATTTTTCTATCTGCCAGATGAAATCTTTTTATAACAAGCTGATCTAATTTTTCTTTGTTTAAAACAAGAGGCACTTCATAAATAGTAGAGCAATCATACGCAGAAATTACGGCTTTGGAATCTACATTACAAAAAAGAGCAATTTTATCTCTAATATCTTTACTTAATTTTTTTTCGGAGCGGCATATTAAAACATCCGGCTGAATACCCAGCCCTAAAAGGTTTTTAACACTGTGCTGTGTTGGCTTTGTTTTCACTTCTCCGGCAGATGCAATATACGGCACAAGCGTAACATGAATATTCATCGTGCTCTTTCTTCCGAACTGAAGCATTAACTGTCTCATCGCTTCAATAAAAGGAAGACTTTCAATATCGCCTACCGTCCCGCCGATTTCACTTATTATAACGTCGTAATCACCAAGTTCGCTCAACTTGGTCATCCGCTGTTTTATTTCATCTGTAATATGAGGAATTACCTGGACGGTTGCACCCAAATAATCGCCTCTTCTTTCTTTGGTTATAACATCGTTATAAACCTGGCCGGTAGTTGTATTATTAGCCTTAGACATGCCTACATCTAAAAAGCGTTCGTAATGGCCTAGGTCTAAATCCGTTTCGGCGCCGTCGTCGGTTACATAAACTTCTCCATGCTGAAACGGGTTCATTGTCCCGGGGTCAACATTTATGTAAGGATCGAATTTTTGAACGGTAACTTTAAAACCGCGCTGTTTCAGAAGAAGGCCAAGAGATGAGGCAGTAATTCCTTTGCCTAATGATGATACAACACCACCGGTAACAAAGATATACTTAACTTTTTTCCTGGGGATCATACTTTCTGTTTTTGTTTTCCAAATATAGAATTTAAAGATGCTAATTTCAATTTAAGTAAGTGAAAAAAGTACAATTCTAAAATTTTTTTTTAATATTACTTACGGGTTTACGTTAAAATGATATTGAAGTCGATACCTAAGGCAGGCTACCGGGAATAAATGGCTTTTGAAAAATCAATAGTATGAACCTCGGGGCAAGCCCCGAATCTTATTCCGCCATAAGCAGTGGGGAATCTGCACGTCCGGCAGGCCGGTTATACTCTACCTTTTCGTCCGACGAAGCGGACGCGAAGACGAATTAAACTGCGTTAGAAAAAAATTAGTAAAAAACTCTCCTCCCCATAATTATAGATCATTGCTATGATTAAATAATTCTGCCGTTAATTGTTTAATCTGTCAGGTTTTATCATATCATTATTTTTTTGCTTATTATTTTAGCTCTTGCAAATACTTTGTAGTTATAGATTTCGGCCTGATTATCGGATTAAGCATAGCTCTGTTAATAACAGCTTGAGCAGTTAATCCTAAGCTTCTGGAAACAGCAAATACAACAGTATAATAAGAAAATTCTTTAAGCCCGTAATAATAAAGCATTGAACCGGATGCAGCATCAACATTAGGCCAGGGGTTTTTAATTTTTTCTACTTTTTTTAATTCTTCCGGTACAACTTCAAAAATTCTTGCAACTGTTAAAAAGATAGGATCATCCGGGAAGTGTTTTTTGCCGAAATTCAGAAATACTTCAAACCGGGGGTCGGTTACTCTTAACACTGCGTGGCCGTAGCCGGGTATAACTTTACCGGCATTCAAAGTGTCCCATGTAATTTCTTTTATATGCTCATGTGTAGGAGCTCCACCGTATTTATTAATTATTTCTAAAATCCATTTTAAGCTCTCCTGGTTTGCCAGGCCGTGCAACGGGCCAGCAAGCCCGTTAAATCCGCCGGGTAAAGAATAGTAAAGATCCGACAAAGCGGAATTAATTGTCTGTGTAGTTAAAGCACTAACGTTGCCGCCTTCGTGGTCGCAGTGAGCTACAAGGTATAACCGCATCAGATCGTTAAATTCTTTTCCCTTGGAATTTATACCAAGCATATGCACATAGTCGCCTGTCCAATCCATATCAGGATCCGGTTGAATAATATTTCCTTTATTAAATTTAATGCGGTAAACCCCTGCTGCAACAGCAGGAATTTTTGCAACTATATTTAGTGCATCTTCCAGGGTAAATTTCCAGTAATCTTCCTTCTTCATACCTTTGGCATATTCGGCACTAAATACGGATTCTTTCTGCATAACGAGAATTGCAGTTCCAAGCATTGCCATAGGATGAGATCCCTTTGGCATAGCTTTTAATACATCCCAAACATATCCGGGTACAAGTTTTCTCTTTTTTATTTCGGAAGAAAATTCAATTATTTCTTCCTTAGAAGGTAATTCACCTGTTAACAGTAAGTAATAAATTTCTTCAGGAGTTTTATCGTTTAAATTATTTAAAGGAATTCCTCTAATAATTAATCCCTGGTCTGCAGGTACCCTGGAAGTATCGCAAATTAAAGAACGCACACCTCTCATACCGCCGTAAGCCTGTGCAATAGAAACTTCGGATAAAGTTTTATTACCTTTTTCTTTAACAATGCCCTTTGCTTCATCTCTCCATATTGCAATATTTTTAGAGAGCTTATCAAGAATATTTTGCATTAGTAATCCTTTACAATAACGTGAACAGAAAATATTTCATACAACAATCAAATATTTAAACTTAGCCGTTTTGGTTTATGAATTCAACTTAACCGGTAGTAAGGAATGGGTATGCTGTGATGTGAAATAAATTTTAACCCTTAATTTTAGCTGAAACCATAGTCATGTTGGCTTACTGCTGTGCCTTTTTAGTAAAAGTATTTATATCCAATAATATTTTATCATATAATTCTTTCGCGCTCAATTTCAGTTTTGCTGAATTGAGTTAATTAAACTTTCTTATCGTATTCATTCACATAATAAGTCGGAAGGAGAATCATATTTATTTGCAGGTGCTTTTAAAAACCCTTTAGTTAAGGTAATATAACGATGCAGCACCTAAACCGCAGTCCGGTTTATCAGGCGTTTTGAATGACGAAGACGGGAACAGTAATGCTAATTAAAAATGAACAATTAAAAATTAAAAATTATTTTCATAGCAAGATTACGTTAAACAAATGCAGGAACAGCTTGCCGCTGTTAAGGAACGACCAACTATAATATTTCTAAATTGCCGGGTAAGGAAAGGCTTGATGCGCCTGGTTATATTGCTCTCTTAGTTTTTAATAAACTCTAGAATCCAATTACCATGACTAAAATAACTGCCCTCTTTTTTTACAAAAACTCTATAATGATTTCTTATTGCATAATTTATCTCTTTATTATATTCAAATAAAAACCCTAAAGCTCTTATTTCATTTGGTCCAATTCCAAAAACTTCTATGCCTTTTGTTATTTGACAGGTTAAAAAAAGTTGAAGCTTAGAAATTATATTAGGTTCAATTTGATAAGAAAATTTTTCTTCACCATTTCTGATTAAATTTATCATTTCTTCATCATCAATTTGAATCATTTCAATTTCTCATTCTATTGTTGATTATCGACAAAACTCGCGGGTAACCCGCTCCGGCCAAAAATGATAATGCCACAAACATACCGGATAAATTTTATAATATTTACAAAGAATTAATCCATAATAATAATAATAAACTTATTAGAATATTATTTCACTTTAACAACCACCATAGTCATATCATCATGCTGCTGCGCCTTTTTTGTGAAGGAATTTATATCCGTGCATATTTTTTGGCATAATTCATTTGCACTTAAATTTCCGTTTTGCTGAATAGAGTTAATTAAATTTTCTTCGCCGTATTCTTCTTTCTTTTTATTCATGGCTTCCGTAAAGCCGTCGGTGTAAAAGACGAAAATGTCTCCGGGCTCGATTGATATTTCTACCTCTTTAATCGTTTGTTTAAATACACTCCCCTTTTCCAGACCTAAGGCCATGCCTGTAGGATTTAATACATCAATATTTCCCACAGTGGATTTTTTTACGAGTACGGGATTGTGGCCTGCTCTGGCAAGAGTTAATGTTTTTTCCAATGTATTAAAGATTCCGTAAATCATGCTAATAAAAGTACCTCGCTCAACATTTTCATAAAAAAGCGTATTCATCTCAATTAAAAATTCGGAAGGCGAATCATATTTATTTGCGAGAGCTTTTAAAAAGCCCTTGGTCAATGTCATATAAAAAGCAGCCTGGGTACCTTTGCCGGATACATCTCCGATAATAATTCCTATTCGGTTTTCATCGAGGATAATAAAGTCATAATAATCTCCGCCGACTTCTAATGCGGGCAGGCATTTAGAAACTATTTCCATGCCCGGGAATTCGGGGTCATTGTGGGGGAGAAAACTTTTCTGCACATCCCTGGCAATTTCCAGCTCACGCTGAAGCCTTTGCCTTTCCGTTATGTTTTCTACAAAAGCAGGAGTTAATTTATCGAGTTCCTCATTCCTATCTTTGGTAAGCATAGCATAAGAGGCCCATACCAACATCAGCACAAGAATTCCTATTAAAAAATAACCTGAATTTATATAAGTAATATTACCGGTTGTAAAAAATGATAACCCTTTTAAAACAGTTTGGTAGGAAATTAATGCAATTACGGTTGTTAGAAAATCATATTTGTTATAAATCCAAACAAGGGCAATGCCAATAAAAGTTTCTATTAAAATTCCCAGATACAATGGGCGGATACCGTTAGTATTTGTAAGCCCCCAGAAAATTCCTGTAATTATTAATAGAAATGTAAAAGAGTTGAATTTTTTACCGAGGCCCGTAAACGATAAATTAAAGAAGACTGCACATAAAAAGAAAGAAGCGGGAATTGTTTTAAAAAGAATCTGCAACGCCGGGTTGGAAGCGTTTAGATCGGAAAGAATTAGTGAATTGTAAGAAACATTCCAAAGGTTGGTAAATGATTGCATTATAAAAAGAAGAATCAGCCAGATTACAGTAAGTAAAAACCCGGCAGTAATTCCGTTAAATATTGCCGTTCCTACTTTTGAATGATTAATTGAGCCTTTTGTCAACAAATCAATTGAAAGGAATTTTTCCTTCCGGACTTCCCTCGTTATTGTTTCACTTACAGCCCATGTAATAAAAAACGCACCGCCGTAAAACAATATTCCGAATCCCAGCGGCAATAAAATAGCCCAGCCAATAGGCTCGTTAAAAGTATTGAAAATATTAAACCCAAAAGTTATTGATATCAGAACAGTTAGGATAAATGCGAGTCTAAACCCTATTTCGTATGCTTTAATTTTTTTATAAGCAATTATCCCGATTAGAATAATCATTATAATATAAAAAACAATAGTTATAGAAGTTTGAAATACACTGGCATTATCTTCGGAAAAATTTTTAGGTACTTCATATTTTAATTTAAATTGAGAAATGCTGTTACCGGATAGGGTCAACTCCATATTTATTTTATCTTTTAATAAAGAAGACTTACCCTGCCATAAATATTGTAAGTCCGTTCTGTGCATCAGTTCATTTTTTTTGACCGAAATAAAATTTAACGTATCCTTTAAATTTGCAATAAAAGAAAAGTTAATCCCTCCTACAGTGTCCTTATCACCTGCATTAGCGGATTGATGAATAACCGAACCTATTTGGGATAGAAATTTTGTAATCATTTCTTTTCTTTTTAACGGGGAAACCGACGGTAATTCCGTTGAATCATTTAAAGATCGTTTCAGCTCCAACAGTTTTCCGTGGCTGTTGTAATGGACTTCAATTTGAGGATTACTCAATTCCCTGTTATTTTCAGAACCGCTGCCTATACTAAAATTTAATTGATTCGAAGGAACCCAGACTACTTTCCAAAAATAACCGGGCAGGTAATTCCTAAGCAATTCGTTACCCTTCTTACTGCCGTATGTTTGCAGTGCCTGGCGAATTAAAGCATTGTTAGCTTCCAGTTGTGTATAAAAAATAGCAAGTTTCTTAACGGGTATGTTTAATTCGTTTATAAGTTTTTCAGCCTTTGCTTTAATTTCATTATTATCCGGCTTAACTTTTAATCCGCCTGTTAAATTAACATCTTTATAAAATGTAAAATAAATAACAGATAAAACGACAAAGCTTATTACCAGTATTATTATTGTAAAGCTTTTTTTCATAATTTTAGTAAACTCCTTATGTTTTGGCAAAATAACTTAAGGATGTCGGTACGTAAACTTATATAATTTTTTTTGTATGGTTAAATAAAGGTAAAATAAATTAAATTTGCATGATAAACGGAAAAATTCTTTTCCAGTTGAACTAATATTAAACCGGGCGTGAGTTTATTAAGTCTAATCTGTTCCGGTTTGGTTGCAACTGGATAAAGTTGTTATTTGATTTATTAAGTTACGGCAGTTAATCTATCTGTAACCCTACCTCCCTTCCTTCGTTCATCAGTAAGGAGAGGGGGAGAAGAAGTTAGGCTATAAATGCAAAACTCAAGTAAGTACCTTTGAAAAAACAGTTATTTAAAATTTAAGCGAGATAATTTCTGAAAATCAACAAATATAATATTGTAATTTTAATTACGGTAATACTAGCCGGTTTTTTCCCGGAGCTGTTAGCCCAGGATACTACTTCCAGTTTAGCATTCAAAAAGAATAAACCTGAACAACAGGCATTTACATTGTACCGGCCGGACCTTGCTTATGAGCTTTGGGAGCATTTCAATCTGCTTAAAGAAGCCAACGCAGGCAATGCACTTGCCCAGCATGAACTGGGCATTAGATATATCCTGGGCAGTGGATTTCCGGCTGATACTGTTAAGGCCGCATATTGGATACATAAAGCTGCGGAACAGAAACTGCCCGGTGCATGTTATAATTACGGCGTAATGTTAAACAACGGCTGGGGAGTAAAATGGAATCCTTTTAAGGCATACGATTATTTTTTAATTGCAGCAAAGAACGACATGCCGCAGGCTGAATATATTGTTGGTTTAAGTTACATCGATAATCTTTTGATTAAGAGAAATTGGAGCGAAGCTTTTAGATGGATTAAAAAATCTGCCCTGGAGGGTTTTAAACCTGCAAAGGAAACTTTAAATCAATTAAGAAAAAATGTATCTTTTACAAAGGCAGATACAACAGTAACAGCTCCGCAAAATTCAAACAGCGGCAAAATTGTAAATAATAAATCAAACAATACAACCGGCAATACATTATCTTCTGCCAACGGTTTGGTATTTATAGATTTTAATACCGTTAATGATACGGTCTCGGAAATATCAAATAAAATTTTAGTTGAAGATATTCTTCACCAGGGAAATGAAAAGCTTGCCACTGCTTTAAACTTAACAATGAATAATGATACATCCGTTACTCTGGATTCTGCAGGGTTTAACACTTTAATTAAGTTTGCGGAAGAAGGCAGCCCCGAGGCACTTACTTTGCTTGGAAAGTTTTATGAAATGGGGGTACATGTACGTAAAGATATTCTGCAGGCTGCGGTTTTTTATATAAGAGCAGCTAAACTGGATTCTCCCCGTGCGCCGGCTCTTTTATGGAAAATGTTGCATACGGAAAACTTTTTCGGTGAGCTAAAAAATTTAGCGGATGCTAACAATGCAAAGGCAATGTTTGTTTGGTACGGTTTATATACTATCGGGTTCTATAACCAGCTTGTTGAGGCAGACGCAATAAATTTATTAAAGAAATCGGCAGCATTAAATTACATTCCTGCAGTAAATGAATTAGGTTTGGATTATTATACCGGAAAGTTTGTAAAGCAAAGCAGGCCGCACGCAATTACTCTTTGGCGTAAAGCCGAAATACTTGGAAGCAGCGAAGCCAAACTAAGAATTGCTATTGCAGGGATATACGGTTATCTGGACAATACCAACCTTAAATCTACTTTAACAGAAATTGATACCGCAATGGCAAACGGTTCGGTGCTTGCACAAGCTACCTTAGCTTACTGCTATCAAAATGGAATCGGGGTAGAAAAAAGTAATGCGAAGGCCGCAAAGTATTACAGGTTTGCTGCACAAAGAGGAAGTCAATTTGCGTTTAGCCGGCTTAAAGAAATGTACAATGCATTACGCCCGCCTGGAAAAGAGTTTATGTTAAATTAACAGCACTCATTACTCAGATGCGGAATTCTACCACATCAATATCCCGGGGAATGATTATATCTAGGTTGACTCAATGATTTACCATAGAGAACATCGCTTCCCTTTTTTCCATCATATTTTTTGCAGCGCCAACGGCAGATTCATAAACATCGTGCTCAAGGTATTCCATTGCTTCCGCAATAAATTCATCTACCGATATTCCGCCGTGAGTTGATAGTTTATCTTTTCTCCTGTCCGCACCTAATTCCGTATCAACAGAAGGCGGCGCAATCTCAAATACTTTTACATTTGTATTTTTAAGCTGATGCCGGAGTGAAAGTGTGATAGAATGAATTGCTGCTTTTGCAGCACAATAAATTGAAACCGGCGCAATAGGTACAAATGCCAGCCCGGATGAAATGTTTATTATTGCCGCTTCTTTTTGTTTTATTAAATGCCGTGCAAAAAGAGAAGTTAAGTGTATGGGTGCAATTAAATTTATTCCAACTTCCCTGTTAATTCTTTCCATGTTTAATTCGTGACTAAGATCCGAAAGGAGTTGTATGCCCGCATTGTTTATCAGAACATTTATTTGCGGAAAATCTTTTATCACCTGTTCAGCTAGCCGCACTCTTTGTGTCTCATCCTGAACATCACAAATTATTGTTTCAATTTCGTTAAATTCATTTTTAATTTTCTTAAGCCGGTCTTCCCTGCGTCCGCATATAATAACCTTGTTGCCTAGCTCTAAAAATTTTTTTGCAAAGCCCAGCCCAATACCGGATGTTCCTCCGGTAATTAGAATTGTGTTGTCTTTGGTTTTCATTACCGTTCCTTGTAATAACGTGATTAAATAATAAAAGTGTTGTTAAACTTCCTTAATAAATATTTATAGATCTCTTTTCCCGATGTTCGATACCGGATACTCAATTTCCTATCCGTCATTAAAAATCGAGAACCGAAAATCGAGAATCCGGTATCGAGTATTGAGAATTAGCGCTAACTTTTTAACCGGCAAATTATATAAATTTTTTGGTTGTTATGCAATTAAGTTCCAGTTTTATGTCTGTGTTCACTAACAAAATTCTGAACCAAAAATTATTATATATTTTTATACGGTTAATTTTTATGAACGATGGTAAATAGGTTAAGATATGCGACGGTTATTTTATGTTTTTATGTTACTTTTCCCTGCTTCATCATCAGTTTCCTTTGGTCAATTCAAATTACAGAATGCATTTCCCAACTTAACTTTTTATTACCCTGTCGGTATTTACTCACCCGGCGACGGTACCGACAGGATCTTTGTCGTTGAACAATCCGGTATTATAAAGGTTTTTGAAAATAACAGGAATGTTGCCTCGGATAAAACTTTTTTAGACATAAGCGACAGTGTGTATTTCAATAAAGATGAATGCGGTTTGCTTGGCCTGGCATTTCATCCGGAATATAAAAGCAACGGCTATTTTTATGTTGATTACGTTGCCAATAATCCGTTGAGAACAGTCATTGCTAGATTTCAGGTAAGCCGAAGCAATCCGGATAGCGCATTAAATAGCAGCGAAGAAATCCTCTTAACTATAGCACAGCCATACAGTATTTGGCATAAAGGCGGGCAGCTTAATTTTGGAAGCGACGGATATCTTTATATTGGTATGGGAGACGGAGGCCCTGAAGGTGATCCTGACGGTCATGGGCAAAATCTTTCTATACTTCTGGGAAAAATTTTAAGAATAGATGTTGATCATCCTTCAAACGGATTGAATTACGGAATTCCTTCCGGCAATCCTTTCTTTCAAAATACTTCCGGATTTAGGCAGGAAATTTATGCTTACGGACTTCGTAACCCTTGGCGCTTCAATTTTGATCCGGTTACCGGTTACCTTTGGTGCGGAGACGTTGGACAAAATGCTTGGGAAGAAATCGATTTAATTAAAAACGGGGGAAATTACGGCTGGAATTGTTATGAAGGTTTTCATCCATACAACACTAATTGCAGCGGAGGCAATTTCATATTCCCTGTTTTTGAATACGGTCATACAAACGGCAACTGTGCAATCATCGGCGGATATGTATACAGAGGCAAGAGAAGGCCGGAGCTAAGAGGCAAATATATATACGGAGATTATTGTACGGGAAACGTTTGGCAGCTTCAATTACAGGACAGTTCCAACGCAATTGCGGCGAATGTTCCGTCTCAAATTTATTCTTTCGGTGAAGATATGAACGGCGAACTTTATATAGGCGCAATGGATAATAATATTTATGAATTTGTCCCGGCAATTGCCGCTCCTTCTAACTTAAGCGGTTCGATTTCCGGCAGCAATAAAATTAACTTAACATGGAAAGACAATTCAAATAACGAAACAGGCTTTTTAATACAGAGAAAAGATTCAACAAATATTTTTGCAGCAGCAGGAACAGTTCCGGCTAATCAAACTTACTACAACGATACTGTTTCTTACGGCGGAAACTATGTTTACAGAGTGATTGCGTTTAATGATTCGGCGGAGTCGAATTATAGCAATGAAACTTCAATTATAATAACATCCGTCACGGCAGAAAGCCGTAAAAAAGATTTAAGTTATTCTCTGCTTCAAAACTATCCCAATCCTTTTAATCCTACTACTACAATCGAATATAGTATTCCAGCATCCGGATTAGTTAAGATTGTAGTTTTTGATATAACCGGTAAAAAAGTTCGGACGCTGGTAAATGGTAAAATACAGGCAGGAACACATAAAATAATTTTTAATTGCAGTAAACTCGCAAGCGGTGTTTATTACTACAGAATTATAGCAGGCAATTTCACTCAAACAAAAAAGTTTGTGTTACTCAAATAGTATATTGATAAAAACTTAAAAGGTTTGATAGAAAAATAATAATATATTTCCCTAAATGTGTTTTTGTTTGGCATTCTTATATTGTGTCCGAATTACAGTTTATCCGGCGAGGTAAATCCCCCTGTTCCGGCTTATCCGGAACTGTCTCCCTTTAATTCAAAGGAAGACTTCCTTAACTTACTTCCGATTTTCTTAACACTCTACTTAGTTGTAAGTGTAATTTAAAAAAGTCCTTCCTTAGTAAGGAGGGATAGATTTTAGCTCAGCTAAAATCAGGGAGAATTGTTCTTCGCTTCAGTAATTAAAAAGTTATTTCTTTTTCTTTTACAACCGGAAACTTTAATTCTTCAACACCGCTTTTATTTAATAATTCATCCAGCTTTCTCAAGTCATTCATTCTTAAAGCCGACCATTCTTTTTTTACATTTATGAATTTTTCATTTAAGGTGTTATAGGAAGTTACCATCTGCTGCGCTGGTTCACGGTCTGCACTAAGCACAGAACCTTCCAGACCCGCAAAACCTATTCTGTTAATAGTCATATCCAGTTTACCAACCTTACCGGCAGCAGCTTTTATATTAGATTTTAATTCTTCATTAATTTTTTGGTTTTGTACAAGGATTTTTAATTGAGCATCAACTGTATCTATTAAGTTTGCCAGGTTAAATTGCCGGGAAGAAGCATTCCAAATTTTTACTGCTAAATTCAATTGATCATTTAATGCTTTGTTAGTAACCTTAACTCTCGGATCCATTTTTACGGTTAAGGTTTGTGTATAAGCCTTTCCGTTAACAAAAAGCTTAACAGTATATCTGCCGGGCAATACCATAGGACCTTGCGGTTCTCTAACGGTTCCTTTACCGGCAATTGCGGCAATACTGTAATAATAATATTTTGTTGGGGGTGAAGCATAACGCAGATTCCAAACAAAACGATTTAAACCGGCTTTGGTAGTAAGCGGTTTAAATTTAGGCAGCCACCACGTCATAAAATACGGCTGCTGCAAAGGCATAGTTGGCTTATCGATGCTGGAAAAACTGCGGACAAGGTTTCCTTTTTGATCTAATATTTTTAAGACTACCGGACTTTGCACTTGTGAATTCAAATAATAATTTATAATTGCACCGGCAGGAGGATTTTCTCCGTGTGGTATTTCAGGAGGGAGAGGCGTATCATGGCTTTCACTTCTTCTTATCCGAATTGCAATTTCAGGTCTAAAAAGGTATGCCTGTTCATTTAGAATCTTTTCGTTCATTTGTCTTAACGGAGTAATATCATCCAGCACCCAGAATGCTCTGCCGTGTGTAGCGGCAATTAAATCATTATCGTGAACAGCTAAATCTCTTACAGATACAGCCGGCAAATTCAACTGAAGAGGCTGCCAGTTTTCGCCGTCGTTGAATGAAACGTAAACACCTTCCTCGGTACCTGCATAAAGTAAACCTTTTTTAAATGGGTCTGCACGTACAACACGAACAAAAGAATTTTTAGCAATACCTTTATTAATTTCCAACCAATGTTTACCGAAGTCCGTTGTACGATAAATATAAGGAGTAAAATCATTCAGCCTGTGCCTATCCACAGCTGCATAAACAGTTGCGGAATTGAACGGAGATGCTTCCAGAATACTAATTTTACTCCATGGAGTTATTGCAGGCGGAGTAACATTCTGCCAATGTTTACCGTAATCTTTAGTTAATTGAATTAGACCGTCATCCGTGCCAACCCAAATAATACCGGCTTTAACAGGCGAAACAGCAATAGAATAAATAACTCCCCAGCCAATATGTAAAGATTCCGAATCTGCCACTGTATTTCCGCTGCCTTTTTCATTTTGCAGAGTATTTACATTAGATAAACCTGCTCTTGTTAAATCCGGGCTTATCTTTGTCCAGTGCAGCCCTCCGTCTTTTGTATTAAGAAGAACCTGAGCCCCGAAATATAAGCTGTTATGATTATACGGATCGAAGATGATCGGGGATGTCCAGGTAAATCTATATTTTTGTTTTGAAATTGGTTCGCCGAATTGTGCTAACAAAGAAGGAGAAATATTTTGAGTTTGCCCCGTTATTCTATTGAAACGGGATAAGCCTCCGTAAGTATCTCCGCCGTATATTATATTAGGATAGGCGGGGTCCGGCGCTATATAACCGCTTTCGCCGGCATTTACAGAATGCCAATCTCTAAAAGTAATTTCGCCGTAATCGCTTCTGCTTGTAATTGAAACGCTGCCGCAGTCCTGTTGAGCCCCGTAAATTCTATAAGGGAATTCATTATTAACAGCAACATGATAAAATTGTGCGGTAGGCTGATTGTACCAGCTGCTCCAGGTTTTTCCGCCGTCAAGACTAACGCACGTCCCCTGATCGCTTGCTTCAATTAAATGATTATCATTCTGCGGATCGATCCACAAGTAATGGTAATCGTCGCCTCCCGGAGAACCCTTTATTGCCGTAAAAGTTTTTCCGCCGTCGGTGGATTTGAAGATTGATCTGTTAGGAATAAAAATATTATCCGGATTCTTCGGGTCAACAAAAATTCTTCCGAAGTACCACATTCGAGTAATAATTTGCGGGTTATTACTTTTTAGCTGCCAGTGCATTCCGCCGTCGGCAGAATAATAAAGTCCGGAACCTTTTTTAAGCGCCTGGATAAGTGCATAAACTTTTTCACCGTTAGAGCTGTGAACAACAGATAAACCTATACGGCCGAAAGAACCGGCCGGAAGTCCGCTGCCAGAAATTTCTTTCCACGTTTTACCATCGTCGGTAGATTTATAAATATTACTATCGTAACCTTCTTCAGGCGGGTACTGGCTCCATGGAGTTCTGTAAGCCTGCCATAAAGAAGCATAAACAACATCCGGGTTTCCGGTATCCCATGAAAGATCAATTGCACCGGTTTTATTATTTTTATATAAAACCTTCTCCCAGGTTTTACCGCCGTTAGTTGTTCTAAAAACTCCGCGCTCATTATTTGGTGCATACGCATGTCCTAATGCTGCAGCCAAAACTATATTTGGGTTTTTAGGATCAATAAGAATTTTACCAATGTGCCGGGTATCTTCCAAACCGAGGTGCTGCCAATGTTTTCCTGCATCGGTAGATTTATAAATGCCGTCACCATAAGTAATATCGGAGCGCATATCTGCTTCGCCCGTTCCTACATAAATTATATTAGGATTAGAGGCTGCAACGGCAAGTGCACCAATAGAAGGATTCATTTGACCGTCGGAAATTGGATCCCATGTTAGTCCCGCATTGGTAGATTTCCACACTCCGCCGTCCACCGAGCCGAAATAAAATGTTGACGGCTGCGACGGAACTCCTGATGCTGCAAGTGCACGCCCGGCACGGAATGGCCCTACAAGCCTCCACCGCATCCCGTTAGATGAACTATCGGATATTACCGAAGTATTAGAAGTGTCGGTTCCAAAATTTTGCGGGAATACAAAAGCCAATAATAAAAATAATACAAACGCTGCCGACAAAAGCTTAAGTATATTAAACCGGTTCATTATTTACTCCTTCATTAGGAAATATGATACATTGGAATGTTTACGTATTACCTTAAACTTATTACTATCATTAAATGATTTTAAACATTATGAAAACTAATTGCCCGGAAATAAGTTTTTAATATAATAATTTCCAATGAATTTTAATGTATCGATAGATCTATAAAACCAAAGAAACATTAGAGTATATAATGCTTTGTCATAATCGAAAATCTTTTTGTAGTTAAAACCTACTCCACCTCTATTTCATCAATGAATAACCAGGCCTTCTGCCCGGCTCCGGGATGCCATGGAGGACATATTTTTATACTTACAGCTTTAACCTTTATATATCTTGCTTTTTTATTTTTAAACTTTACCGGAAAATCTTTAAGTATAATTTGTGAATTTCTCTGAGGTATATTATTTACAACCGTTTTTTTATCAAAATAATTATGCCCGTTTTTAGATAAGGAAACAATTACTTTTACAGGAAGAAAAATCCATGAAGCTGTATTCAACATAAATCTTGGAGTAACTTGCGAAATACTTTCAACTTTTCCCAAATCAATTATTCCTTCAAAATCCTTTCCCTGATATCCCTGCCACAAACCGTCATGAAGATTTTTGGTCCCTCTTATTCCGTCAATTAAAGCATTATTTCCTCCTCCACGGTAACGCGGGTCATATTTGCTGATTAGAGTTATTTTTGAATTTAATTCTTTATGGAAATCAAAAGATAAATTTATTTGGTTCCCAACAAATTGATTATTACGAAAAGCTGCTGCAATTAAACTTAAAGTATTTTTAATCTTAACAGGCTTTGTATATATGGATGAAGTAGAATCCGGTGAACTTCCGTCAAGAGTATAACGAATTGTTAAGCTTTTCTGATGTGATTCTAATTTTACTATGAATTCTCTTCCCTTTTTATAATAAGATGAACTAAAGGTAATAGCTTTTGTTTCCGGGCCATATTTAATACCAAGTGCTGTTAAATCATCGTAAGCATTTTGCACTCTGGCATGGAAGTTCGAATAATTTCTAGGCGAAGGATCACTCCAAAACACTTCCGACAAAGCCAGCAGTCTTGGAAACAGACGATAGTCAACTTTATCTTGAGGTGTATGTTCGGACCACAAACTTGCTTCTCCTCCAAGAATATATTTCCTTTCATTTTTGGGAAGACCGGGCGGAATCGGATTAAATGAATATACAACCCGCAAATTGAGGTCTCCGGCACTTGAACTTAGATATGTATATGCGGCAGGTGAAGAAATAACATAATGATGCAGATTAGCAGCTTCCATTGCACCTTTAAGACTTTGCCATGATTCAACAACAGCCCCCGGTGCTAATCCGCCTTCCAATATTTCATTCCATCCTATTATTTGTCTTCCCTTGGATTGCAAATATTTTGCAATACGTTTTATAAAATAACTTTGAAGCCCTTCTACATTTTTTAAATCTTTTTCTTTAATCAGTGCCTGACAACTTGCAGATGATTCCCATTGATCTTTCGGTACTTCATCTCCTCCTATATGAATATATTTGCCGGGAAATAATTTTACAACCTCATTAAGAACATTTTCGAGGAAATAAAAAGTTGAATCGTCCGGGCAATAAATATTTTTCATTACTCCCCAGGTAGTTGCTACTTTGAATGGACCGCCTGTACAGGAATTTTCTGGGTAAGCAGCTAGAGAAGCCTGGCAATGTCCCGGCATTTCAATTTCCGGGACCACAGTAATAAACCGGCTTTTAGCATAAGCAACAATTTCTTTAATATCTTTCTGTGTATAAAAACCTCCGTAAATTGAACCGTCGGCTTCTTTTCGCCATGCACCAACGGATGTTAATTTCGGATATTTTTTTATCTGAATTCTCCATCCCTGGTCGTCCGTCAAATGAAGATGAAGAACATTAAATTTATAATAGGCAAGAATATCAATATAGCGTAAAATAAAATCCTTAGTCATAAAGTGACGAACACAATCAAGGTTTAATCCGCGCCATTTAAATTTAGGTTTGTCCCAAATTTTGCATGAAGGAATTTTAACCGGTCTACCATCTTTTTTTAATTTTGCAGAAGCGGGTATAAGCTGAAAAAAAGTTTGCATCCCTCTAAACAACCCTTCTTCAAACGGTGCGGTAAAAACCGCTGTATGTTTTGAGATAATAAGTTTATAAAACTCTTTATTTGATTGGTTAAGTGATTTGTCGATCTTAAGAATAATTTTATCGGAAGCTTTACTTCCGGATCCTGTTTGAATATTTAATCCGGTAAATTCTTTTATCTTATTACTAAAATAACTTTCTAAAGTATCACCTTTATCAATAATAACCGTTTTATTCGATAGCAAAAAATTTGTATTATACCATTGAACACTCCGGGGCAGCGGAATTAGCGGAACTATATTGGTGGTTGGTTTTTCAGCCGACTTAACTGTAAAGGCTATTAAACAAAATAGTAAAACTTTGAGGAATTTCAATTCGTTATCCATGTCATCCCGTCTTGCCTTATATGCACAGTTTGGCTGCT
>JBJKSH010000045.1:0-37360 GCA_046704255.1 Ignavibacteriaceae bacterium | reverse complement strand
TTCCGGAAGGAACATTCAAGAAAATATTAAAACAAGCTAAATTAACATTAGAAGAATTTAAGGAATTATAATTTTAAACTCTTATCTAAACTCTTCAACTTTCCTTTTCTATCATCCTTAACACCGTCGGCAGCACAACAAGCAGTAACGGCAGTGCAATAACAAAGCCGCCTATAATTGCAATAGCCAGCGGCTGATGCATCTGCGCACCGGTTCCTATTCCAAGTGCCAAAGGCAGCAGCGCAGTAATAGCACCGAATGCAGTCATTAAAGTCGGGCGCAGCCTTAACGAAATTGAATTAACAATAGAATCTTCCTTTACAGCAATCCTTTTCTTTGAATCCAGGTATTGAAGATAAATGAAGATAGAATTTTCACCTATGATGCCGACGATCATAATAATACCGGTGTAGCTTCCAACATTTAGCGGAGTGCCAGTAATAAAAAGCGCCAGGAAACTTCCGGCTATACCTAAGATTGCAATGAAGATAATAGATACGGAAACTCTAATTTTTCTAAAAAGAAATAGAGATACCGTAAATACCAAAAGGATGGCTAGAATGAGTATCTTCATTAAATCTCCGAAAGCCTGCTGCTGCTGTGCATAAGCACCACCGTAAACAATTTCATAACCTGCCGGCAAATGAATTTCTTTATTAATTTTCTTTTGAATTGCAGCAATAGTACTTCCAAGGTCGCGGTTATTTAATCTTGCTACCACGTCATAATCCTGCTTTAGATTTTCCCTGTCGATTTCGGCTACTCCTTTTATGAATTTTAGTTTTGTAAATTCACTTACCGGTTTAGCCGAGCCGTCGTTAAGGAAAATAAAGCTGTTCTTAATATCATCCAGGGAGTTTAACAGTTTTCCGTCAAACATTCTGATATTAAATAATTGATTCTGCCCTAATACATTACCCACAACAGTTCCTTTAATTTCGGTATTAAGCTGATACTGCAATTCGCTTGGTGTTAAGCCGTATTGTGCCAGCGCAGCATTCTTTGGCTTAAACAAAATATTCGGACCTGCAATTGTAATCCCGTTAAATACATCAGCAGTTCCTCTAGTATTTTGAACGATGTCTGCAATTTGCTCGGCATACTTTTGAAGTGTTGCTTGATCATCCCCAAAAATTCTTATGGATATAGGCTGCTTTGTGCTGATTAAATCACCTAACATATCTTCAATCTTCTGCCCGAAGTCAACTTGTAGTGAAGGTAATTTGGCTTCAATTCTTTTTCTAATATTATTTGCAACTTCATCAGTTGTTAGTTTCCTGCTCTTCTTAAGGGTAATGGTATAATCACCTGTGTTAGGTTCCGTAATGAAAAATCCGTTTTGAGTTCCAATCTCACGTGAAAAGGACTGCACTTGCGGTGTAGTTTGTAAAATATGATCAACAACATCCAGCATCCTGTCGGTTCCGTCCAGCGAAGTACCCGGCGGACTTACAAAATCCAAAACTATGGAGCCTTCATCCATCTGCGGCAAAAATCCGGAAGGCAGCCTGGGAATTATATAAACGGAAAATGCAATTAAAATTATTATAAATAGAAATGAAAGCACCGGTTTGTTGATGAAATAGTAAACCCAGTTTTTATTTTTAACCGCTTTATGTTTTCCAAGTGAAGATCCTTTTTTTGTAAGAAGCATATAAATAACCGGCAGCCCTATCCAGGTAACAAAAAAGGAACATACAAGAATAATAATCATTGCATTTGTTAATACCTTAAAGTATGCGCCTGCAACGCCGCCCATCAAAAAAAACGGAAGGAAGATTACTATAGTGCTTAATGAAGAACCCACCATTGCCGGGAACAAATATTTTATGGCTTTCGTTACCAACGTATCGCTGGTTTCTTCCGGATTCTCTTCATGAGTACGGTGAATTTGCTCCACTATTACTATGGCATCATCAATAATAAGACCAACCGCAGCAGCAATGGAACCTATTGTCATTATATTAATTGTATAACCGATTGCATATAGAACCATGAAGGTTAGACATAATGTAATAGGAATAGTTATTAATATTACCGAGCTTGCTTTAAAAGATTTTAGAAAAAGAACGGTTATTAAAATAGCCAGTAAAAGCCCAATCCAAACTACGTCTCTTATGCTTTTTATAGCATCTGAAACAAAATTTGCCTGGTTATAAAACGGCCGCAGCTTAACTCCTTTAGGAAGTATCTTTTGCAGGTTGGGAAGTTGACTTTCGATGGAACCGACAACATTAAGTAGATTTGCATTAGGCTGCTTTAATATATTTATAATCGGAACAATTTTTCCGTTTGCCTTTATCTTTACATAGCTTCTTTCCGAACCGATTTCTACTTTAGAAATGTCTTTTAACCGTATTACTCTTTGGGGGGTATTTAATACTACAAGGTTTGCCAATTCTTCTTTACTATTCTGAGTTGCTTCGCTTAATGTTAAATACAGCCTGTCGTAATCATTTATATATCCGGTAGAAGAAATAAAATTGGAAGCAGATATTTTATCTGCAACCATTTGCGGTGTAATATGCAGCCTAATAAGCTTGGCAGGATTTAAAATAACATGGTATTCTTCAACTTTTCCACCGCCGACATCAACCTCGGAAACGCCTGTAATTCGGGATAAAAAAGGTTTAACCGTATATTCGGCAATATTTCTCAAGTCAATTTGGCTGTAGCCTTTCCCGGAAATTGAATAACCCAATACCGGGAAAGTAGAAGGATTCATTCTTTCAATTGAAATATTAATTCCCTGGGGCAAATTTTGCTTAATTTCGCTTATCCTTGCTTCAATGCGCTGCTTATCCAAATTGATATCCGAATTCCAGTTGAAGAAAGCCGAAATCTCGCAGCTTCCCCTGCTTGTTGCACTTCTTATAAGAGTAATGCCGGGAACTCTTTTAATCGCATTCTCCAAAGGTACAGTTACGGTAACAGTCATTTTATCTACGGGCTGCTCGCCGTTATCGGCTATTACTTTTATCTTTGGAAAAGTAATATTCGGAAATAATGCGGACTGTATGTGCAGAAAAGAATAAAAACCGCCTAAAATAATTATAATTAAAATTACTGCAATCGGGCTTTTGTATTTTTCATAAAAGTTATTCATTTAGCAATCTCTACTTTTGCAGTGTCGGGTAATCCGTAAGCACCGGATAAAACAATTCTGTCTGCTGCATTCAGCTTTGGGCTTAAAATTTGTGCAACGCTGTCGTTTTCAATTCCCTTTTTAACATCAACCCTAACTGCGGTAGTATCGTTAACTAATTTCATTATCCAAAAATTACTTTCAGTTACGTCGGTTATTAATGAAGACTTGGGAAGAACCGTAGTATCCTTGAATTTTTTAAATGGAATTCGTACAATAACGTTTAAGCTTTCTGGAACAGAACGGTAATAGCTAAGCTTAATAAAATATATTTGAGTTTGAGTAACGGGATTTACAGCCGGTACATTCTTTTCGATAATACCCGGAAGATTAACTCCGTCAGGCAGGTTTACTTCGCATCCGTTGCCTATTTTAACTTTCAAAACATCTTCATAAGGAACGTTCAATTTTATTCGTAATGAAGACGGATTAGACACTAAAGCAATTTGTTCACCTCCCATAACATAATTTCCCTGGTGGTAGTTTAATTCCGAAAGAACACCTTTTGTATTTGCTTTAATATAAATTGTTCCTTTAAACAACCTATTGCCAAGCATAATACCTAAGGTGTCGGTTGCTGCCGATTCAATGGTTTTAATCTGAAATAAAATATCACCGGGTTTTACCTTATCACCGATGTTCTTATAAACTTTAACTATGAATCCGTCAAAAGTTGATCTTACGATTTCTTTATCCAGAAAAACAGTATTCCCGTTTAATTCCAGGTAATCGGTTATGTTCATCTTAACCGGATGAGTAATTGTAACCGGCGTTCCGGTGCTTACGTCGTTTGAACTTGCATCCTCATTTCCCCCGCAAGAAACTAAGGATACGGATACTACTAATAATAAAAAAATTATAAATATATTTTTATTTAATAAATTCTTCATTTCAAATTCCGTTTTAAACCAAGATATAATTTTGTAATCTTGTAATAATTTATTCCTTACCAATTCCAATAATTATAATTACTAATTTCAATTTGATAATTTATTTCGGTAGTTATATCGTTCTTCTTAAGGTCAATGTAATTCTTTATTAATGTTAAATAATTTATCATAGATAAATTTCCCTGCTGCAATTCATTTTCAGACAAGCCAAGCAGCTTTTTATAATCTTTAATCTGTTCTTGTAGTTCGCTAAGATTTCTCTTTAATGATGATATCCAGTTTTCCGCATCTTTTCTTTCAACATAAATATTTTTGGAGAGAAATTTTTTATAATGAGTTAAAGATTGCTCGGCAATATCGGTTTGCTGACGTGTTATACTTCTCTGGTTTCCGTCAAGAATAGGCAGCGAAAAATTTATACCTGCACTCATTCCGAACTTTCTCTGGATATCATTTAGTTCTACGGCATTAAGACCGGCATTAAAAAATAAATTTACCTGCGGCAGGTACTTCGTTTCAAAAACTTTTTGCTGACTCGCAGTATTCAGGCTGTCCAGATAATACTGCGTTAAAAAATTTGATGAAGCCGGTGTTTTGGTTAAACTTAAATTAACCGAATCTATACTTACGGTTTGAGTATCTCTAATTCCGCAGACGGAATATAACTGTGCAAGACCGCTTTTATAGTTCTGCCATGTTTGCTGAAGATTTATCTGCTGTGTTTTTAACTCTATTTTCAAGAGTAAATAATCCTGAGCTTTTGCATAGCCTCTTGAAACGAGATCGCCTGTAATTTTAAGCTGGCTGCTTAAATTATTTTCAATTTCTTTGGAAAGGTTATAAAGCATCAGATATTGTAAAGTACCCAAATATAAATCGGTAACCTGTTTCCTTAAGTTATGCTTCTCCATAACGGATTTGTTTTTATAACTATTCCCTTCCGTTAACCGCTGTTCTTTAAGAGCATTTAACAATCCGCCGTTAAAAATATTCTTTTCCAAATTTATTTGTGCGGAATACAATCCGCCGTTTGTTATTGCCGCATCATACCCAATTGCTTTCGGTTCCGGGTTTGGAGTAAATAAAACTCCGTTGTTATTAAAATAAGGAGAGAATAAGACGTTGCTGGAAAGATAAACCTGGAATGCGGAATTCTGTGCAGCATCTAATTTGCTTTGAAGATTATTAATAAGGAAAAGATTCCCGTAGTCTTTAATTACCGGAGAATTATTTAAAGCTTTATTAATGAAGAAATTTAAATTGTACTGCGCATATATAAAATTGCTTAAACATGCTAAAAAAAATAAAATTTTTCCGAATTTCATCTACAAAAATTTTTTTATTAATTTTTATTAAAAAACTTTACGGTAAAAGATTAGCTCTATTTGCAAACCTTTAAAAATATTGAAAAATATTTTTATTAACCAGTGAATAAATTGACCTTCAAGGCTGTTTATGGTTTTTCTATCGGTTAGCCTTGAAGGTCGTTTTGGGCGCTGCGACTCTATCGAATATTTTTAAATTATTCCTTCTCCAGTATCAATACACCAAAACTCTTATTTCCGTTTTTCTCTTTTATCATACCCGGTAAATAAATGTTATGTGTTTCGGAATCAAGCGCCATTGTTCTTAATCCTTTTTCGGTAGTTATATTATCTACCACTTTAAACTTCTTAGGAGAAATTTCTTTGATAACAGTTAAAGAACCTTCGCCGTTTGAACTGAATGCAAGATGAGTTCCGGGATCATACCGGCATGCATCCACATGCCCGCCGATTGGAACAGTTGTAATAACTTTTCCTGTTTTTGCATTGGATATTGCCATCATTTTATTATGGCAGCCGGAAAATAATATTTCATTCTTTACATCAATTGCCAATCCGGACGGCCCTTTTGCAGGCGCTATAGACCATGTCTTAACTATCTTTAATGTTTTAGGATTAAATTCCACAACTTCACTTTTATCTTCCAGATTAACAAACATCAAACCTTTTCCGTTAGATACAACAAACTCGGGTCCACCTTCAAGTTTAATTGTGCCGGCAACTTTATCCGTCTTTGCATCGATAGCCGTAATGTTGTCGCTTCTTCCGTTCATTGTAAAAACTCTTTCCGAAAACGGATCATAAACAATAGCATCCGGGTCTTTCCCGGTTACATGAACCTCCGCAATTTTCTTTAATGTTTTTAAATTGAAAAACGTAACGGTATCGCTTTTCCCGTTGCTAATAAAACCTTTGCCTAATGCATCGGCAAATACTGCCCCGTGAACTCCGCTTAAGCCGTCTATTTCACCAATCACTTTATTTGTTTTTAAATCAATTACATGAATACGATCCGCATTGGAAATATAAAGCCTGTGCATCGGTGCATCTACGGAAGCATAATCCCACCAGCCTTTTCCGCCGATATTAATGCTGCCTGTTATTTTATATCCCGATGTTTGGGAAAATAAAACAGCAGGCATTAAAATTAAAAAAGAACAAAGGAACAGAAATAATTTTTTCATAATAACCTCAAGCTATTAATTGTTAATTGTACCAAACCAGTTTAATTCTTAAAAACCTTTCTTACACAAATGATACTATTTGGAGTAATGGAGTTTATTCCAATATTCCACTACTCCATTTTTCCTAAACGCTGCACCATGTGAGTTAATTCTTATTTTTTATGCAGCCATACTTAACCAGTAATAGATTGTCATCTTTAATCAGCCCAACGTTAGGAGCATAAACTTTATACTCTTTTACGCCCGGTTCCAAAGGAGTAGATTCTTCAGTCTCCAGACAGCTGCTGAAAGTATCCGCCGGAGATCTTAAAGATTTATTTTCGGAAATAATTTTAGCTCTGTCCATAGCTATTCCCGGTGCAATTTCCTGATAATATTGTGAGCCTAACAAGGTTGCCCCGGGCATCATTAACCCAAAACTGGCGCCGTTCTTACCGGCAAGCCAGCTTCCGTTATGACTAATAATTTTATTGCCTTTATAAATATCTACATCCTCGCCGAAATAAAAGACACTGTTACTCTGGTTATCTATTGCATAGTAGTTATTTGAAACTTCGGCAATTATCCCGTTATGATATTCTTTCTCTTCAACAATTCTGGTTTTAACTCCGTCTACAGTTCTGGTTTCATTCATAACGGTTATAATTACTTTTGTTTTTACATTATTTTCAGTTCCTTCAAGTATCAACTGATGACCGGGCTTTAGAATAAAAAAAGTATTACCGCCTTCCGAAACGAAATCGTTTTTATCGACATGAAAATTTCTAGTCCATTTATTATCATCCGTTGTTTGAGCAGTATAAGCTGCTGACTCTAAAATTATGATTATAGCAGTCATTATGACGGCCAAATATAATTGTGCTAATTTCAAATTATTCTCCAACCAAAAGTCAATATTGAAGATAAATATGTTCAATCATTCTCTTCCTTTTCTCCTTTTTCACCTTTTTCATTTTCTTTCATGGATTCAGATTTTACAAACTTGCCGTTTGGCCAAAGAGCAACATAATGTACTTTTTTATTGCTTTCAATTGAAAGCTCATAAGTAACTTTTTTACCGCTTGTAACTCTTTCGGCTTTGTTTATTTTAAGACCTTTAAATTTAGCCTTTAGTGTTTTCATAACCGGTGCAGGCAGTTTATTATCGGGAATTGTTTCTTCAACTTCGGTAATTTTACCGGAATGTGTCAGAAGCAAATCTATATGCTGCATTCCTTCCATGCTTTCAATTTCATAATAACTGTGCCCATTCTCCTTTTCAATACTGGTTCCTGTTATTTTCGCTTTAGGATACGCCTTGTGAAAAGAGACAAGTACTTCAGCCGGAATTTTTTTAAGGCTGATCTTTTTGTCCTGAGCAAAATTTAAAGCAGCCGCACAAAATAATATAGCTGCCGTCAAAGAGAATATTCCAAATACCTTTGTTAATTTCATTTTAAACCTCCTTAAATATTTTTGTTATTGTTCCTAACAAAAATAAAATGCCAATATGAAATGGAGATGAAATGCTAATCAATTCTAATATCCTCCCGGAGTTCCATTATCTTGACTGTTACCGTTTGACTGGTTATTTTCTTTATAATTATTAAAATTGTATTTTATATCCAGCATTACCTGCGGTGACTCTCTTACGAAATGAAAGTAATTGTAAAAATCGGTACCTTGAGAATAGAATTCCCATCCTCCGGTGTGGAGCAAATCTCTAACCTGTAAAATTAAAGATAAATATTTGCTCATTAAATTTTGCTTCACCGCAAGATCAGCAGTAAAATACCCGTTCCATTTGCCCTGCGCAGTTACCGAAGGGCTATGATATCTTGTATTTAATTGAAGTTCTGTAGAAGTTGTTATATTCAAATCATTACTCGTTTTAATATTCCAATCAAAGCTTTCTCTTGCAAATGATTGATTGAATAAATTGCCTTGAATTCTGTAATCATAAACATCACCGGTTAAATTGAACTGCCAGATTTTAACCGGGTTAAACAATACGCTGAATTCGGCGCCGAGCGAATAATCGGTCCCTACATTTGCGCTTGTGTGAAGTGTTACGTTTTCGGCATATACGGAATTAATGTCTTCCATTTTATTATGCGTAAAGCGGTAATAATAATCATTCGAAAAGGATACCTTGCCGAAAAATGTCTGGTAACCGATATCATAAGAATCTATAAACTCCGGCTGCAGGTTTGGATTACCGATACGAACATCGGTCGCATCAAACCAGGTGTAGAAAGGTTCAAGGTCGCCGCCGTCCGGCCTTTCAATTCGCCTTGAATAACCAGCCATAATTTGGGTACCTCCTGCAAAGCTGTACGATGCATGAATTGAAGGGAAAAAGTCCCATCTGCTTAAAGAAAACTGCTGCCCTGTTCCCGCTAATTTTACAAGCTGGTAAGTATATTCGGTACGTGCACCTAATTGCACCCCAAGGCTGTCCCATTTATTGGAAAACATAGAATAAGCAGCAAACCTCGTTCTGTTGAAATCGTTAGTGTGGCTGAATGGCTGTTGAAAATTATAAGTATTGCTGGTAGAGTCAAAGAAATACAATTTGTTAATATCCTGCCTAAGCCTGGTGAAATATTCCGTACCGGCGGAAAATTTTTCATTTTTATTTATAGGCAAAACATAATCCAGGTTTCCTCTTAACTCGCTGCCGGGCCCAAGCTCCGTTGTTTTGGTTCCGTTTATTTGTCCGCTTGCAATTGTTGAATAACTTGCGGCAGCTTCGTTGTTATTGCGATGCCTAAAAGATAAATTAGCCGTCAACTGATTTCCATCATTATCGAATTTATGCTGGTAATTAGCATTAAAATCATAAAATGTACCGGAGTGGTTGTGGTTTGTATTGTCTAGATAATAAAAGTTTTGAGGCGCATTACTGTACCACTGATCATAATTCAGAGTTGAATTTCTTAAAAAAGATCTCACACCATATCTTCCTCCGATAGATAAAATGTCATTATCACCGAAATTAAAATCCAGCCCGCCTCTTATTCCCGATACGGTTCTTCCCCAAATCATATCTCCGTTAGAATTCAGATATGAAGTACTGCCGGAAAGAATAAATTGTTTGTTTTCGGTTCGCTTGCCGGGGAAAGAACGGTGGTTAAAATCCAGACCCAAATTGTAGTTAATAAAAGGAGTTTTATATTGAAAAATTACATTCCCGCCGTATTTGTTATTAAGTCCTCCCATTATATCTACAAGTCCGCTTAACCCTAGATTTGTATTTTTCTTAAGTACGATATTTATTATACCGGCTGTTCCGCTGGCATCATATTTAGCAGACGGACTAGTAATTAGTTCGATTGTTTTAATGGAACTTGCCGGAATTTGCTGCAAAGCATCCTGGGCATCCATAACCGATGGATGCCCGTCAATAAGCACCTGAAAATTTGTGCTGCCTCTTAAGCTCACATTGCCGTCAATATCCACACTTACGGAAGGTACGTTCTGAAGGACATCTGCTGCAGTACCGGACATAGCCGTCTTCATCTGGCTAACGTCAATTACTTTCTTATCTAGCTCGTAAGTTATGGGCGATCTTTTACCGCTTACTACAACACTCTTTAAATTTATTGCTGAAGGTTTTAAATATACTTTACCTAAATTCAAATTATTCTTTGAATTTGAAATTAAAATATTGTTTATCCTTTTTGTTGCAAACCCAATAAACCTGATCTGCAGAAAATACCTGCCGTATTTAATTCCTTTTAATAAAAACACACCGTCTTTATTTGTTACGGTTCCGGAAACTTGTCCGCTGTTTTTTGAAGTTGAAAGAATAACATTTGAAAATTCAATAGGGGCTTTTGTTTGTTCATCTAAAACTTTTCCGGTAATTGTACCGCGGTTATTTGAATTGTTTTTATTCTGACTGTAAATAAAATTGGTTAGCACAAATGAAATGATTAAAGTTACAAATATTTTCCTCAGCATTTTTACTCCATATAGGGCTTTTCCGGTTAAAAAATATTTTGTCTAACATTTTTCTTTTATATAATAAAGAAAATAATGTATTCTATTCAATTTAAAAGTTGAAAATTAAATTCAAAAAATTAACATTTATAGATGAAAATAAGATGAAAAAAGTGAAATAAAAGTCTATTGTGAAGAAATTTTGTGATGTAAATTATGTGTAGAACATACGCAGATTATATAATTATAAACAAGCCTGAAGTGAATAAATTTTTATTAATCCGGCCCATTGCCATCTGCAAGTTGATTATGGTCTTTTGCATCTTTAATAACAAAAGAAATAAATGCCTCATAATCCATAAGGCTGCTATTCAGGTACTCTAGTAGTTCATTATAATCAGAGAAATATTCCCGTTTAATTTTCCTAAGCTCTTTTAATTCAAGAAGAAATTTTTTTAAATATTCAAGATACTTGTTATTAGGATCATCAGACATGAAGTACTCCCGCTTTGTTTAAAAATTCTTTATCCAACTTGTCATATAATAAATGAAATCCAGATATCATTTTATATTGTGTAACTCAACTTACGCAAAAAGAGTTATGGAATCTTTATTTTTAAAATGATTTTGGTAAAATTTCTAATATTTTAAAAAAAATATTTATTCTCTTCATAAAGATGCCGGCTCTTACTTTCTAACATTGTAGGTACCTTGAGTTATAAAATACCGGGACTTCGTTTCAAATATATACCTCTGTTTTATTCCTCCGGTTTAAGCACTGCGGATTTTTGTTTGGATAACAAAGGAATAATTCCTAAAATAATTGCAATAATTACTACGATTATAGAACCTACCAGATCCGGCTTTACAGTCATAATAAAAACAGCACCAAGAGCAATAGCAAGCCTGGATTGGATTAAATTCATTAGTTTTAATTTGTTGATAAGTTCATTTAATTCCCGGCCATGCATACCGGAAGCAGAACTTAATAATTTCCTCAGCTTACCTAATTTTCTTCCTGTAATTGCCGAGCCCTGGATTGTTAAAAACAGCCACAATAAAAATGAAACTATTATCCATGCAGTCCATCCCCATTTTGCCGAAGCTAAATAAATACCCGTAATAAGCAGCAGAACCCCGCCGCTTATAAACATAGATTTAACAGGAGAAAGAAATTTAACCCACTCTCCAGCCTGTTCTCCGGAAACGGACCGGTTCAATTTTAAAGTTCCGTTCCATTCAATGCTCATACCCATAAACAAAATTAAAGCACCGGAGATATGGAAAAACAAAACGACAAAATAAAAGCTCATTTTATTTCCTTAATTATAATTAAATAAATTTTCTTCATTATTATTTTCTACTTTGCGGTCTTTGCAGTAATTTTTTTTCATGCAGAGTCCGCAGACTGCGCCAAGTTATTTCAGCAGCAGCATCTTTTTTGTTGAATGATAATCTCCCGCCGTAAGGCTGTAAAAATATACACCGCTGGAATACATTTGCTCCTCTGCACCCGCAGGAAAAAGAATATGATAAGTTCCGGCATCCTGCTTTGTATTTACAAGTGTCTTTACTTCCCTGCCCAGCACATCATAAACTACAAGCTTTACGGGAATATATCCTCTTACCTGCACCGGGATTGTGTATTTTATGTTTGTAACCGGATTAAAAGGATTAGGATAATTCTGTTCAAGATGAAAAGACTTTGGTTTTGTAAGATCAACAGTATCCGTAATGTTTATGCTTTTTAGTATTTGATTATCAGGATCGAAGTTTAAATAATTCGGTTTGCCTTTAACGGCAATGATAAATTGCTGGGATTGAGCATCATTAAAAATTGTTACCGTTGTATCTCCCGCAGATGTATTTATTTGGATTTTAACAGGCATAGTAAAATATGACGGATTTACATTTACGGTTTGAGATACATTTAAAGTAATATTATAAATTCCGTTTCCGGCAGAAGTATAATTCCAACCGACATTATAGCTGGGGTAATTCTGGCCGTAAATCCATTCATTAAAAAAATAACTAAGAGATTTTCCGTAAACTTTTTCAGCATCGGCTTCAAAATCCCGGGTAGTAGCAACGCCGTAAGCAACCTTAGGATCAGACGCGTATGTTCTTAATATTTTAAAGAATGTTGAATCACCCGTAATTCCTCTAAGCATGTAAAGAACTACGGCACCTTTGTCGTAAGTCCTATCGCCATTAAAAATGCTGTTGACCGAAGTTGTATCCTGAACATAAACAGAACCTTTAGCTCTCTTTGCATTCTGCATGTCCTGTTGTATCATTGAACGATATACCGTGTCGCCTTGTGTCGCCTCAAAATATACTGCTTCCGAATAAGTTGCAAAGCCCTCGTTAAGCCAGATGTCTTTCCAGTCTTTGCATGTAATCTTGTCTCCAAACCACTGATGTGAAAGTTCATGCGCCTGAATATCCTGCCCGAAGGCACCGAGAGAAGTAGCCGTTTGATGTTCCATTCCCCCGCCCCATCCGAACTGCACCTGCCCGTACTTTTCCCTAAGAAAAGGATAAGGCCCGTATCTTTCCGAAAAAACTTTTAACATTGTTGTAGTCTTATCTAGATCACTTTTAACCGAACTGAAAGTTTCCGGGTAAATGAAATTTTCAACAGGCATGGAATCAGATGCAGTGTAATGAAAGTAAGTAGTGTATTTAACATAATCTGCCAGTGCTACGGAAATAAGATACTGCGCAATTGGGTAATGATTCTTCCATTCAAAGGTATGAGTGCCGTTCGCGTTGTTAACAATTTTTTCAAGTGAACCGTTGGATACCGCTGTTAAACTTGTATCGCATGTAATCCAAACATCTGACGAATCTGCTTTATCCGCAGGAGTATTTTTACACGGCCACCAGTCGCTTGCACCGTAGGGTTCGCTTAAAGACCAGATTGCAGGCTTCCCGCCGTCATGGCTGCCAAATTCAAAACTGCCGAACCCGTTAGGAACCGGAACTCCTTGGTAATAAATTTTAACGGAGAACTCATCATCGATGTTATAAGGCTTGTCCAAAGTAATACTTAATTTTTCATCCGCATGCTTAAAACTCAGCAGTTTGCCGCCGGAAGTTACCGAATCAACTTTTAGCGTATCGGTTAAATCCAGGTAGAAACTATCCAGGGAAGGAACGTTGCTCTTTGCATTAACAGTAACAATGCCGCGTAAATAATCCGGGTTGTATGTTAGGTTCAAATTCAGTTTATAGTAAGTAACATTTATATTATAATCACTGGGGTAATTAATTTCACTCATCTGCATTTGGTACTCAAACTGTTTTTTCTCCATATTAACAATGTATTTGAAATTGTTTTGAGCGAAAGCGAATTGAGATATTAGGAATAAAATTGATATAAAAATTTTTTTCATAAAAACGAATTTTCTTTCCGGGTATATATAAAATAAATTTAAATAAAATAAATTGACCGGAGGCAAATAAAACCACCTTATTGAAATAACACTTATTTACCATCCAAATTACAGATTGCCGGCAGAAAAATAATAGTTCTACGTAACATGAGTTAATAATACAACATTCTGCTATTTTTTCATACTTTTCTTTATAATTTGAATTTCTTCTTTGGATTTAACGCTTCCGATGCAGCCGTCTCCTTCTTCTATTCAGTTAAACCATTGATTTAATTGTTCAACTATTTCTTTGTTTATTACGGTTAACTTATCGTAATCATACGTCGGATAGATCGTGCTGTAATAACTTTTATCCTGTTGAGGATATAGCGTTCCATATTTGATAACATACCGGATTGAAGCGGCTTTTTCAATAAATGAATTTGTTAAGACAATATAACAAAATATCATAAACCTTTAGTCGGCAAAAGGATGACATTCCGGTACTCATATAATATTTTAGAGATTTTTATAAGCGGGCAATCAATGATATCAATTTCAGTACAAGCCCGAACCTTATTCCGATGCATTGTCCTTGTTAACCGTATTTTAGTACGATTTAATGTTTTTTTTACTTATTGGGAATTAGGCATCTCTTTGGAAATATATACCTGGTATTTTCGTCCTTTAGCCAATCAATAACCTTAAGAACACCTATATAATTTAGAACAATCCCCAGAATGATACCGGCAGTCCAATCTAGGGGAGTTACTAATCCATTATGAATAACAAAATAAAAGAAATATATCGAGATAGGAATAAACAAGATATCCGCTGTTAACATACCCGGATTATACACCGTTTTTCCTTTGATATTGAAGATGAATGTATGTGCTACAATATTCCCTACAGAAACCAAAATTGTAGCGATACCTAGCCACAAGGCTGTTCCGGTAAAAACAGCGGCAAGAAAATAAAACACCCAACCTATTCCCACATTAACTATGAGGGCAGTATTGCAATTCAGCGGATACCTGTCCGGTTGTTTACTTGAAAATAAGACGGCATTTACCACACCTGGAAAATAACCGGGATAACGGTATTCTTCAAATTGATGCAAGAACAACGAAACCAAACTGATCCACAGCAACAAGGAAAGGCCGGTTAGGTTTGTAATGAGCAGAAACAAGCCAACCCCTAAAGCCGGAACAATCCCTAGATCATACCAATGATTTCGCAAATAATTCATCTCTTTTCCTTTGATTGAAATTTTTAAAATTTGTGCTTGCCAACGTACCCGCTACTTAATTAAGGATAACATATCCGCCCGGCTTGTTACAGCGAAGCTGAAAGCGAATCCGGAAACAACTATGCTGCTTTGCAAGACAACGCCAAATGCTTTAGAAGAATTTGCTAGTGAGATAACTATTTTTTACAAATAATATTTGCCTGCCAATTCTATTATTTCCTTGACTTTTTACTTATTAAAGATGTTATATGACAATTTGATTAACTTATCTTACTAATCTTTCTTCTAAAAGTTTTTGTATATCTCGTCTCCCATCTAATATACAATGTACAAAGACTTCATTGTTAATAATTCTATATATTATACGATATGGTTTAAAGTGAATTTCTAAAAACTCATTAATATCTAACAACTTTAATTCTGGTGGGACATGTCCTCTTTTGGGGAATTCTTTTAATAATTGGCATTTCTCATAAAGCTTTGAGTACAAGTTTTCTGCGTTATCTTCGGAATCATTAAAATAAACATATTTGTATATTTCAAATAAATCATCTTCGGCATCGGAGACAAAACTAACTTTGTATTTCATTTTGTCCCTTTTTAAATTCATTAATTTTTTTTCTTACATCTCTAAATGTCTTATCTAATGATTTGTAATTTCCTTTATTAAGATTGTTTCCGCTTAAAGCAAGTAATTTTAACAAACCTATAGCTTCTTGAGTCTGTTCATATAGTTTTACATCTTGAAGAATAACTTTAGCTTCACCATTATGTGTAATTACCATGGTTTTTTGGTTATTTGATACATCTCTGACTACTTCTGATGCATGAGTTTTTAAGTAACTTATTGGTTTAATAGCTTCACTGAATTTCATTTTACACCTTCGATTTATTCGACTAAAATATAGTCTTTTATTTAGTCCTTATCAAGAAATAATTAGGACTTCATTTTTACCATATAACGGCCTTGCCAATAATCCGCCGCCCAAAACAACAATGCCGGATGGAAAGACAACGCCAAATGTTTTAGAAGACGTGGCAAGCGAGATAACCATTTTTTACAAATAATATTTGCCTGCCAATTCTATTATTTCCTTGACTTTTTACTTATTAAAGAGGTTAGCCGGTTATTTTTTTAATGAATCCATTAATTCATAAAAATATTTTGCCTCTTTTTTTCTATATAAATTATACCAGGCATCTAATGTTTCATCTTTAAATACATTTAGTAGTTTAATAATTTCATAAGTAAATTCAATTGGTGCTAATCCGGAAGCTGTTATTAAATTACCGTCTTTAACAACCGGTTCAATTATATAATGAACTTCACCGGTATATTCCGGATAGAACATTTTCAAATATTCTTTATCATTACTTGTATGCTTTTTATTATTTAAGGCACCAATTTTTGCCAAAGCTCCGGTTGCTCCGCAAATTGCCGCAACTTTTAATCTTTTTTCAATTCTTTCCTTTGCTACTTTTATTATTTTTTCATTAACTTGCTCAAACCAAGTATCAGCTCCGGGCAATATTAATATATTATCTGAATTTGTATCTATTTCATTAACTGTAATATCCGGATTTATGATTAATCCGCCCATTGTTCTAATTGGTGCTTCAGTAGCTCCAACCTTTAATACAGTCACATCTTCACTTTGATTATTAAAATATCGTTTACTAACTAATTCAGCAGTTAAAAATGAAATTTCCCAATCCGATAAGGTGTTCAATACATATAAATATATATTCATCATCTTCTCTCCTTTATTTAATAAATAATATTATTGTAATTGTTTATCAAATTATTGCAGCGAAACCATCCGGCTAACGCCCTTTCGGCTAACCCGACCGCCCGGCTTGTCACGGCGAAGCTGAAATCGAAGCCGGAAAATAACTATGCCGCTTAACAAAACAACGCAAAATGTTTTAGTTAGGCAACTGCCGGATACGTAAACCTACAAGCCCAAAGAGCGGGTTTCTTTGCAGGTGCCGTCTGGTTTTTGTCATTACTATGTTAAAGAACTTTTTTTTGAATTGAATCTTTTTAGTCGGGAATTTTTTTTGCCTCTTGACTTTTATCCTTTAATAGAGGTTATACGGATTTTTACATATTATCTCCATTGTTACTAGATTCTTCTCCATAAGACCAATAATTATCGTTAGATGTCCACTTGGCTTTTATCTCCTTTTCGATAAAATTATTGTTTACATCTCTATATGTTAAAGTTATTTTGTAATTGATTACTGGTGGTAATTTACTTTCAACAGGAATTTCAAAGCCAAATGAAACATTACTTGATTGTCCAGTTGCTAAAGTTATTTTTGCATTAGAATTAAAAATGTTTTCCCATTCATTTTCTGACCATTTAATTTCAATTTTTATTGATAAATCATACGCATCCGTTTTGCCTAGATTTTCAAAAATAAAAAGTGGTTTAAATGCCTTACTTAAAAATATTTTTTCAGTATAGCCAATTCTCTTTATTTCTTGTTCAACTTCATCAATTGTAAAAACTTGATTAAAACCTTTTATCAATTTACTAGTTTTAGCATTACGTGCAGTCAAAAAATAAGGCAATTGATAAATATTTAAACGCTCAGTCGAATAGATCGTTGGGTCATATCCCCATTGAGTGTTAATGGCTTCTGCTTTGCTCAATTCTTTAAATCTTATGAATTTTACATCCTTGATAGTAACATTTGCTGCGTTCAATTTATCCCATCGTCTATTTTGTTCCCATTGATTTGCCAAGGTCCAAATAAAACCAACTACTGAAATCAAAAGAGCAAATAAAGAAATAATTACTTTTGGGTCTGTAAAAAATTTTGTTGTTTCTTTCATCCTAATAACCATAATCTATGCGTATAACTATTAATTAAGCCGATTTTATTTTATACCCCCAACATGCTAGGCAGATTCATATTTCTTTCTAACATACCTGTTAATTTTGTTATTTTCATAATAACCTATTTATATAGGAGCATTTTGAAATATTTTCTTTTCGATTTGGCTTTACAAGTGTCTCACCCTTAAACATCAACCCTGTTTTTAATTACGCAGTATCTCCGGAATTGGAATAATAAAATTTAATTAATTTCTTGTTAAAAAAAAGAAATATTTTAGATTTTCAACAAAATTCTTACCTGAACATTTGCCTAATGTTAACAAAATAATCATCAAATGAAGTACGCAAAATATAATTTATAATTGCCTAGCCACCTACCTACCGTAGTCAGGTTTATGACGGGGAAAAAAATTAAACACAAAACTCAAGGGCTTTAGCCCAAATTCGCCTTTTAGTGTGGCTAAAGCTGGTTTTATTTTTTCCATTATGATTCAGTAATATAAGTATTCCCGTAACACCACTATTCCGTAAGAAGCACCGGCATATCAACCCTAACCCCAGCGGGGCTGACTAAAAAGTAATATTATTTGAAATAGTCTTAAGAACACTCTGCAAAGTAACCTCTTGAGGAGGTTCTTTTTTATTATGCTCATGTTTATGGTGGGGTGCATTCGCAAGTTCGGGATGATAAGGTGAATTATCCCATCTGATAATTATCTCCCCTTTATTATCTTGCCGGTGATATGAATAATTTCTCTCCTTTATATCGGAATACTCTCGAATGTATAATTCGGATTTATCTTTTAATATAGCTTTAATCTTAATATAAAATCCGTCCCTAAATGTTCGGTACTCCTGAATTTTATATCCTTCCACGATCGAAGAAGCCTCAAGCCAATTTAATATTTCCATTTTCTATATCGGTTTTCTTTGACTTAAGTTCAATAAGCGCTTTTTGAAAACCCTTCCATTCTATATAGTCATCCCATTTTTCAAAATCCTCTTTACTTTCTGTTTTTATTTGGCTTTCAAATGATTCAAAGTCTGTATTGTACTTGGATTTAAAGAAATTTATTTTGTCGCTTACAGTATGGATCTCATAGACAATATTTGCATAGAAAAGGCTTTTTTCGGTATCAATGTTTAATGTAGTCATCTTATACCTAAATATTTAATTGATTAAAATTACATCCAATGTTTTTAAATTTCAATAAAATATAAGTACCTCCTATTTCAAGAAGGTTCCGGTATAGTACTGCTAGCCGTCAAAAATCATTACCCTTTCTACCTCTCTTCCGCCTTCCCTTATTGCTAATGAAATGATAGTCCTGAAAAAACTCGTCTATGTCTAATACTGTACAGAACTATTCTGTTCACTTATTAGGTACTTTAATTCTTTAAATAATATTTCAGCTATTAATTCATGATATTTTTCCGATGCGTGGATCCCGTTACTTTGGAAATACTGATTAGTGTTTACCGAAAGACAGCTCAGGTTTTCCATATAAGGAATATCCTTGCCTGTAAACTTGTCTTGTAAATACTTATTTAATTTTTCACATAAAATTTTAGAGAGTAAAGTGTTATTCCTGTAACCGATTCCTAAGATTAACAGTTTAATATTTGTCTGCTTACTATATTTAACTATATCTAGCATAACCTCATAATATTTTTTTAATGCATAATTCATATTTCCGAAACACCGTCCGATTAAATAATTTAAATCAATCAGCAATTTGTGGAACCGTGTTTCTTCTTTATAAGTGTTTTTAATAACGGTCTTTTCATATTTTGAAATATCGTACTTTTCCGGGTTTGAAATAGGGAGTAAAGGAATATTTATGGAGTTTATAACTTTTCCGTTTTGATTTAAATATCTGTAGAATATTTTCACCAGGCGAAGAAACGGTTCCGGCCTTACGTGAAAGACAAGAATATCAGCAGGAAAAGTATCATTATATTTTTTTATTTTTTTTAAACAGGTATTAAATTGTTCATAACGGATTATATTTATGTTAAATTCAATTTTGTATTCGCTTTCAATTCTTCTTTTTAATTTTTGATGAAACAAATCTTCGAACAAAATATCGTATTGCACCGGGAAACATCCGCCGACAAATGTAAAATTTATACTTCTTAATTTTTTTGCGGAAGAATATTTTTTTGCTGCAAGATACTCATGCGGTGAAATTAAAATTTTGCTTTTCTCCGATATTGAAAACATCTTGTCTTTATTATTACTCTCATAGCTTTCAATAATTTTATTCTCATATTTATAAGGAACTCTTAAATCCAGCCTGTGTCTTATTAGTTCATTAAAATTTATATGTTCGCTTTCCGGTTTAAATTTATTTATTAATTCTGATTGCATGGAGTTTAGTGCTGTTTGCCCTGCCTCAGGACCAAACATATCGTATAGGTTGTGCAGCATAGACCTAAAGAATGAATAATTATCCAATTCAAGATAAGGTGAATTTATAATTGTAAGATTTTTATTAGATACAGCCGAATGTATTTTTTTTATCCACTTCCAATATTCTATACTATTTTGATGGAAAAACGGAAATGCTTTAATATCCAGATTATAATCGCAGTGGCCAAAACCCAGTCTTGTTATTTTGGGAGGTAATAAATCAACTATCTTTTCTAAGTTCGTCATAGCAGTTTTAGTTTCTATAATCGGAACCATTTCATCAAACCTGATATTTTTATCTTTAAATAAATTTTCGATTCTTTTTATTTGATTTACAGTTTCAATTTTCGGCAATAAAATAGAGTTTATAAAACTATTTGATATTGCTTCCATATCCTTATTAAATTCCGGTGCATCACTGTTCATTCTTAATGCAATTTTTGTTAGGGGAATTTCCGGAACTATTTCGGCGGTAATTTTCTTAAAGCAATTCCGGTAATATTGTTTTTCGGAAATTTTAATGCTATCCTCAAGATCAAAGCACAAAACAGCACGGTGTTTTGCATACTTTTTTATGTGTTCTAAACTTGTTTGGTTGTTATAGTTGATAAACTGATATGCTATCATTGTAAAATACTAACATAATAATTACTTTCTTTTCTAATCGTAAACAATGTAAAAATAATTTTTATTATTTGCATAATAAACTTAATGTAAGTGATTCTGTAGTTCATTTTACAAGTAGTAATACAGGTAAAGAAATTTAGTGTAACTAACAAAAATTAATTATAGATTTTAACTGCAAAATCCGTATTACTTTGTTGAATGCCAAAGGGAAAAAACGGGAGATAATTTTCAACAACAAATCAGAGGTTACAACGATGAAAGATAACAAAGTCATAAGCCTGCTTTGCTTTACGGTATTTACGGCTTTTATCCTTTTCAGTTCTAATGCCGCCGCACAGGAGAATAATAAATCCAAACGGGATACAATTTTAAGTGCGGCAAGAGAAATGATTGGAAACTTAAAATACTGCGCTTTAATAACTTTTGACACTTCCGGCGAAATAAGCGTAAGAACAATGAATCCGTTTCCGCCAGATGAAAACATGGTAGTATGGATGGCTACAAACAAACACACAAGAAAATACTTTGAAATAAAGAAAAATCCCGACGTAACACTTTACTATGCTAATCACAGTAAAGCCGAAGGTTATGTGGCAATTAAGGGTAAGGCTGTTCTGGTAGACGATATGGCAACAAAGTTAAAAATGAAAAGAGAATACTGGAATCAGGCTTTCCCGGATTTTAACGATTTGATTCTAATTAAAGTTATTCCGCAGGAATTGGAAATAATATATTACAAGCATAAACTAATCAACGCCGATATTACATGGGATCCGCCGGCGATTGATTTTAATAAACAGTAATATATTAATTCAAATTTTCCTTGTAAGTTTTACGCGTGCAAAAGGCTGAGGCTTTCCGTTTTCTTCACCGTCCATAAGCCACTGCCATGTATCATTATCTTTACTATAAAAAAAAGTAGTGTGAAAATCGCTTCCGTCTTCTCCTTTAAACAAGAATGCTATTTTTTCTCCCTGCGGTTTTGCGTGAGCAATAGCCCGGCCTGAAAGACCTCCGCTTCCGGTTACATCCAGCCATAAACAAGTATATTCATTTAACTCCTTGTCCCAGCCTATATAAACTATTGCTTCGTAAGCTGCTGTTCCATTGGCATTTGTTTCATGGGACTTTTCATGTAATTGTATGTACTGATGACCTAAGACCCAGGAAACATCAACGTCATGTGTGGTTTGTTGACCTGCAATAGTACCTTTTAATATCCATTGCCCCGCCATTCTGTCTAATAATGAATCCCGGAAAGTTGTCTGCTGCGCAAAAATGTTAATTGCTATCAGCAGAGGCAATGACAAAACACTATTTATTTTCATATATCCCTCTTTTAATTGAATCTCCTATTCAACTTCTTGAATCCTGCAGATGGATCTGAAGCCGCAGTAGCGGCACACTTTGTTCTCACGGTCTTTTAATGTCGATAAATTAAAAATTCCCGTTGAAATTAATTTTACATATTTCTCTATTGTTTTTAGGCAAATGTTAATAAGCTCTTCATTGTAATCAATTAATTTTTGATCCGGCGTGTTACTGCTCAGCCTGTATTGACTAACCCTGTGACTGCCGAAGTCTTTATCATCAAATTTAAGTGAATAAATTTCCGCCGATGCCGGAGCAAAATCTTTATTAAGCTGAGCCTTTATCATTTCCTTTGCTGCAAACAAATAAAGAGGAAGCTGAAGTGAAATGCCTCCGGTAAGATCGTCATTTGCGGGCTTGCTGCCGGAAAGTTTGTAGTCTATTACTTTGTACTTTTCCTCTTCAAAATTCAGATCAATTCTATCTATTTTGCCGCGTACGTAAACCTCCCCTGCTTTTATATTTTGTACCTGCGCCAGGTCTTTGTTATCATCTTTAATATTTCCGAACCCGGATTCAAAATATTCGGGTTTATACCCGTCATCTTTTTCTATTTCTTCAATTAGAAATTTATAAAGGATTGAATGTTTTCTTTGTCCGTTTATACCTAATATTTTTTCTTTCTCAAAAAAAGTTAAAGGAGAATTAAAATTTGCATTCTCAATTTCTTTTTCTGCTATTTGGAATATTAAATTTTCCGCAAACTGTTGTTCTAAACCGGAAACTTTCCTCAGAACAATTCCCCTGCCTGTAATTTCCTTATAAAATTTAAAAAGGATATTATGAAGCAGGCTTCCCATTTCCAAAGCTTCTATTTCTTCGGTAGGTTCTTTTACGGGTTCAAGGTTCAATACTCTTTCCGCAAAATACTTATAAGGACACTTGGCATACGTCTGCAGCTGCGAAATAGAAAACTCGGTATCTTTAAATTCATTTAACTTATTTTTAATTACCGCAGAAATAGAGTCGTTTAAATACCCTGTAAACTCAGATTTTTCGAACGGTAAATTCATTCTTAGATTACTAACTTCAATTGAATGTTTAAGTTCTTCAATATTTATTCCCGATTTTTCTTCGTCTAAATTTAACGGTTCACCCTGCCTTATTTTTTCACCGAGATAAACAAGCAGTTCTTCCCTGTTATACAAATAATTTGAATAACTGCTTTCATCTTTTATATTAACAGAAAACAATTCCGAAAATTCGTTTAAGAAACTCGACTCAACAAGTTCCTTGTTCTCTTCTTTCTGCGGAAAGGTAAAATACAAATGTTTCTTCCAGGAACACAATGATTGATAAAAACGGTAACGTTCCTCGGTTTGATGAATTATTTCGCCTCTTACATAAGAGCCCGAAAAAAATATTTCAGGTGAATAAAATGTAGGCAGGTCGCCGTCGCATAAGCCGCATATAAAAAGGTAATCAAATGTTAAGCCGCGAATTTCATTTAATGTAGTAACCTGCACACCGTAGCCCGGCTTTTCCTTTATGTTGAATCTTGAAGTAGAAACTGCCGTTCGAATATTGTTTAAGTAAAATGAAAGATTAAATTTCTTAGCGCTGCCGTACTCCAGATTAAACAATTCCAGCAGCTCATCAAGCAAATCCAGTAAAGATGTAAATGCTTTAATATTTTCTTCAGTAGCGTCGCTCATCTCATTAACAAGCATTTGCGGAATGTTCATTGAGTAAATCAGGTTAAAAATATTTTCCCGGAATTCTTTAAGGCTCAAGGATTTTGCAAACGGCATTAAGTTCTCGTGAATAGTCCGGATATCGTTAAGTGCTCTTCTGTATATTTCCGTTGAAATCCTGCGGGAAGATTCTTCTTCGTCATCGTATTCATCATTTCTTTCAATTGCTTCGTTAAGTGAGTTTACCCAGTTTTCATAACCGGAAATAATTTTCAGATTAACCGAAGCTTTTAGCAGGTTTGATGAATCTATATTTTTAATTTTTAGATAGCCGCTGCTTAAAGCTCTAAAAATATTCCTGTAGTAATAATCATTTTCCAGTACTTCAAGGTAATTAATTAAAGCAATGATTGGCGGAGAAGAACTAAGATGAACTCTATCGGTTAAGTTAAAAGGAATACCGTTAAGCGATAAAATATCCCTTACTACCGGTGAATATTTCTGAATTAAATTAAATGTGACACAAATTTTACCGGGTTCTATTCCTTTTTCCGATATTAAATTTTTTATTTCTTTTGCAGTTAACTCTATTTCTTTAATTCTGTCTGCTGCACAAATTTTAGTAATTGATTCCCGGTAGCCGTCAATTTTATTTTTATTTTTGCTTAAAAATAATTTCTCCCTTACATCGTTTTGAAACTTGTTATAGCCTGCCTGCGACTTATCAACAACCGGCTGAAACCCTTTTGCAATTAATTTGTTATAACAACTATCAAGATGCGAAAAGATAAGTGGATTATAATTATAATAATCAAACAAAATATAAAGCTCTACGCCCCTAATATTTGACGAAGAATTTATTATCTCAATTTCCGGTCCGGTAAATTCATCAAAGCCGTTTAGTAAAATTATTTTTACGTCCGGGTAAAGTTTTCTAAAAAGAGATTCGAACTCTTCCTGTTCAATCTTATTCAGCTCATAGTAAATATCTCCGATTTCTTTTACGGAAAGCTTGTTACACTTTTTAATATAATTTTCATAAATATTTGCAATGTCTTCTCCTTTGTTTTTTTCCACAGTGTTAAGAGACTGTACTTCTTTTCTTAGATGCCCCGGAGTTATGCCCTGCTTTTTATATTCGGAAATTACATTGTTAATTCTTTGAAGTGTGCCGTGCGGGATATCCCCTTTGTAATTAGAAAAATATTTTAATCCTACGTCCCGTTTATCCAATTCCGCCGTAGACGTTTGCGCTTTTGCAGCAAACTCAGAAAAACTTTGCTTTAGCAGTACGGCTGAAGCTGCTTCACTTAACATTCTGCTTTTATTTGATCCGCCTGCAAATAATAATTTGGTTGAATATGTACCGATAGTTTCCAGGTTTATTTTTTGTGTGGTATTGCCGGGTGAAGCAGAAATAATTTCTCTTTTTAAATATCTTACTTTCCTGTTTGTAGGTACTATTTGCAGCAGCTCATTCAACATTCCGGAGTTTATTTTTTCCGTTATAATAAGATCCGGGTCAACCGATTTAACTTTGCTACCGGTTAAAATCATTTGATCTTCTTCATTATTAAATCTCTATATGACATTTTAATCGCCTCGTACCTGTCCAGCGATAAAAGTTTTATTATTGTTTTATATCTTTTTTTAGCATCATCCTTACCATCCAAAACAAGAGTTTCAAGTTCCAAAAAATTACCCAGACCGGTTACTTCGTCAAGATGAACTCTGGTATTATCATACAAATATAAAAGCCTTTTCTTTTCCACAACGGTTTCAATTTGAAAAATATCATTAAAAAATTTTTCCGCATCACCATCAGAAAAATGAAGTACTTCATAATTGGAAAACCTGTCGCTGCCGCTTTCATCTCTTAAATACTTAATAATACTTTGTTCGCCGTTCTCAATTCTTAACTTTAATAACCCGCTCCCGGTTTTATAATAAATATCTTTTTGATTTAGAGTTTTTACAAACCCGGCATTTATCAGGTTTAAGCTGTCCTTAATTTCCGCATGTGAACTTAACTTAACTTTTAGTTCCAGATTTAAAGGCATATATTAACTTTCTATTTACGTTTATAATAAACCTGCAGTACTTCGATTTTTTCTTTGCTGTTATTTGAAACCGAATACTTTGAAGAGAATTCCAGTTTCATAAAATCCGGCATATTTTTTTTGTATTGAACCGGGCTGTTATTCCGAATTTGACCTGCCGGATTTTTATCCGGCAGCTCGAAAATTGTTATTAATCTTCCGCCCGTTTTTATAAAACCACTTAACTTCTTTAAATAATTTTTCCTTTCCGGCTCATCAATTAAATTGATTGCGGTTTCATAAACGAAATCAAATGTATCCGGAAGACTGCCGTTTAATGAAAATACATCATCATCTAAAAATTTAATTTTAGGAAAGGCAGAAAGCATTTCTTCAATTTGATTATTATTTCCCTGAAAATCGACCAGCGTTACATCAAAGTTTTTGCGGGAAGCATAAGCAGCATCACTTATGTTTAAGCCGTTAACAATTAAAATACTGCCGGCTATAATAAATTCTTTATCTTCTATTATTTTTTGCCAGGCAGGGTCCGGATTATTTATTTTGTTATTTGTTAATTCGTCAACATCAACTTTTCCGTAATTAACGTTGTTATTATTTGTATATAACATAAGCACTTGAATAATTTTTAAGTTGAAACTATCTTTTGGACAGTCATTTTTAAAAAAATTGTAAAATGAAATCCTTACTTTTAACAGCAATATTACTAATTCCCTTTTTAAATGTAAATGCTCAGGGAATAGGAGAATTGGCTCCGCCCAGGCCGCCGATAAAATTTCCGGCAGATGCATGGGGAATAGATGTAATGTTTAGCGACGGCGGTTTTGGTTTGGGTACTTTTTACAGGCACAAATTAGGTGATTTAATTACCGGCTTTACGGATATTTCCATGTCCGAAGCCCAGGACCCGAGAGAATTTACTTTTGTGGATTACTGGGGCAATACTTATACCGCCGGAAAAATTAACAACGCATTTCTTATACCGTTAAACTTCGGGATTCAATACAGACTTTTTAAAAATATAATTTATGATAACCTGCGGCCTTACATAAATATCGGTTTGGGGCCGGCAATTGTATTAACCACGCCTTATAATCAGGGGCAGGATTTTTTCAGTTCCTTTGGCAAGGCACATGCAATTTATACTGCAGGTGGCTACATTGGTTTCGGGGCAAACTTTGGAATTAGCAAGTCGAATCTAATTGGGATTAACCTGCGTTATTATATTATTCATTTATTTAACAAAGGCGTGGAAATTTTGCAGGGAAGAAGTGAAAACAACCTGGGCGGCTTTTACATTACCTTAAATCTCGGAACAATGTTTTGAGTACTCAAGTTCCTACTTTTACAGGCTTTAAGCCGGATGCATTTAAATTTTTAACAAGTCTTACAAAAGATAAAAACAATAACACCGAATGGTTTGCCAAAAACAGGTCACGTTACGATAATAATTTGGTGTTACCTGCCAAATCTTTTATAACCGCAATAGGCCAGTTCTTCAACCACTTAAATCCTTCAATAAGAACAGAACCGAAATTTAATAAGACAATAATGCGAATAAACAAGGATATGAGATTTGCAAAAGGCTTTCCTTATAAAACGTATTTTCTTATTCACTTCGGAAGATTTAAAATGGACAGCGAATTTTTTGTCTATCTTGATAAAGACGGTATTGAATACGGAATGTTTTTAAATAATTCTTCAGGTGATGATTTATATCTTAAACAAAATTATTACAGGTATAAAAATGATATTGTTGAAGCCTGTAAAAAATTTAATATCAATAACAAATTCGGATTATATGAATTGGGAAAGGAACCGGAACAAATTCTTTCAAAATTTAATGCGAATAAAAATTTATCTTATTTTGAAAACATAAAATATATAATCCTTCAGAAACAATTAACATTAAAAGATAAGCTTACCTTTTCCGGAGACTTCCTGGCAGAGTCCATAAAAACTTTTTCTAACTTATATCCTCTTTATAGTTTTGCTATTTCACCGGACCCGCTTAAACTAATAGACGACTTTGAAGAAAGAATGGGTTTGGCATTATAGAATTAATTACCTTTTGCATTAGATATTCTTTATAAATAAATTAGTCCGTAATTAATTTTATAAAGAGTATGATTAAATCTATTTTACTTACAACCATTTTATTTGTAGGATTAACTATGGCGCAAGATATTGAATTTGCAAATCGTTTATTCTACAGCTATCCGTCATACCGGGAATCATCAATTACAACAAAAAGAGTTAAGCTTTCCGGTATAGTTCCGCTGATTGAACAGCTGAAGGGCAACTCCGATTTTACTATTAAAGCCGCAGGCAAATCTGCCGAAGGAAGAGACATTTACCTGATTAAGTTAGGAACCGGTAAAACAAAAATATTTATGTGGTCTCAAATGCACGGTGATGAATCTACCGCTACAATGGCATTCTTCGATATCTTCAATTTCTTTAAATCGAATGATGTTTTTAATGATATAAGAGAAAAGATATTGAATAATGTAACCGTATATTTTATGCCGATGGTAAACCCGGACGGGGCTGCTGTATTTCAAAGAAGAAATAGTTTTGATATAGACATAAACAGGGATGCAATTGCCCAACAAACGCCCGAAGGTAAAATATTAAAAGAAACTTTTGACAGCATAAAAGCCGACTTCGGTTTTAACCTACATGACCAAAGTATTTTTAATTCGGCAGGCCATAACTTTGAGCCGGCAACATTATCTTTTTTGGCTCCTGCAACTAATTACGAAAAAACTGTTAACGAAGTTCGTTCAAAAGCGATTAAATTGACGGGGCTGCTGTCTAGCGTAATGTCTAATTTTATTCCCGGGCATATTGCAAAATATCCGGATGATTTTGAGCCGCGTGCATTCGGAGATAATTTTCAGAAATGGGGAACGAGTACAATTCTTATAGAATCCGGCGGCTGGAAAGAAGACCCGGAAAAACAATTTGCCAGAAAGTTGAATTTTGTCGCTCTCCTCTCTGCTATTAACAGTATAGCTGAAAAATCCTATATTAAAGAACCGCTTGAAACTTATGATAAAATTCCTTTTAACGAAAGAGATATGATGAATTTGATTATTAGAAATGTTAAATACCATAATCACGGATTTGATTACTCTATTGACATAGGCATAACCAGAACCGAGGAAAATGATGAAAGCGGCAGTTCATACTTTTACAGATCAACAATTGAAGATATCGGCGATTTATCTACTTACTTCGGTTATGAAGATTTAGATATGAAAGGTATGGAAATTTTTCCCGGTAAAACTTATCCCCAAAAATTTTCATCTTATAAGGAAATTGAAGGACTTGATTTCAACAAATTATATCAACATGGTTATACTAATGTAATATTAAATTCAAATTTGCCTAAAGAAAAATTTAGCAGTCTGCCGGTTAATATAATTGCAAATAATAATAGCCTAAAGGAAGATATAAAGATTGGACTATTTCCGAATTTTATTATTAAAAAGAATAACCAGGTGAAATATGTAGTTGTAAACGGATTCCTTTTAAATATTACAAACAACACGGGAGAAATAAAAAACGGTTTGATATTGGATTAATTTTTTAAATACAGTTAAAAAATAAATTAAGAGGATAAAAATGCATAATATAAAAAATATTCTGCTGCCGACGGATTTTAGTAATCTATCACTTACTGCAGCATCCTATGCAGTAGATTTAGCCGTCCTATATACTGCAAAGATTCACCTGCTTCATGTTATCGAAAAGACACCTCCGATATTAACAATTCATTCCCTGGATCTTTCGGAAGAAAAGATTATGAAGTCATTTGAAGATACTGCCCGCGAACTTCTGAATAAAACAATCGATAAGATTAAAGGCAGCAGTAAGATAGACATAATTCCCGTGCTTAAAAAAGGCAATGATTATATGGAAATTGTGGATTACTCTCAAAGAAATAAAATAGATACAATTGTAATTGCCACTCATGGAAGAACAGGGCTGCTGCATACGCTTATTGGAAGCGTTGCGGAAAAAGTAATTCGATATGCGAAGTGCCCGGTACTTGTAATTACACCTACTGAAAAGGATAAATAGTCGTTAATTAAAGTAACTTGATTATTCATAGTATATTTCATATTTTTATAGTTCGAATTTTCGTAAAGGAAGAATGACTATGGCGAGAGTTAAAAATGTTGAGGTTTTTTGCCCTTTTTGTAATACGGTAAAGAAAATGGAATTGACTGGGGAAGTATTGGGTTCCGAAAACGAAAATAAATATTGGGCAAAGTGTAAAAAATGTAAACAAACTATGATTGTAGACCTTACCGAAGATGTTAAAGATAATAAAGTATCTCTGGAAGGAATTGAAAACGAAGACTGTACTGTTTACTCGCCTACCAAATCGTTTTCCGTTGGTGAAGCTATATATCATAAAAACTGGGACGACTTCGGCAAAGTGGTCTCTAAGGAAGTTTTATCAAACGGTAAAAGTTCCATTGCAGTTGAATTTCAAAAATCAGGTTTAAAAAAATTAATCGAATCAATAAATTTATAAATACCAACAAAGCGAGGTGAATAAATTTGGTAGGAATAACGATAGGTGAAAACGAATCCATTGATAAGGCTCTAAGAAGATTCAAAAAGAAATACGAGAGATCAGGCGTTCTTAAAGAATATAAGAAGAGAACTTTTTTTGTTAAACCTTCTATAAAGAAACGAATGGAAAAACTTAAAGCAGCAAGACGTGCACACAGAACAGACACTATGTTATAAGTTTTAACCCCGTTTTAACGGGGTTTTTTATTTTAAAGCTGCCTTCGGTTCCAAAGGCTCCGGTTCCTTTTTGCTTAAATAATGCCTGTCAAAATGCTTCACTATGCAGCCAAATGCTTCATCCACCGAATTGCAAAAATTTAATAAACTTAAATCGGATTTATTTATTGTTCCGTTTTCAACAAGGCCGTCAAAGTTTATAATTTTACGCCAGTATTTTTCATCATACACTACCAGCAGCATCTTTTTTTTAATTTTTCCTGTTTGCACCAGGGTAAGCATTTCGAAAAATTCATCCATTGTACCGAATCCGCCGGGGAATACAATTAAGCATTTCGCCAGGTATGCAAACCAAAACTTTCTCATAAAGAAATAATGAAACTCAAAACTAAGTTCCTTAGAAACATATTTATTTACAAATTGTTCATAAGGCAGGCTAATATTTAACCCGATTGAATATCCGCCTGCAAGCTTAGCACCCCTGTTTGCGGCTTCCATAATACCCGGCCCGCCGCCGGTACAAATAATAAATCTGTTGGCAAAAGTTTCCAGGTTCATAGACCATTCGGTTAATCTTCTAGACAACTCAACTGCATCTTCATAATATTTAGACATTTGCAGCCCATGCTCGGCTTTTCTAAGCGCCTCCGCAAGCTTAGGAGTTTTGGGATTTATGGTATTAAACTTCTTTAACTCCGCCGCTGCTTCTTTTCTGGATTTTAATCTTGCAGAACCGAAAAAAACTATCGTATCTATTATTTTATGTCTTTTAAATTCTTTCTGCGGTTCTAAAAATTCTGCAAGTATTCTTAATATCCGTGCGTCGGAAGAATTAAGAAAATCCATATCTTCATAAGCTTTTAATATTTTTTTCTTCGCCATATTAGTAAGTGAATTATTTTTGAATATTATTAACTAAAGTAAAGCCTTTAATTTTTTTGCTAATATTTTATATTTGCAAATACAAAAAAAAATTAAAAAGTAATTATTTATAATTAGTTAAAAATACACAAGATAATGAATTTAACAAATTTTTTAGTTTACGTATACCTTTAGGAGATTACAATTATAGATGTTAAAAAAAATATTCCTTTTGCTTACAGTATTATTATCCCAGGCATACGGAACCGATAAAGAGATAATTAAGAATAAAATTAACGGAGTGCTTTCAAAGCTGCCTTCAACTGCCAATACCGCAATCCTTGTAATCAACCCGTTAAACAAGGATACAATATACAGCCTGAATAATACACTTCCGGTTATACCGGCATCCAATACTAAACTTTTTACCACTATAACAGCACTTTCATTGCTCGGCAGTAATTTTCAACTTTCAACTAAAATTTTATCTGCAGACAAAAATATTAAGGACGGTGTAATTAAAGGAAACCTATATATAAAAGGTTACGGCAATTCTACTTTTACATCCGATGACATGGAAAAAATGGTGATGCAATTAAAAAAAATGGGAATAAAAAGAATTACAGGCAATATAGTAGGTGATGATTATTATTTTGACGAAAAATATACAAGGGCAGATTGGATAGTTGACGATAAAAGATATTACAAACTTCCTCCTGTATCTGCTTTGGTAATAGATAGGAACAGAACTTTAATAAAACGTAAAATAAGGTACAGAAGAAGGGGCCGCTTAAGAACTAGAATAGTTTACGTCTATAAAATGATAGACAATCCCCCGTTATATACTGCAAGATTATTACGTGATAAATTAATCGCTGCAGGTATTAAAGTAAATAAACCTGCTGTTAAGGGCATTACACCGAAAAATGCCGTTGTTCTTTCCGAATCAAAAATTTTATTAAAAGACCTGATTAACATTATTAACAAACACAGTGATAATTTTTTAGCGGAATGCCTTTTTAAAACTTTAGGAGCTGCTGTTACCGGTAAGCAGGGCAATTCGTTTTATTCAACTCAAACAATTATAAAATTTCTTAAAGACAACGGAATATATTCAAAAGGGACCTCAATTGTAGACGGCTCCGGTCTTTCAAGGTACGACCTGGTTACCGTTGATGCTATTGTGGGAATTTTGGAAAAAATGTATTTCGATTTGAAAAATTATAAATATTTTTATAACTCGTTAAGTATAGCAGGCAAAGACGGAACCCTGCGCAACAGAATGCGAGGCACTACAGCAGAAAATGATTTCCATGGCAAGACCGGAACTTTGAACGGCGTTTCATCTTTATCCGGTTACCTTAAAACTGCTGACGGTGATGAACTAATTGTGAGTATGATATTCGATTTTAAGTCGGGTAGTTTAACATTGCACCGGGAGGTAGAAAATAAAATTGTTGAAATTCTAACAAAAAGTAACTGAATTAAAAATAAAAATCCCCGGGAATTTAGAATCACGGGGATTTTAAAAATTTATATTCAAATGACTATTTCTTAGGTGCGGGAGTTTGCTGCCCAGGCGTTGAAGTTTGCATTTTTGGCTGTGATGCTGTTGGTAAAGTTGGGCTCTGCGGTATAACCGGCCGTGCAGATCTCTGTATAATACTTTCTTTTTGATTAGCACCGATTTTACCCGGTAAAAAGAATAAATTAATTACTATTGCTAAAACTGCAAGGCTGCCGCCCAGCCACCAGGTTGCTTTGCTTAAAAAGTCCGCTGTTCTTCTTGTACCAAACATAGAGCCCATACTTCCTGCACCGCCAAAGGTACCGGATAATCCTTCACCTTTGCTTGCCTGCATTAATACAACCACCATTAGTATTACGGAAATTAAAGACGCTAAAAAAACTAAAAACATATACATAATTTTTCACTCCTTAAATAAGTAGCGGGGGAGGGATTCGAACCCCCGACACGTGGATTATGATTCCACTGCTCTAACCAACTGAGCTACCCCGCCGTTTAATTTAGCTTGTAAATATATGAACATTTATATTGAATTTCAAAAGCATTTACCCCAATATAGTATATTATCATTAACTAATTCATGATCCTCATCCAATGCCGCATCCTGCCTTCCTATTCAACTTAATAGAACGGCAATAAAACGTTAGATTGACGAATTTTTCCCCTATAATTTTATTCGTTTAATTTCGGAGAATGGAAATAGATTAAAGATTTTCTTTATAATTCCGATAATAAACCGTGACCTGCACAAGCGGATCAAATTATATCTTTCATAAAATTCCAAAGGAGGTGAGTTAATAATGACAATTAGTTCAATTGGATTTGGGGGAGGAGCTTATTCTATTACCGGCACTGCTCATAAGCCGTCAGCTGCCCAGCCGGCAAGCTCCGGTTCTAAGGGAGTTGTTGCCACAATTTCCGAAGCTGCAAAAGAACTTGCCGCCAAGCAGAGCGGAACGACTTCTCAAGAGGAAGCAGCCGAATCGGCCGCTGCGCAAATTCAAGAACAAGCAGCCGGTCTTTCTTAACAAAAGGGATTTTCAATCGGGAAGAAAGGAAAGTCTATAAGATTTTACTTTCTTCCTTTTTATTAGACTTCTCGTTGCTGCCCCGCTGCTGAAAATTAAGATAATAACTGAAATTACGTACAATATATGAAATTAAGAGATGGCATCTTTTACGGAAGGAATAAATATTTATATTTTGAAAGAAATAGAACTTTTATCGAAATCCTTTTAAAAAGAAAAGATGCCATCTCTCATCTTGCATAAGTTCAGTTAATAAATTTGATTATTACAATCAGGTAATTAAAATGTAAGATAGAGTTCAGACATGTTATTTAATACATGTTTACAACATCGGGCTGTACCGTTTGAAAAAACACTAATGAGAGGTTTCAGAATCTTTCAGGGTTTTCCACAAGTAATCTAATAATTCTTTAACGCCTGCTCCGGTCGCAGCAGAAAACAAAATTAACGGAGAATCCGCATTTTTAATTTTTTGTTTGCCGATTTTTTTTAATTCACTCTCTTCCAAAAGATCGGCTTTAGATAATGCAATTATTTTTTTCTTTTTAACCAATTCTTTACTATAACTGCTTAATTCATTTACGAGTGAATTATAATCCTTTCTATAATCAATCGAGGTAATATCTATAATGAACAATAAAATTTTTGTTCTTTCTATATGCCGTAAAAATTTAAGCCCTAATCCTTTGCCTTCATGAGCACCTTCAATAATTCCCGGTATATCCGCAACGGTAAAGCTTTGAAATTCTTTATAGTTAACAATGCCCAGGTTAGGTTCAAGTGTTGTAAAAGGATAGTCTGCAATTTTGGGTTTTGCTGCGGAAATTTTCGAAATTAAAGTTGATTTGCCTGCGTTTGGAAAACCAACCAACCCTACATCGGCAATTATCTTCAACTCAAGAACAATTTTTTTAGCTCCTCCCGCTTTACCCGGTTCTGCATACCGGGGAGTTTGATTTGTTGCAGTTGCAAAATTACTGTTGCCTTTACCGCCTTTTCCCCCTTTAAGAATTACGGAAGATTTACCATCCGAATCCATATCAAATAATATTTTAGATGTTGCTGCATCTTTAATAACCGTACCGACCGGAACTTTAATAATAACATCTTCTCCGTTCTTTCCGTCTCTTAAGGATCTACCGCCCGGCTCTCCGTTTTTTGCATGGTAATGCTTTTTGTATCTAAAATCCAGAAGTGTGTAAAAATTATGATGCGCTTCAACAATTACATCCCCTCCCTTACCGCCGTTGCCTCCTGCCGGGCCGCCTTTAGGAACATACTTTTCTCTTCTAAAACTTACGGCACCGTTACCTCCGTTTCCTGCTTTAATTTCAATTTCCGCATAATCAATAAACATATTATTCCTGGTCGAAATAATTGGAAACGGCGTTTGTTAAATTTACCGCATCCCTGGAATACGGGTTTACACGGTATGTAAGGAAAACACTTTTTAATATTTCGGTAGCTTCATCGTAGTTAAGGCATTCCGTAAGTCTTTCCAGTGTATTTGCAAAATCTTCCCTGTCTGCATTAAAAACCGAACCGACAATCTTATCAATATCTTTAGTGCTTAGGAAATCAAAAATATCCTTATTCCTTTCGGGCGGCTTTAAATTTTTCCCGGTTAAATTTTTATTTTCATAATCTACGGCTGGTTTAATTTCCTCTTTATGCTGACGGGAGTATACTGTGCTTTCTTCTTCAAAGATATCTTCAAATTTTTCTCCCGTATTTGTCTCCTTAGTGCCGGTATCATTTTTATTTTCTTTAAAAGACTCGGCTTCCTCTTTTTTAATTATGTCATCATCAAAATCTTTTAACAATTCTTTGTTTTCGTCTTCAAAATCATATAATGAATTCAAATCATCATCATTCGAAATACCGCTTACTTCATCTTTTTTTATATCGCCGGATTTTTCGGTTTTTTCTTCATCCAGTTCTAATTCTTTATCGTATAGTGCCAGTAGCTCTTCATCAATTCCGGTATCTGAACCGGTTTCTTTATCAAACAAATTTTCATCAACCAGATTTTTTTTATTTTCATTACCGTCTGCAGTTTCTATTTCAGGTAAAGAATCATCTTCTGGCTCAATAATTTCTGTTTTAGATTCGTTAAATTCTTCATCCTGCAAAAGTAAATTATTTACATTTTCTTCCGCAAACAAATCCTGTTCCTCATTAACCGGAACATCGTCCGGTTGAATTGATGGTCTTTCTTCGTTTTTTGTCTCCTTAACACCGGTATTTAAGAAATCAATTTCCGATTCGATTTCATTGTCCTCCTTTTCGGTTTCTTCTTCAAATATAGGCTCGTTTTTAATAACAGGAGTTTGGGCATAAAGAATACTTCTTAACTCATCGATATCCGGTTTTTGTTTTGTATCGTTTGGGAATGCTTTTTTTAATCTAAAAAGATACTGTATCATATTTTTTTCTTTAAGAAATATTTCCAGCGCAGCCGGGGATATTCTAATTTTGCTTACACCGCCGACGTTAAAGAACTCTCCGATAGTATATAAGGCATTATCTACAAGCACCTTAGGCTGTGAAGAAAATAATTCTTTATCAATTTTATTTAATATGGATTCAAATTCCGTTATGCTTAATGAAAATAATTTACGTTTGGATAAATATGAAATAAAAATGTTCTTGATATAATCATAATAATAAATATAATTTATCAATAATGTTATCTCGTCAATCGGTTTTGTTTGGGCATCGTTATAAATAAGTTTGGTTAACGACCACCTCGGGCGAACTAAAAAATTCATGTTAAACGATACTGCTTGAATAACCAGTTTTTTTAAATCCTCATAAGCTATTTTTTTCGTCTTTTTAATTTCCCGAGCAATCAACTGAAAATACTTGTTTACTTCCGAACCCGAATAATCGAATAAAGATTCCTGCAGCAGCTTTTTTCTGTCTTCATTAATCAAATAATCCAGTTCGGCAGAAATATACTGAATAATTGAAGGATGTATTCCGCTGTTTGATAACTTTTCAAACGTTATAAATGAGCCAAGACTTTTGATTTTGTTCAGATTAAAATCAGCAATAAACTTTATTTCTTTTTCAAACATAAATAATTCTTCTCCAATTTTAATCGCGCTAAAGATAAAACCGGTAAATTA